>JACREH010000087.1 GCA_016218345.1 Gammaproteobacteria bacterium | reverse complement strand
TCCCGGCAAACGGGTCTTGTCGCGACAAGACAAATTCGCTGGGAGCGAATTTGGACAGACCGCGTTAAGGTCTGCCCGTCAGGGAGAAGACCAGGGAGGGTCTGAGTCTAAGTACCCCGCCCGCGGTGCGGGAACCGCAAGATAAAACCTATCGCCGCAGGCGATACAATCCCGCTTGCTACCAAATAACAAACTACTCCGTTACCCGCGCCGCCAGATAGGCGCCCACTATAATCAACCCCCCACCCACCCACTCGCGCAGCGTCACAATCTCATCGGTCAATAACTGCTGCGACAGCGCGCCGACAATCAACTCGAACAGCAGGATCACCGCCGAACGATGCACCGGCATGTGGGTAACGCCGTACTGGACCAGGGCGGTCATGGTGAAGATTCCGAACACGCCGAGCATGACCGCGCCGAGCGCCACCGGGGTTTCGATGGCCGGCGCAATGGGGTGAACGAATGCGATCAGCGCCGTGCTCATCAATACCACGCCCAGCCAGGCAGCAACGGATTTAGCAGCGATCGATAGTACTGTCGCCTTGCGCACCGCGACATTCGAAAGCGCAAACGCCAAACCCGACGACAACGCCAGCCAATCGGTCTGATCTTGCGGCCATGGAAATCCGGCCGTGGGGTTCCACAACATCAACAACGCGCCGCTCATGGCCACCACCAAGCTCGCCAAACCGGCGCGGCTAGGGCGCTCTCCCAATAACCACCAGCCAAACAGCACCGCCCACAGCGGCGAGAGATAAAACAGCAGCAACACTCGCAGCACATTGCCGTCGACGATGGCGAGCACGAACGCCAGGTTGGTCCAACCCGCCGAGAGCATCAGCAACAGCGACCAGCCCGGTAGTTGCGAGAACCCGCGCAGCCGCGGACCCGCCCAGGCCAGACCACAGGCGAGCGCCGCGGCATACAGCACCAGCACCAGCCACAGACCGCGCAACCCGCCGGCCTCCAGCAACCGCATCGGATACCAGACCAACCCCCAGAGGGCGGCGCCGGCGAGCAGGCTCGTTATCGGTAGGAACGCGGATGGGCGGTTGGCTGGCATGTGGCGGTTACCGTATAATTATCGTTTCGATCGCGAAACTAATATCAATGACAAGACGAACGCCGCGAAGCTCGCCTTATGGACATTGTTCCGACAAAGACATAATTGGGCTTCGGTATCGTATGGCAAGACGAACGAAACGTAGCGTAGTAAGGCTACAGTATCATATGACAAGATGAACGCAGCGAAGCGTAGTAGGGCTTCATATCTTATGACAAGACGAACGCAGCATAGCGGAGTAGGTCTTCCTTAGATGAATCCAAGGCTCGAGCAGCTCCAGCCCTACCCGTTTCACAAGCTCGCGCGGCTGATTCAAGGCGTCTCTCCGGCCTCCGGCAAGGGCGCGATCCGACTGTCGGTCGGCGAACCGCAGCATGCGGCGCCGGCGATGGTGCTGGAGGAACTGGCCGCGCAGTTGGCCACGCTATCGAGCTACCCCACTACCCGCGGTCAGGCCGCGCTGCGCACCGCCATCGCCGCCTGGGCGACACGGCGCTTCGGGCTCGACAAAGTGCCGCTCGATCCCGAGCGCCATGTCCTGCCGGCCTGCGGTACGCGCGAGGCGCTGTTCTCGGCGGCGCAGGCGGTGGTCGACCGCGCCGGCCACGCGCGTCCGATCGTCATGATGCCCAATCCGTTCTACCAAATCTACGAAGGCGCGGCGTTGCTGGCCGGGGCCGAGCCGTATTACCTGAACACCCTGCCGGATTCCGGCTATCGCATGGAATTCGAGCGCGTGCCCGAACCGATCTGGGCGCGCACCCAGCTGGTGTACGTCTGCTCGCCCGGCAACCCGACCGGCGCGGTCATGGGGCACGCCGACTATGCGCGGCTCATCGAACTCGCCCAGCGGCACGATTTCATTATCGCCTCGGACGAATGCTATTCGGAAATTTATTTCGACGAGGCCCATCCGCCCACCGGCCTGCTGCAGGTGGCCAACGACCTCGGACTCGAGGATTACCGGCATTGCCTGGTGTTTCACAGCCTGTCGAAGCGCTCCAACCTGCCGGGGCTGCGCTCCGGCTTCGTCGCCGGCGACGGCGCGGTGATGGAGCAATTCTTTCAATACCGCACCTATCACGGCTGCACCCTGCCCGGACCCACCCAGGCGGCCAGCATCCGTGCCTGGGGCGACGAGGCGCATGTCGCCGCCAACCGCGCCCAATACCGCGCGAAATTCGAGGCGGCGCTCGATATTCTCGCGCCGGTCATGGACGTGCAGAAACCGCAAGCCGGGTTTTATCTGTGGGCGCGCACCCCGCAGGACGACGAGAGCTTCGCCCGCGGCCTGTACGCCCGGGAGAACGTGCTGGTGCTGCCCGGCAGTTATCTGTCGCGCGAGGCCGACGGCGTCAACCCCGGGCGCGGCCGGGTGCGCCTGGCGCTGGTCGCGCCGCTCGCCGAATGCACGGATGCGGCGCAACGCATCAAAAGTTATGTAGAATCCCTATAAGGAAACCCCAGTCATGCGCGATATCGAATCCATCATCAACGAAGCCTTTGAGCGGCGCGCCAGCATCACGCCGCGCAGTGTCGACACCCATGTGAAGGACGCGGTGTGGGAGGCCGTCAATCTGCTGGATGCCGGCAAGGCGCGCGTCGCCGAGAAGAAAAACGGCAAGTGGACGGTCAATCAATGGCTCAAGAAGGCGGTGCTGTTGTACTTCCGCATCGAGGACAACAGCTTCATCAAGGGCGGATACACCAATTATTACGACAAGGTACCGTCCAAGTTCGCCGATTACAACTCCAAGAGCTTCCGCGACGGCGGCTTCCGCGTGGTGCCGCCGGCGGCGGTGCGCAAGGGCGCCTATATCGCGCCGAGCGCGGTGCTGATGCCGAGCTACGTGAACATCGGCGGCTATGTCGACGAGGGCACGATGGTCGACACCTGGTCGACGGTCGGTTCCTGCGCCCAGATCGGCAAGAACGTACATTTGAGCGGCGGCGTCGGTATCGGCGGCGTGCTCGAACCGGTGCAGGCCGCGCCGACCATCATCGAAGACAACTGCTTCATCGGCGCGCGCTCCGAGGTCGTGGAGGGCGTGATCGTCGAGGAGGGCTCGGTGATCTCGATGGGCGTGTTCATCGGCCAGAGCACCAAGATCCTGAATCGCGCGACCGGCGAGATCATCTACGGCCGCGTACCGGCCGGCTCGGTGGTGGTATCCGGCTCGCTGCCCGCGAAGGACGGCAGCCACAGCCTGTACTGCGCGGTGATCGTCAAGCAAGTGGACGAAAAGACCCGCGCCAAGGTCGGCATCAACGAGTTGTTGAGGGATATTTGAGTAATAATTTCAGCCGCAGATGAACGCAGATGAGCGCGGATCAAAAAGCCCAAGAACCGATGATGAATATTTATCTGCGTTTATCCGCGATGTGCATGGATGCACAAGTGCCGCGCGCGCAGGATGCGCAAGAGCGGCCGTTCATCTGCGGCTAGAATAATTTATAGTATGACCGATAAAACTCTCGAACTGGCCAAGCAGCTGATCGCCCGGCCTTCGGTCACGCCGAAGGACGAAGGTTGTCAGCAACTGATGATCGCGCGTCTCGAGCGGCTCGGGTTCAAGGTCGAACGGCTGCGCTTCGGCGAGGTCGACAATTTCTGGGCGCGGCGCGGCACGACCGCGCCGCTGCTGGCGTTCGCCGGCCACACCGACGTGGTGCCGACCGGCCCGCGCGGCCAATGGTCGAACGACCCGTTCACGCCGGAGGTGCGCGACGGCCTGCTCTACGGGCGCGGCGCCGCCGACATGAAAGGCTCGCTGGCGGCGTTCATCACCGCCATCGAAGATTTTATCGGCCAACATCCCGGCCACAAGGGCTCGATCGGCCTGCTCATCACCTCCGACGAGGAAGGGCCATCGGTAGACGGCACCGTCAAGGTGGTCGACCGGCTCACGGCGCGCGGCGAGCACATCGACTATTGCCTGGTGGGCGAGCCATCCTCGCACGCCCGGCTCGGCGACGTCATCAAGAACGGCCGGCGCGGCTCGCTGAGCGGTCGCCTGACGGTGCACGGCCAGCAAGGCCACATCGCCTATCCGCACCTGGCGCGCAACCCGATCCTCGATTTCGCGCCGGCGCTGCTGGCGCTCGTGCAAACCGAGTGGGACCGCGGCAACGAACATTTTCCGCCGACCGGCTTTCAGATCTCCAACATCCACGCCGGCACCGGCGCCGAGAACGTCATCCCCGGGCATCTCGAGGTGCATTTCAATTTTCGCTACTCGACTGCGGTGACCGAGGATGAACTGCGCAAGCGCGTCGAGCATACGCTCACCTCCCACGGCCTGCGCTACGACCTCGCCTGGACGGCCTCCGGCAAACCGTTCCTCACGCCGGCCGGCCGCCTGGTCGACGCCGCGCGTGCCGCGATCCGCGACGAGCTCGGCCTCGATACCCGGTTGTCGACCGAGGGCGGAACCTCCGACGGCCGCTTCATCGCGCCGACCGGCGCCGAGGTGGTCGAGCTCGGGCCGCGCAATGCCACCATCCACCAGATCGACGAGTGCGTGGCAGTCGCCGATCTGGCGGCGCTGGCGCGCACCTATCGTCGCGTCCTGGAATACCTGCTGGCGTGATACCCGGGCGAACCCCGGGTATTTCCCGGGAAAAACCGCACCTGGCGCGGGCATACATTTGGCTATACTTTAGGTTCGATGGGCAGCGACATGACCGATAACAACTTGACCGGGGAGGGTGTATGGGCAGTCTGACCATGGCGGGCATCACCGATCCCGGCATGGTGCGCGACCATAACGAGGACTGCTATCTCATCTCCCCGCGGAAAGGTCTGGCGATTCTGGCAGACGGCATGGGCGGCCATCTGGCCGGCGAGGTGGCGAGCTCGCTGGCGGTGAACGTGATCTCGCGTTATCTCACCGACAATCTCGCGCGGGCGCGCAAGCTGCGCAGAAACGGCGATGACATTTCCGCCGAGGCCAGGACCATCCTCAAGGCCGTGGAACTGGCCAACGGCACGATTTTCGAAACCTCGCGCAGCCGCCGGGAATTTTCCGGCATGGGCACGACCGTGGTGGTCGCGGCGTTTCGCGCCAGCAAATTGTACGTCGCGCATGTCGGCGATTCGCGGCTCTACCGCCTGCGCGACGGCACGCTTACCCGGCTCACCGAGGACCACTCCATGGTCCAGGAATTGCTGCGCCAGGGGCTGATCACGCCGGAAGAGGCGCGCACCTCCAACACCCGCAATCTGGTGACCCGCGCGCTCGGTGTGGATGCCACGGTGCGCCCCGATGTCCAGGAGTATTCGGTCCTGGCCGGCGATGTCTACCTATTATGCTCGGACGGCCTGAACGACGTGCTGACCGATAGCGACATTCAGCGGATGCTGATCGATCACGGCGGCAATCTGGAGGAGGTCATCCAGAAGATGGTCATGGTGGTGAACGCCAAGGGCGGGCCCGACAACGTGTCGGTGGTGGCGATCCGCGCCGACAAACCGGCCGCACCCCGGGTCAAAAAGACGCGCCGCCGGACGCGGGCTTGAAAATTACCGAACTTTGTACTCTATACTATAATCATCCACGCAATTCAGCGGTCACGCTCGGGGACAGGACAAACATGGGAAAACTGATTATTAAATTCAACGATGTGGTGATCGACCAGATCGTGCTCCAGCAAGGCGACATGCATATCGGCCGGCAGCCGGGCAGCGACATTCTCCTCGACAATCTCGCCGTGAGCGGCACCCACGCCAGCATCTTCACGGTCGGCGACGATTCGTTCATTCAGGACCAGAACAGCACCAACGGCACCTTCATCAACAACAAGCGTGTCAACAAGCATCACCTGCGTAACGGCGATATGGTCACCATCGGCAATCACACGCTTATCTACGTCAACGAAAGCGCGGTCGCCGCCGTCCCCGACCTGGCCAAGACCGTGGTCGTTCGCCCGGAGCAGGCCAGCGCCATGCTGACCGCCGCCGCGCAGGGCGGTACGGCGATCGCCGAACCGCCCGCCGCAAAGACCCGCAGCCGCAGCGGCGCGATCTTCATCCTGAGCGGGGCCAGCAGCGGCAAGCGCGTCGATCTGGTTAAAGCCGTTACCAACCTCGGCAAGGCCGGCAAGCGGGCCGGCGTCATCAATCGCAACCCGGACGGCAGCTATATCCTCCAGTCCGGCGGCGCGGAGGTGAAGCCGAAACTCAACGGCGCGGCCGTCGATGCCGACGGCAAGGAACTGCGCAACGGCGACATCATCGAAATCGCCGGCTCGCGCATGCAGTTCTATTTGAAATAAGCCCCTTTAGGGAACCTTTGATTAACTATCATTTGCCGCAAAGGCGCAAAGGGCGCAAAGAAAGAGATACGTTTTTATCGAGAAAATCCTTTGCGTTCTTTGCGTCTTTACGGCGAAAAATAATAGTTTGTGAATTCTTCTGAGCCTCCTTAAGCAAACAACAACTCCAGCGCCTCGCTCAGGCGCCGCACCGGCAGCAGTTCGATGCCGGCCTCCGGTTTCTTCGGCATGTTCGCTGCCGGGATCAGTGCGCGCTTGAAGCCGAGTTTGGCGGCCTCGCGGATGCGCGCCTCGCCGCGTTGCACCGGGCGCACTTCGCCGGCCAGCCCAACCTCGCCGAACACCACCAGGTCCTTGCCGAGCGGACGGTTGCGGATACTCGACAGCGCCGCCGCCAACACCGCCAGATCGGCGGCGGTTTCCATGACGCGCACCCCGCCGGCGACGTTCACGAACACGTCCTGATCGGTCATGGACACGCCGGCGTGCCGATGCAGCACCGCCAGCAGCATGGCCAGCCGGTTCTGATCCAGCCCCACGCTCACCCGCCGCGGATTGGCGGCATGCGCGTCGTCGACCAGCGCCTGCACCTCGACCAGCAGCGGACGCGTGCCCTCCTGGGTGGCCAGCACCACGCTGCCCGGCACGGCATCGCCATGGCGGCTGATGAACATCGCCGAGGGATTGCCGACCTCGCGCAGGCCGGCCTCGGTCATCACGAACACGCCGATTTCGTTGACCGCGCCGAAGCGGTTTTTGATGGCGCGGATCATGCGAAACTGGCTGCCGGTATCGCCCTCGAAATACAGCACGGTATCGACCATGTGTTCGAGCACGCGCGGTCCGGCCAACGCGCCCTCCTTGGTGACGTGTCCGACCAGAAACAATCCCACCCCGGCCTGCTTGGCGAAGCGCGTGAGCTGCGCGGCCGACTCGCGCACCTGCGCGACGCTGCCGGGGGCGGACTGGAGGATATCGGTGTACACCGTCTGAATCGAATCGACCACCATCACGCGCGGCTGCTCGCTGGCCGCGCAATTCACGATCTGCTCGACCCGGATCTCGGCCAGCAGCCTGATGGCCGGCGCGCTGACGCCCAACCGGTGCGCACGCATCGCCACTTGCTGGGTGGATTCCTCGCCGGTCACGTACAGCACCGGCGCGTGCTGGGACAACGCCGCCAACGCCTGCAACAACAGCGTGGATTTGCCGATGCCGGGATCGCCGCCGATCAGCACCACCGATCCGGCCACCAGGCCGCCGCCCAGCACCCGATCGAGCTCGGCGAGACCGGTGCTCATGCGCGCGACGCCCTCCATCGGCACCTGCTGGAGGGTCTGGGCGGCCGCCCCGGGGGCGGAACCGAAGCGCGCCTGCCGGTCGGAAGCTGGCGCGCGCGTCACCGCGGATTCGATCAGGCTGTTCCAGGCGCCGCAGCTCGGGCACTGGCCGGTCCACTTGGGCGCCTGCGCGCCGCACTCGTTGCAGGCGAACACCGATTTGAGCTTTGACATATCAGTCGTCAGTAAACTTCAAAAGCAGCCGGCCACGGATGAACGCAGATGAACACGGATAAAATTCCTAAAGCAGGATTGGATATTCTAGCCCGCATCCGCGTTTATCTGTGTTTATCTGCGTTCATCTGCGGCTAAAGTAACTCTCTTACGTCGTACTCTCGACGCGCGGGATGCGCGACGTCACGCAACACAGCAATTCGTAGCTGATGGTGCCGGCCTGGGCGGCGATCTCATCCACGGGCAGGCCCTCGCCCCACAACACCACCGGATCGCCGACCCGCGCCTGCGGCTGCGAGCGCAAGTCGACGGTGATCATGTCCATCGATACCCGGCCGATGAGCGGCACGCGCGCGCCGTTCACCAATACCGGCGTGCCGGGCGGCGCATGGCGCGGGTAACCGTCGCCGTAGCCGATCGCGGCCACGCCGACCGGCATGTCCTCCGGGCAGATCCAATCGCCGCCGTAGCCGACGGCCTCGCCTTTATTGCGCTGATGAACGGCGATCAGCCGGGTTTGCAGGGTCATCACCGGTTTGAGACCCAGTTCGGCGGCGCTATGACCGATGAGCGGCGACCCGCCGTACAGCATGATGCCGGGCCGCACCCACTCCAGGTGGCTCGCCGGCCAGGCGAGGACGGCCGCCGAGTTGGCCAGGCTGCGTTCGACTGCGAGTCCGTCGAGCAATTTTAGAAACCGCTCGATTTGATGCTTGGTGGCGGTATCGAAGCGATTGTCGGCATTGGCGAAATGCGACAGCCAGCGTACTCCGGCCACGGCCGGACAGGCGGCCAGGCGCGCGGCGGCGCTGGCTGCGAGCTCCACGGGGAAACCGAGGCGGTGCATGCCGGTATCGACCTTGAGCCAGACGTCCAGGCCGGCGAGGCCGGCGGCCTGTTCGAGCATCGTGAGCTGGCCGGCGTGATGAACGACCGGCGCCAGCCGATACTCGAGAATCGACGGAAGCTCGGCGGGGTCGAAAAACCCCTCGAGCAGGCAGATCGGCTGGGCGATGTGGGCGCCGCGCAGTTCCGCGCCCTCCTCGACGCTTGCGACCGCGAAGCCGTCGGCGTCGCGCAACAGCCGCGCCGCCCAGAGCATGCCGTGGCCGTAGGCGTTGGCCTTGATGACCGCCATGATCTTGGCCCCGGGCGCGGCCGCCCGGACATGCTCGAAATTTTGCCGGAGCGCCTGCGCGGACAACAGCGCCCGCGCCGGGCGGGTCATCGAAAGCCCTCGTCGAACCCGGTGCTGATGTAATTCTCGAAGCGCGTGTACTCGCCCAGGAACGTGAGGCGCTTGGTCCCGACCGGGCCATTGCGCTGCTTGCCGATGATGATCTCGGCGACGCCCTTGTCGGAGCTGTCTTCGTTGTAGACTTCGTCGCGATAGATGAAGAAGATCACGTCCGCGTCCTGCTCGATCGCGCCCGATTCGCGCAGATCGGACATCACTGGACGCTTGTTCGGGCGGTTTTCCAGGCTGCGATTGAGCTGCGACATCGCCACCACCGGCACGTTCAGCTCTTTGGCGAGGCTCTTCAGGGCGCGGGTGATGGTGGAGATCTCGGTGGCGCGGTTCTCGCCGACGTCGGTCGATTGCATCAATTGCAGATAATCGACGATGATCAGGCCGAGGCCGTGCTCGCGCTTGAGGCGGCGGGCGCGCGAGCGCAGTTCCAGCGGTGTCAGGCCGGCGCTGTCGTCGATGAACATCGGGGCCTCGGCCAGTTGGCCGATGGCGCCGGTCAGGCGCGGCCAGTCGTCGTCATCGAGCTTGCCGGTGCGCACCTTGTGGGCGTTGATCCGGCCGAGCGACGCCATCATGCGCATCGCCAGCTGCTCGCCCGGCATTTCCATGCTGAAGATCGCCACCGGCAGTTTCTGGCCGACCGCGGCGTTTTCGGCCATGTTCATGGCGAGCGAGGTCTTGCCCATGCTCGGACGCCCGGCGACTATGATCAGGTCGCCCGGCTGCAGACCCGAGGTCATGGCGTCCAGATCGCTGAAGCCGGTCGGGACGCCGGTGATCGGGTTGTCGGAGCGGAACAGGGTGTCGATGCGATCGACCGCCCGGGTCAGCAGGTCCTTGATCGGCGAAAAACCGCCGCGCCGGCGCACGCCCTCCTCGCTGATGTCGAGGATGCTTTTCTCGGCCTGATCCAGGATCTCGGCGGCCGAGCGACCCTCCGGACGATAGGCGCTGTTGCCGACATCGCCGGCGACGCGGATGAGATTACGCAGAATCGCGCGCTCGTGCACGATGTTGGCATAGGCCGGGAGATTGGCGGCGCTCGGGGTATTATTGGCGAGCGAACTGAGATAGGCGAGCCCGCCGACGTTATCGAGTTCGGCGTTTTTTTCCAGCCACTCGGAGACGGTGACGACGTCGGCCGGGTTATTCTCGGCGCACAGCGCGCTGATCGCGCTGAAGATGAGGCGATGTTCCTTGCGGTAGAAATCGGCGGCCGAAATCTTGTCGGCGATCTGGTCGAAGCGGGTGTTGTCGAGCAGCAGGCCGCCGAGCACGGCGTACTCGGCCTCGATGGATTGCGGCGGGAGTTTCAGCGCATCGCTGACGACCGGTTGGCTGCCGACCGCATAGGCGCGCTCCTCCATCGATCCTCCGCTTAGCTCTATCGTTAACCGCGAAAATACCGCTCAACCACCGGCCGTTGCAGCCGGTGGTTGATCATTCTACGATTCGCCGATCACCGAGACAATGATCTTGAAATTGACCTCGGGATGCAGGCTGACCGGGATCTCGTGGTCGCCAACCGCCTTGATCGGGCCCTCCGGCAGGTGGATCTCGGCGCGCGCCAGCGGAAATCCGGCGGCGGTCATGGCGTCGGCGATGTCGTGGGTGCCGACCGAGCCGAACAACTTGCCTTCCTCGCCGACCTTGCGCACGATCTGAACCGTGGCGCCGGTCATCTTCTCGGCGCGTTCCTTGGCCTTGGCGAGCGCCTCGACCTGAGCCTTCTCCAGTTCGGCGCGACGCGCCTCGAACTCGGCCTTGTTCTTGGCGTTGGCCACCGCCGCCTTGCCGCGCGGGATCAGGTAGTTGCGCCCGTAACCGGGCTTGACGTTCACCTGGTCGCCGAGTTCGCCCAGATTGCGGATTTTTTCAAGCAGTATGACTTGCATGGTGGAAACCTCGCGATCGGGTTAGCGGTGGCTGTCGCAATACGGCATCAGCGCCAGGTAGCGCGCGAGCTTGACGGCGCGCGTCAACTGACGCTGGTAGTGCGCCTTGGTGCCGGTGTTGCGGCACGGGATGATCTTGCCGGTCTCGGTGACATAGCCCTTGAGTGTGGCCAGATCCTTGTAATCGATCTCGGTCACGCCCTCGGCGGTGAACCGGCAGTATTTTTTACGACGGAAAAAACGTGACATGTTCGGCTCCTGGAAAGTTGTTTCAGACTAAACGCGCGCGGCGCCGGTATCCTCGGCGCCAACCTCGGGCTCGCTGCCCTCGTCGGCGGGCTCGGCGGCGGCCACGGGCCGGCTCTCGTCCTGATTCTCCTTGACGAGCGGCGACGGCGCGGTCACCGCGGTCTTGCGCGCCAGCGTCAGGGAACGGATCACGGCGTCGTTGAAACGGAACGCGGTCTCGAGTTCGCGCAACACTTCCTGGCCGCACTCGATGTTCATGAGCACGTAGTGGGCCTTGTGGACCTTGTTGATGGGATAGGCCAGCTGGCGCCGGCCCCAGTCTTCCAGGCGGTGAATCCGGCCCTGGCCGGCCTCGATCATGGCGCGATAGCGCTCGACCATGGCCGGAACCTGCTCGCTCTGGTCCGGATGAACCATAAATACAACTTCATAATGACGCATTGTCGCTCCTCATGGATTAAAGCCTCCCGAACCAGGGGCCTGGTGGCCCGATACACCTACTACGGCAAGACGAGCGCAGCAGGGCTACATGACTGGCGGTGAGGCAAGGAGCCCCGGCGTTCGACGGCAAGGGCACTAAAGCAGCGGAATTCTAACGGGTTAGCGCACTTTCGGCAAGCCGGATCGGCCCGCCCGGCGCTGGCGCAGCGCCTCGTACAGACACACCGCGGCCGCAGCCGAAACGTTCAGACTGGCCACCGTCCCGGCCAGTGGGATGGCCGCCAGGACGTCGCAATGCTCACGCGTCAGGCGGCGCAGTCCCTCGCCTTCGCCGCCCAGCACCAGCGCCAGCGGACCGGTCAGATCGACGTCATAGAGGCTGGTGGCGGCTTCGGCGCTCGCCCCCACCACCCAGATGCCGGCGGCGCGCAACTGCTCCAGGGCGCGCACCAGATTGACGACCGCAAACACCGGTACGGTCTCGGCCGCGCCGCTCGCTACCTTGCGGACTGTGGCGTTCACCATGACCGCGTTGTCGCGCGGCACGATCAACGCCTGCGCGCCGGCGGCGTCGGCCGAGCGCAGGCAGGCACCGAGGTTGTGCGGGTCCTGCACACCGTCGAGCACCAGCAGAAACGCCGGGCCGGCGAGGCGCGCCAGAAATTCGCTCAGATCACCGGCCGCCGGGGCGGATAGAGGACGGTAGTCGGCGACCACGCCCTGATGCGGCTTGCCGTCCACCAGCCGATCGAGCTCGGCACGGGACACATACGTGGGTTCGATGCGCGCGGCCTGGGCGGCTTTGAGCAGCCCCGCCAGCCGCGGCCCGCGCCGGCCTTCGGCCAGCCACAGCGCCTCGACACGATCGCCGGCGCGTTCAAGCGCTGCCTGCACCGCGTGCCAACCGTAGATGCGTTCGCGTTCCATTGATTTCGTTCTATGAACTTTTGACGCAGAGACGCAGAGACGCTGAGAAAAGCATTGCTTGCGGTAGAACCACCAAGAAACCTTTGAAGGTACAGGCTCTGGATTCCGGCTTTCGCCGGAATTTTGTTTTCTCTGCGTCTCTGCGTCTCTGCGTCAAACGATATTACTAGAGACTATTTCTTCTTCTTGGCGCGGCGCCGGCCGGTGCGGTGCAGGCCGCCGCCGCGCTCGGCCGGGCGCGACGACTTGGCGCGCGCCGCCGGCGCGGGCGAGCCGGCCAATTCGAAGTCGAGCTTGGCCTCGTCGAGATCGACCCGCACCACCCGAATGCGGACCTTGTCGCCCAACCGATAGACGGTCTTGGTGCGCTCGCCGAGCAGGCGGTGCTTGGCCGGATCGAAATGGTAATAGTCGTTGCCGAGTGCAGTGATGTGCACCAGGCCGTCGACATACACCTCGGACAGCTCCACGAAGATGCCGAAATTGGTGACGCCGCTGATGATGCCGTCGAATTCCTCGCCGATCCGGCCCTGCATGTACTCGGTCTTGAGCCGGCGGGTCACGTCGCGGGTGGCGTCGTCGGCGCGCCGCTCGGTCATGGACAGGTGTTCGCCGTGCACCTGCACGGACTCGGCGCTGTCCGGCGCGGCCCGCCGCAGACCGGTGTTGATGGCACGGTGCACGAGCAGGTCCGGGTAACGCCGGATCGGCGAGGTGAAGTGGGTGTAGCTCGGGTAGCCGAGGGCGAAGTGGCCGATGTTCTCGGGGCTGTAGATCGCCTGGCTCAGGGAGCGCAGCATCACCGCTTGAATCAGGCGCGCGTCCGGCCGGCCCTCGACACTCGCCAGGAGTTTGGCGTAATCGCTGGCCTGCGGCTCGTCGCCGCCACCGAGTTTCAGGCCGAACTCGAACAGAAAGTCCCGGAGGTTCGCCAGCTTCTCCGGCGTCGGGCCGGCGTGAATACGGTAGGGAATGGCCATCTTGCGCGCTGTCAACCACTCGGCGGCGCAGACATTGGCCGCCAGCATGCACTCCTCGATCAGCCGATGGGCGTCGTTGCGCGTGACCGGCTCGATACGCTCGATCTTGCGTTGTTCGTTGTAGATGATGCGCGTCTCGGGCAAATCGAAATCGACCGCGCCGCGCTTGGCGCGCGCACCGTGCAACAAGTTATAAAGCGTGTAGAGATCTTCGAGATGCGGCACCAGCGCCGCATAGCGCTGGCGCAAGGCGGCGTCCTTCCCGACCAGCATCGCCGCCACGGCGTTGTAGGTCAGGCGCGCGTGCGAACGCATCACGGCGTTATAGAATTTATACTCGAGGATCTTGCCGCGCGCGTTGACGTGCATGTCGCACACCATGCACAGCCGGTCGACGTCCGGATTCAACGAGCACAGCCCGTTGGACAGGATTTCCGGCAGCATCGGTATGACGTAATTCGGGAAATACACCGAGTTGCCGCGGCTGTAGGCCTCGCGATCGAGCGCCGTGCCGGCACGCACGTAATGGGATACATCGGCGATCGCCACCAGCAGGCGAAAATCCTTGCCGCGCGGCTCGCAGTACACGGCGTCGTCGAAATCGCGCGCGTCCTCGCCGTCGATGGTGACGAGCGGCAGCTCACGGATATCCACGCGGCCCTGCTTGGCGTCCTCCGGGACCTGATGACCGAACTGCGCGGTCTCCTCGCGCAGCGCGTCCGGCCAGACATGCGGCAGATCGAACATGCGGGTCGCGACCTCGATCTCCATGCCCGGCGCCATGTGATCGCCCAACACCTCGACGATCTTGCCGACCGCCTGGGTGCGGACGGTCGGTTGATCGACGATCTCGGCTACCACGATCTGGCCGCTGCGCGCCCCGCCCTCGCCGCCCTGGGGAATGAGGATGTCCTGGCCGAGACGCTTGTCGGCCGGGGCCACGAAGCCGACCTGGTTCTCGGCGCGGTAACGGCCGACCACGCTGCGGTGGCGACGCTCCAGGACCTCGACGATACTGCCCTCCTTGCGGCCGCGCGCGTCGAGGCCGGCGACCCGCGCCACCACCCGGTCGCCGTGCAGCACTTGGCGCATCTCGCGCGGGCTGAGGAACAGATCTTCGCCGCCCTCGTCGGGTTCGAGAAAACCGAAACCGTCGGGGTGGCCGATGACATGGCCGCGCACCATGTCCATCTTCTCGATGAGCCCGTAGCGGCCGCGGCGGTTCTTCAACAGCTGGCCGTCGCGCTCCATGGCGCGCAGCCGGCGCGCGAACGAATCGAGATCGCGCTCGCCGTCGACGCCGAGTTCGGCCGCCAGGCGCTTGAGCGACATTGGTTCGCCGCGTTGCGCGAGATGCGCCAACACCGCCTCGCGGCTCGGCACCGGGAAGGCGTATTTAGCGGCTTCGCGATCGAGCATCGGATCGAGCGGCGGAGAATCGGGGGATTTCGTTGACATCGAATTCTTCTCTCGGTACAGTGCGCGCCTCGGTCGGCCTGGTCATGCGCCAGCGACGGCCGGATTGCCGGGGTGGCGGAATTGGTAGACGCGCTAGCTTCAGGTGTTAGTGGGGGTAACCCCGTGGAGGTTCAAGTCCTCTCCTCGGTACCAGTACTTACTATAAAGGGTTTCCCTCGGGAAATCCTTTTTTATTTCCAGGCACGGTTCGCTCCCGCGACGGCGCGATCGGCGTCATCCGGAGAGCAGCCGGATGATGCGATGAATCAGCCGCACGGTGACCATCACGTAAAGCGCTCCGAAAAAAAACACGATGGCGACGATCAGGCGCAGTGTCTGTTCGGACAACAACTCGGAAAACGGCGTAACCAGGTAGCCAAGCGCGAACAACCACACCAATACTTCGAGCAGCCGCCATTGCCGGCCGACCTGGCCGCCGGGTATGTCCTTCTTGAGCGCGAACAGCAGCCACAGGCAATACCCGATCACCAGCACGGCACCCAGGCTTATTAGCAGTGCGATATCTATTTTCATTGGTCAGCTCCCGCTATCGATTGTTTGCCGGTCCCCCGGGCTGACGCGGCGACCGCCGGTGCTCCGGGGATTCAGCGCGGCAGCTGCGCGTTGAACGCCGCCAAGGCCGCGAGCGGATCGGCCGCCTGGGTGATCGGACGCCCGATCACGAGGTAATCCGCTCCCTGGCGGCGCGCGTCGGCGGCCGTCAGGCTGCGGCGCTGATCGTCGGCCTCGACCGGTTCGGCGCGAATCCCCGGCGTCACCAGCAGAAACCCCGGGCCGAAACGGCGGCGCAGCGCCGCCGCCTCGCGCGCCGAACACACCACGCCGTCGAGTCCGGCATCTTTGGCCAATTCCGCCAGCGATTCCACCTGCGCGTCCACCGGCCGCTCCAGGCCGACGGCACGCAGCTCGGCCGGGTCGTGGCTGGTGAGAACGGTGACCCCGAGCAGCAGCGGCCGGTGACCGCCGGCGTCGATCGCGGCGCGCGCCGCGGCCAGCATGGCCGGGCCACCGAGCGTGTGCACGTTCACCATCCATACGCCGAGCCGGGCGGCGGCGCTGCAGGCGCGCGCCACCGTGGTCGGGATATCGTGATATTTGAGGTCCAGAAACACCGCGAACCCGCCGGCCGTCAGGCGCTCGACCAGCGCCGGGCCGGCGGCGGTGAAAAGCTCCATGCCGATCTTGAGCCGGCACTGGCGCGGGTCGAGGCGCGCGCTGAGCGCCAGCGCCTGGGCGGCGTCCGGAAAATCCAGGGCCACGATCACGCGCGGCGCGCCGCCGTCAATCAAGCGCACCCCCGAAGAACGGTTTCATGGCGTTCCAGCGCTTGCAGCTCGGACATTGCCAGTGCAGGGATTTGCCCTTGAACCCGCATTGCCGGCAGATATAGCCGCGCTGCTGCTCGATGAGTTCGCCGATGATGTCGCGCAACAGCACCAGGTCGTCCCGGACCGAGAGATCGGCCTCGGCCAGATTCAGGTCGATTAAATATTGCAGGCCGTGCACCGACGGCTCGCGGTGCAGCCAGTCGACCACGAATTCCTCGGCGGCACCGATACCCTGGCGCTGCTTGATCACCGCCGCCAGCGCCAGCATCATGGCCACGCCGCCGTGCGCCTGGAGCGCGGCCTGGAGGAAATCGTATAATCCGTCCTCGTCGCCGAGCGCCTGGAAACTTGCGGCCATCTGGTCGGCGACCTCGCCGAGGTAATGCGCGTCCTGCTCCTCGATACGTTTCCAGGCCTTGATGGCCTCGCGATGGCGCCCCTGCATGGCCTCCAGGCGGCCCAGCAGGATGCTGGCGCGCACGCACTGGCGGTCGGCGGCCAGCGCCTGCTTGATGAAGCCGTGCGCGCCGTTGACGTCCTTGGCGGTCACGGCCTGTTCGGCCAATTCGCAATAATACTGGGCGATCACATCGTCGAAGGCGGTGCCGGTGGCGCGCGCCAGCTTCCGGCAGGTGGCGATGGCCTGCTCCCATTCCTTTTCCTGTTGATAGATCTGCATCAGGAAGCGCAGCGCCTGCTGGTTGTGCAACCGGTACTCGGCCAGTTCGAGAAACAGGTTCTCGGCGCGGTCGAACAGACCGGCCTTGAGGTAATCCTGGCCGAGTTCGAGCAACGCCTGGGAACGCTGCTCCTTGTCGAGCGTCGGGCGGGCGATCAGGTTCTGATGAATGCGGATGGCGCGCTCGACCTCGCCGCGCCTGCGAAACAGATTGCCGAGCGCCAGATGGGTCTCGACCGTCTCCGAATCGACCTCCAGCACCTTGATGAACACCTCGATGGCCTTGTCGGGCTGCTCGTTCAACAAAAAGTTGAGGCCCTTGAAATACGCCGAGGGAAAATCGCGCGCCGCCTTGGCCGGCCGCAGCCGGTGATCGAGGCGCGCCACCCACCAGCCGGAGGCGGCCGCCAGCGGCAGCAGCAACCACAGCAGATCGTGCGCGCCCAACTCCATGGCGATTACAGCACGTCCTTGATCGGCAGCGAGCGGAGATTCTTCACTTCCTGCTCGGTCTCGCGGATCTCGCGGCGCGCCTTGACCAGCCGGTGTTGCATGCGCAGCACCATGCCGAGGCTCGCCACCAGCCCGAGTAGCACGCCGATGCTCAGGCTGACGAGCAACATGACCGCGAGCGGCGCCTTCCAATCGAGCCCGAAGTAATAGACCAGGCTGACGGGCTCGGCGTTTTTCGTGACGAACCCCAGACCGAACACCAGTACGACCAGCGCCAGCACTCCGTAGAATAGCCACTTCATATCGCCTCCTTCGTCCGACTGTTCACGACCGTGATGAAAGACTCCATAAAAAAACGGCATGCGGAGGTCCACATGCCGTTTCTGTAGTTGCGATACCTGCCGGCTGTTCCCTTACAGATTGACGCGCTCCTTGAGTTCCTTGCCGGGCTTGAAATGCGGGACATGCTTGTCCGGCACGCGCACGGTGTCGCCGGTCTTGGGGTTGCGTCCGACGCGCGGCGGCCGGTAGTGCAGCGAAAAGCTGCCGAAACCGCGCACCTCGATGCGTTCGCCCGCGGCCAGCGCCGCCGACATATGCTCGATCAGCTCCTTGACCGCCAGTTCCACGTCGCGATACTCCAGCTGCGGCTGCTTGGTCGAGAGCGATGCGATCAGTTCTGACTTGGTCATCTCCGGCACCCCTGGAATATCGCTGAACCCTGACTAAGTATAGTTACTTCTTGGTCAGTTTTTCTTTGAGCTTGTCGGCGAACAAGGTGGACGTCCCGGTGCTGGATTTACGCGAGTATTCCTGGACTGCCTCGCTCTCCTCCTCGAAGTCCTTGGCCTTCACCGACAGCGACAACTTGCGATTCTTGCGGTCGATAGTGGTGATCTTGGCCTCGACGCTGTCGCCTTCCTTCAGCACGCTGCGCGCGTCTTCGATGCGCTCGCGCGACAGTTCCGAGGCGCGCAGATAGCCCTCGACGTCGTTGGTGAGCTTGACCACCGCGCCCTTGGCGTCGACGCTTGTCACCGTGCCGGTGACGACGCTGCCCTTGCCGTGTTCGGCGACGAAATTGTTGAACGGGTCGCCTTCCATCTGCTTGATGCCGAGCGAGATGCGCTCGCGCTCCGGATCGATCGCCAGCACCACGGCCTCGAGCTCGTCGCCCTTCTTGAAGTCGCGCACCGCTTCCTCGCCGGGCCGGTTCCAGGACAGGTCGCTCAGGTGAATCAGGCCGTCGATGCCGCCCTCGAGACCGACGAACACGCCGAAGTCGGTGATCGACTTGATCTGGCCCCGGACCTTGTCGCCCTTGTTGTGGTTGGAGGCGAACTCTTCCCACGGATTCGGATGGCATTGCTTGATGCCGAGCGAGATGCGGCGGCGCTCGGGATCGATGTCGAGCACCATGACCTCGACCTCGTCGCCCAGTTGCGCGACCTTGGTGGGATGAACGTTCTTGTTGGTCCAGTCCATCTCGGAGACATGCACCAGACCCTCGACGCCGTCCTCGATCTCGACGAACGCGCCGTAATCGGTGATATTGGTGACCTTGCCGAACAGGCGCTTACCCTCGGGGTAGCGGCGCGCCAGATCGGCCCACGGATCCTCGCCCAGCTGTTTGAGACCGAGCGACACGCGGTTGCGTTCGCGGTCGAAGCGCAGCACCTTGGCCTCGATCTCGTCGCCGATCTTGAGCACCTCGGAGGGGTGCTTGACGCGCTTCCAGGAAAGGTCGGTGATGTGCAGCAGGCCGTCGATGCCGCCGAGGTCGACGAACGCACCGTAGTCGGTGAGGTTCTTGACCACGCCCTTGACGATCTGGCCTTCTTCGAGATTGGCGAGCAGCGTGTCGCGCTCGACGGAGATTTCCGATTCGACCACCGCGCGCCGCGAGACCACGACGTTGTTGCGCTTGCGGTCGAGCTTGATGACCTTGAATTCGAGTTCCTTGCCTTCCAGGTAGCTGGGGTCGCGCACCGGGCGCACGTCCACCAGCGAACCGGGCAGGAAGGCGCGGATGGTGTCGATGGCGACGGTGAAACCGCCCTTGACCTTGCCGGTGATGACGCCCTTGACGATTTCCTGGCCTTCGAAGGCCTTGTCGAGCACATCCCAGGACTTGGCGCGGCAGGCCTTCTCGCGCGACAACCGGGTTTCGCCGAAGCCGTCTTCGAGATTCTCGACGACCACTTCCACCTGGTCGCCGACCTTGACGGTGACCTGACCGGTGGCGTCGCGGAATTGGTCGGCCGGGATCACACCCTCCGACTTGAGGCCGGCATAGACGACCACCACTTCGTCGTCGACATGCACCACTTCCCCGACAATAAGGCCGCCCGGCTGCATGCGGGCGGTGTTTAGACTCTGTTCGAATAACTCGGCGAAACTTTCACTCATTTGTCTGTTGGTCCCAGGAAAAGCGATGCCGACCGCGCACCGCGCCCATTTTGTCCGCATGCGCCGTGTGGCTGGTAATGGCGCGGCGGGATTGAGATTGAACACTGGAGATTCGTCACGCCACTGTCCGGTGCATTAGCAACCGCTAATATGCCGACCGGCTCCGCAGGCGCGCCAGGATCGACTCCACCACTTCGGCGATCGTCATGCGGGACGTGTCGAGGGTGTCGGCGTCGGCTGCGGGTGTCAGTGGTGAGGCGGCGCGCTCGGCATCCCGCCGGTCGCGTTCACGAATCTCCCCCGTAAGCTTTTCAAGATTATCATCGAAACCCTTTTGCTTCAACTGTTTATAGCGCCTTTCGGCGCGGATTTCGGGGCTGGCGGTCAGAAAAATCTTCACGACCGCGTCCGGAAACACGGTCGTACCCATGTCGCGGCCGTCCGCCACCAGCCCCGGGGGGCGGCGAAATGCCCGTTGTTTGAGCAACAGCGCGGCACGCACCGCCGGCTGGGCGGCGATTTCCGAGGCCAGCCGCCCGCAGGCCTCGCTGCGCACCGCCGCGGTCACGTCCACGCCCGCCAGCCGCACGTGCGCCGGCTCGCCGTCGGTGCGGGTCTCGAAGCGGATATCGAGCGACTCGACCAGCCCGGCCAGGCGCGCGCCATCGGTGGGGCGGCAGCCGACCTGCTGCATGGCCACCGCCAGCACCCGGTAGAGCGCGCCGCTGTCGAGATAATGCCAGCCGAGACACGCGGCCACGATCTGGCCGACCGTGCCCTTGCCGGAGCCGGCCGGGCCGTCGATCGTCAGCACCGGAATCTTGTTTGAGGGATTCATATGAAAAATGCTTTTGCCGCAGATGAACGCAGATAAATTCGATCGACAGATTTTTATATGTTGTTGCCGTTCAATCTGCGTTTATCCGCGTTCATCTGCGGCTAAAAATCATACCAATATCTCTTCAACCGCCAGTCCGGCGTGCTTGGCCAAGTCAACAAAGTCGGGGAACGAGGTCGCGACATTCTTGCAATCGCGGATCGTGATCGGCGCGCCGGCACGCAGCCCGGCGATCGCGAACGCCATGGCGATGCGATGGTCGCCGTGGCTGTCGACCTCGCCGCCCCGCAGCATCCCGCCCTGGATGACGATGCCGTCCGGTGTTTCCCGGACGGCGATGGCGAGGCGCGTCAGGCCCTCGGCCATGACCGCGATCCGGTCGCTCTCCTTGACGCGCAGCTCGTGGGCCCCGGTCAGCACGGTCTCGCCTTCGGCGCAGGCGGCGGCGATAAACAGCGCCGGGAATTCATCGATCGCCAGCGGTACCTGGTCTTCGGGGATGCGGATGCCGGTGAGGCGCCCGCCGCGCACGCGCAGATCGGCGACCGGTTCGCCGCCGGCCTCGCGGCGGTTTTCCACCGTCACATCGGCGCCCATGAGCTTGAGAATATTGATCACGCCGATGCGCGTGGGGTTGATGCCGACGTGTTCGAGCACCAGTTCCGAGCCGGAACTGATGGCGGCGCCGACCAGAAAGAACGTCGCCGACGAGATATCGGCCGGCACATCGATGTCGCGGGCCGTGAGCCTGCCGCCGCCGCGCAACCGGACGGTGGCGTCGTCGGTCGTCACCGCGTAGCCGAAGCCGCGCAGCATGCGCTCGGTGTGATCGCGGGTGGGCGCGGGTTCGGTCACGGCGGTTTCGCCGTCGGCATACAGCCCGGCGAGCAGCAACGACGACTTTACCTGCGCGCTGGCCATCGGCATTTCGTAGCGAATGCCGCGCAGCTTCCGGCCGCCCGCGATCTTGAGCGGCGGTCGTCCGCCCTCGGCGGTGTCGATGCGCGCGCCCATCAACCCGAGCGGCTCGCTCACCCGTTTCATCGGCCGCTTGCTCAGCG
Organism: Gammaproteobacteria bacterium; assembly: GCA_016218345.1. GTDB lineage: Bacteria > Pseudomonadota > Gammaproteobacteria > Acidiferrobacterales > UBA6901 > JACREH01. Next base: position 18,590 of record JACREH010000087.1, on the reverse strand, counting down.
AGGCGTCGCCGGTCAGCACCGAATCGAATTGCTGTCCGGACAGGATCCCGGCCATGAGCCGCATGGCAGTGCCGGAGTTGCCCATGTCGAGCGGACCGCGCGGCGCGCGCAGGCCGTGCAGGCCGACGCCGTGGAGGGTGAGCCTTCCGTGCTCGGGGCCCTCGGCCGTCACGCCCATGGCGCGAAACGCCGCCAAGGTGCAGAGCACGTCTTCGCCCTCCAACAGGCCGGTCACGCGCGTGACGCCCTCGGCGAGCGCGCCCAGCATGACTGCGCGATGCGAGATGGACTTGTCGCCGGCCACGCGCAGCCGGCCGTGGAATACGCCGCCGGGGGCGACGCGGTAGTCGAGACGCGCCTCAGTCAACCGATCGTCCCCTGTCCGGCTCGGGGAGTGTGTCGCGTTGCTGCTTGGCGCGCTCGAACAGCTCGCGCAAATACCGGCCGTCGCCGCTCTCGATGGCCGCGAGCAGCTCATCTAGTTGGCCGCGATAGTGCTTGAGCATTTTCACCAGCGCCGCGCGGTTGGTGAGGCAGATGTCATGCCACATCCCGGGGTCGCTCGCCGCCACGCGCGTGACGTCGCGAAAACTGCTGGCCGCCAAGGCGAACATCGTGTCGCGATCGTCCAGTCTCAGCAGGGTGTCGACCAGGGTGTAGGCCAGCATGTGCGGTAGATGGCTGATCGCGGCCAGGGCCTCGTCGTGATGCGCGGCGGTCATGGTCAGCACCTCGGCGCCGGTCGCGCGCCACATGTCGGTGACGCGCTGTACCGCGCCCGGATCGGTATCGGGCTCGGGCGTGAGCACCACGCGCTTACCGTCGAACAGTCGCGCGAACGACGCCTCGACGCCGGACTTCTCGGTGCCGGCCAGCGGATGGCCGGGCACGAACACCGAGAAGCGCGCGCCCAGGGCATGGCGCGCCGCCGCGACCACCGCGCCCTTGACGCTGCCGACGTCGGTGACCGTGGCGCGCGCGTCCAGCCGCGGGGCGAGCTCGCGCAACACCTCGGCCATCGCCCCGACCGGCACCGCCAGCACCACCATGTCCGCGTCCCGCACCGCGTCGGCGAGCAGCCGCTCGGCACGATCGATCACGCCCAGGTCGAGCGCGCGTTGCAACTGCGCCGGATCGCGGCCATGACCGACGATGGTGCCCGCCACCTTGGCGGCACGCAGCGCGCGCGCCAGCGACCCGCCGATCAGTCCAACGCCGATGATGCAGAGCTTATTGATCATGATGTATATGAGCTTTTGACGCGAAGGCGCAAAGACGCAAAGGTTTCGATATTCATGAAATCGGCTTGATTAAGGAAACCGGTTTTCTTGGCGCCTTTGCGTCTCTGCGTCAAACAGTCATAGGTTTTTGATAGATTTCTACAAGACCGCCTTCGGGTAAGAACCGAGCAACTTCACGAACGCCGCCTCGCGCTCCAACTCGGCCAGCGCGGTGCGCAGTTTTTCGTCCTGGCGATGACCGTCGAGGTCGAAGAAGAACACGTATTCCCATACGCCCTGGCGCGACGGCCGCGATTCGATGCGCGTCATGTTGATGCCGTGGCGCGACAACGGCGCCAGCAGCGCTGCCAGCGAACCGGGCCGATTGCGGCCGGACAGCAGCAGGCTGGTCTTGTCGTCGCCGCTCGGCTGCACGTCGAGCTTGCCGACGATCAGGAAGCGCGTGGTGTTGTCCGGTTCGTCCTCGATGTTCGCCGCCAACACCTTGAGGCCGTACAGCTCGGCCGCCGAACCGCCGGCGATGGCGGCGTAGCTCTTGTTGCGCGCCGCCTGACGCGCGGCCTCGGCGTTGCTCGCCACCGGCACGCGCTCGACCGTCGGCAGGTGGGTGTCGAGCCACTCGCGGCATTGGGCCAGCGATTGGTGATGCGACAGGATCTTCTTGATCGCGCGCAAACCCTTGCCCTTGGCGAGCAGGTGGTGATGGATGCGCAACTCGACCTCGCCGCAGATCTTGAGCGGCGAATCCATGAACATATCGAGCGTGTGGTTGACCATGCCCTCGGTGGAATTCTCGATCGGCACCACCCCGAAGTGCACGGCGTCCGATTCGACCTCACGGAACACCTCGGCGATCGAACCGGCCGGCACGACCTCGACGGCATGCCCGAAATGCTTGAGCGCCGCGGCGTGGGTGAAGGTGCCCTCGGGGCCGAGGAACGCGACCTTGAGGCGCGACTCGAGCGCCAGGCACAGCGACATGATCTCGCGGAACAGGCGCGCGACGTCCTCGTTGGACAGCGGGCCGCGGTTGCGCCTGACGGCCTTGCGCAGCACCTCGACCTCGCGCTCCGGGTTGTAGAAATTGGCCGCGCCGTTGCGATGCTTGGCCGCGGCGATCTCCTGAGCGAGCTGGGCGCGGCGCGCGATCAGGTCCTGGATGCGCTCATCCAGCACGTCGATCTGATTTCGCAGTTCGCGCAGTCGTTCCGCGGCCTGCTTGCGCCCTTGCTTGTCGTCGCTCATGGGTCGGTTTCTATACGATACGCGCCATCATCACGCCTTCGATGGTGCGGATTTGCTTGCGCACCGCCTCCGGTATCGGGCTGTCCACGTCCACCACGGTATAGGCGAGGTCGCCGCGCGAGCGGTTGACCATGTCGTGGATATTCAGCTTGGCCTCGCCCAGGGTCTCGGAGATCTGACCGAGCATGTTCGGCACGTTGGCATTGGCCACGATCAGGCGGTATGCCGATTCGCGCGGCACGACCACCTCCGGGAAATTCACCGAATTGCGGATATTGCCGTTCTCCAGGAAATCCTTGACCTGCTCGGCGACCATCACCGCGCAATTGTCCTCGGCCTCGCGGGTCGAGGCGCCGAGGTGCGGGAGCGCGATCACGCGATCGTGGTTCTTCAGAAGATTGCTCGGGAAGTCGCAGATATAGCCGTACACCTTGCCGGCCTTGATGGCGGCCGATACCGCGGCGTCGTCGACGATGCCCTCGCGCGCGAAATTCAGGATCACCACGCCGTCCTTCATGATCTTGAGGCGTTCGGCGTTGATCAGGCGGCGGGTGGCGTCCACCAGCGGCACGTGGAAGGTGACGAAATCCACCTGGCGCAGCAATTCCTCGACGCTCGCGGCCTTTTTGACGTCGGCCGACAACTGCCAGGCGCCTTCCACGGTCAGCCCCGGATCGAAGCCGACCACCTTCATGCCCATGGCCACGCCGACGTTGGCGACGTTGCGGCCGATGGCGCCGAGCCCGATCACGCCGAGCGTGCGCCCGGGTAACTCGAAACCGGCGAAGTTTTTCTTGCCGGCCTCGACCGCCTTGCTGATCTCGGCGTCGCTGCCTTGCAGGCCGCGGGCGAAGTCCCAGGCCGTGCAGATATGCCGGCAGGCCAGCAACAACCCGGCCAGCACCAATTCCTTCACGGCGTTGGCGTTGGCGCCCGGGGCGTTGAACACCGGAATGCCGAGCTTGCTCAACTTGTCGACCGGGATGTTGTTGACGCCCGCGCCGGCGCGCCCGACCGCCTTGAGGCTGGCGGGAATTTCCATGTCGTGCATCTTGAACGAGCGCACCAATATTCCGTCCGGATCCTTGACGTCCGAGCCGACCTTGAATTTATCGGCCGGCAGGCGCGCCAGGCCGTGCGGCGAGATGTTGTTGAGCGTGAGTATCGTGTGCATGTTTCTTAACCCTGGGTCCGGTGAAATTCCTTCATATAGGCGATCAACGCATCCACGCCCGCCTCCGGCATGGCATTGTAGATGCTGGCGCGCATGCCGCCGACCGAGCGATGACCCTTGAGCTGCACCAGGCCGGTGGCCTTGGCGCCCTTCAGGAACGGTTCATCGAGCGTCTCGCTCTTCAGTGTGAACGGCACGTTCATCCACGACCGGCAGCCGACCGCCACCGGATTCTGGTAGAAACCGCCGGACGCATCGATGTACGCGTACAGCTTTTTCGCCTTGCGTTCGTTGACCTCGGCCATGGCCTTGATCCCGCCGTTGCGCTTGAGCATGGCGAACACCAGTCCGGCGATATACCAGGCATAGGTCGGCGGCGTGTTGTACATCGAGCCGTTGTCGGCGTGAATCTTGTAGTCGCACATCGACGGCGTGCCGGCCACGGTCTGGCCGATCAAGTCCTCGCGCACGATCACCACCACGAGGCCCGAGGGGCCGATGTTCTTCTGGGCGCCGGCGTAGATCAGACCGTACTTGCTGACATCGATCGGCCGCGACAGGATGGTCGAGGACATGTCGGCCACCAGCGGCACATCGCCGGTCTCCGGAATATACGGAAACTCGACGCCGCCGATGGTTTCGTTCGGCGTGTAATGCACATAGGCCGCATTCGGATCGAGCTTGAGCTCGGTCTGTGCCGGCGCGGTCGTGAACTTGGCCGCCTCGCTGCTGGCCGCGATGTTCACCGTGCCGTAGAGCTTCGCCTCCTTGATCGCCTTCTTCGACCACTCGCCGGTGTTGATGTAATCGGCGGATTTCCTGCCGCGCAGCAGGTTCATCGGCACCATCGCAAACTGCGCCGATGCGCCGCCCTGCAGGAATAGTACCTTGTAGTTGGCCGGGATGTTCATCAGTTCGCGCAGGTCGGCCTCGGCCTGCTCGGCGATACTGATGAACTCCTTGCCGCGATGGCTCATCTCCATCACCGACGTGCCGCTACCGTGCCAGTCGAGCAGCTCGTCGCGGGCTTGCTGAAGAACTTCCTCCGGCAACACCGCCGGACCTGCACTGAAATTGAACACCCTTGCCATTATTGATCTCGCTCAAAAAAAACAGGAAAAAATTTTAGCCGCAGATGAACGCAGATAAAAATCTAAGGTGAAAAACGAACCCGATTATATTCCCTTGGCAGTTTTTTTATCTGCGTTTATCTGCGTTTATCTGCGGCTGCTTTCTATTCTCATTCGTCCGACTCCGCCACCTTTTCGATGCCGGCCAACTTCTCTTCCTGTTCGGTCTCGATAAGCCGCACGCCCTGGGTGTTGCGGCTGACCACCGATATCTCGCTCACGCGCGTGCGGATCAGCGTGCCGGCGGTGGTGATCAGCATCACCTCGTCGCCCTCGCGCACCAGGTCCGCGCCCACCACCGGACCGTTGCGTTTGCTGGCCTGAATTCCGATCACGCCCTGGCCGCCGCGCTTGTGGCGCGGATATTCGGCGAGCGGCGTGCGCTTGCCGTAACCGTTGCTGGTGGCGCTCAGCACGAAGCTGTCGGCCGCCTCGGCGTCGGCGATGATCAGCGACACCAGCTCCTGGCCCTTTTGCAGACTGATGCCGCGCACGCCGCGCGCCGCCCGGCCCATCGGCCGCACGTCGGCCTCGCTGAACCGTGCCGCCTTGCCGCCGCTGCCGAACAGCAGAATGTCGCAATGCCCGTCGGTCAGGCCGACGCCGACCAGATGATTGCCCTTGGCCAGCTCCACGGCGATGATGCCGCTCGGGCGCGGTCGCGAGAATTCCGCGAGCGCGGTCTTCTTGACGGTGCCGTCGGACGTGGCCATGAACACATACCGGCCGTCCTCGAACGCGCGTACCGGCAGGATGGCGTTGATCTGCTCGCCCTCGTCGAGCGACAGCAGGTGGACGATCGGCTTGCCGCGCGCACCGCGCCCGGCCTGGGGTATTTCGTAGACCTTGAGCCAGTACACCCGGCCGCGATTCGAGAAACACAGGATCGTGTCGTGGGTGTTGGCGATGAACAATTTGTCGACGAAATCCTCTTCCTTCATGGCGGTCGCGGACTTGCCGCGCCCACCGCGCCGCTGGGCGCGGTAATCGCTCACCGGCTGGGCCTTCACATAACCGGCGTGCGAGAGCGTCACCACCACGTCTTCCTGGGCGATCAGGTCTTCCATGCTGAGATCGACCTTGTCTCCGAGGATTTCGCTGCGGCGCTTGTCGCCGTATTGCTCGCGCAAGGCGCCGAGCTCGTCGCGGATCACGCGCATCAAGCGCTCGTGGCTCTTGAGAATATCCAGCAGGTCCTCGATGCGGGCGAGAATCTCCTTGTACTCGCCGCGAATCTTGTCCTGCTCGAGGCCGGTCAGGCGATGCAGACGCATGTCCAGGATCGCTTGCGCCTGGGCGTCGGATAGCCGATAACCGGCCTTGGTGAGGCCGTAGATGGCGTCCAGCCCTTCCGGCCGCGACACCTCGCCCTCGGCGCGCGCCAGCATCGCGGTCACGGTCTTGGCCGGCCAGGTCTTGGCCATCAGGCCGGTCTTGGCCTCGGCCGGGTCCTTGGCGGCCTTGATGAGCGCGATCACCGGGTCGATGTTCTCGAGCGCCACCGCCAGGCCTTCCAATATATGGGCGCGCTCGCGCGACTTGCGCAGGTCGTACAGGGTGCGGCGCGTCACCACCTCGCGGCGGTGGCGCAGGAACGCCTCGATGATCTGTTTCAGATTGAGCAGCCGCGGCTGACCGCCGTCGAGCGCCACCATGTTGATGCCGAACACCGACTGCATCGGCGTGTGCTGGTAGAGGTTGTTGATCACCACCTCGGCCACCTCGCCGCGCTTCAGTTCGATCACCATACGCATGCCGGACTTGTCCGACTCGTCGCGCAGCTCGGAAATGCCCTCGATCTTGCCGTCCTTCACCAGTTCGGCGATCTTCTCCAGCAGCCGCGCCTTGTTCACCTGATACGGCAGCTCGGTGACGACGATCGTCTGGCGATTGCGTTTCTGGTCGGTCTCGATCTCGATGCGCGCGCGCACGTAAATCTTGCCGCGCCCGGTGCGATAGGCCTCGCGGATGCCGCTGGCGCCGTGGATGATCGCGGCGGTCGGAAAATCCGGGCCGGGAATGAATTTCATCAACCCCTCGACGTCCAGCTCGGGGTCGTCGATCAGCGCCAGGCAGGCGGTCACGACCTCGGTGATGTTGTGCGGCGGGATGTTGGTCGCCATGCCCACGGCGATGCCCGACGAGCCGTTCACCAGCAGGTTCGGCAGATTGGCCGGCAGCAACGTCGGCTCGCGCTCGTTGCCGTCGTAGTTGGGCTGGAAATCGACCGTCTCCTTGTCGAGATCGGCCAGCATCTCGTGGGCGATGCGGCTCATGCGGATTTCGGTGTAGCGCATCGCCGCCGGCGCGTCGCCGTCGACCGACCCGAAGTTACCCTGGCCGTCGATCAGCGGATAGCGCATCGAGAAATCCTGGGCCATGCGCACGATGGTGTCGTACACCGCGGTGTCGCCGTGCGGATGGTATTTGCCGATCACGTCGCCGACCACGCGCGCTGATTTCTTGTAGGGTTTGTTCCACTCGTTGCCGAGCTCGGCCATGGCGTACAGCACCCGCCGGTGCACCGGCTTCAGGCCGTCGCGCACGTCCGGCAGCGCGCGCCCGATGATCACGCTCATGGCGTAATCCAGGTACGACTGGCGCATCTCCTGTTCGAGATTGACCGGGATGGTTTCTTTGGCGAACGGTTCCATGTGATGGTCGGCGGGGAATACGGCGGCCGCCTGGGCGCTAACTCATTGATCTACCGCGGTTTAAAAGTCGTCCGAATGACGTATTCGGGCCCTTATTTCGCGCGAATTCTAGCACGGAACCGCCCGCGGCTGCACGGGAAATTCGCATGCCGCGGCGCGGAAAACCGGAACCAAACCAGCGGGTTATCGAGCGCCCGAGGCGCACGCCGACAAGTCAGCTTGGCGCCATCATGGCGCGGATTTTTTCGGCGGTCGGTGCCAGAACCACGCCCTTCTCGGTGACGATCGCATCGATCAGCGCGGCGGGCGTGACATCGAACGCCGGGTTCCAGGCGTGCGCGCCGACCGGCGCGGTGCGCGCGCCGGCGAACTGCAAGACCTCGTCGGCGCTGCGATTTTCGATCGGGATGGCGGCGCCGTCGGCGGTGGCGAGATCGACCGTGCTGGTCGGCGCCACCACCATGAATTTCACGCCGTGATAGCGGGCGGCGAGCGCGGTCATGTAGGTGCCGATCTTGTTGGCGGTGTCGCCGTTGGCGGCGATCCGGTCGGCGCCCACGATCACCCAGCGCACCGCGCCCTGCTTCAGCAAATGCGCGCACGCGCCGTCGGCGATGAGCGTCACCGGAATGCCCTCTTGCAGCAACTCCCAGGCGGTGAGGCGCGCGCCCTGCAGCCACGGCCGGGTCTCGTCGGCGTACACGCGCGCGATGCGCCCGGCCGCCACGCCGGCGCGCACCACGCCCAACGCCGTGCCGTAGCCGCCGGTGGCGAGCGCGCCGGTGTTGCAATGCGTGAGCACGTCGCTGCCCGGTTCGATCAATGCCGCGCCGAGCGCGCCCATGCGGTGATTGGCGGCGATGTCCTCGGCGTGAATGCGCCGCGCCTCGTCGAGCAGCCGCGCCGCCGGGTCGCCGATTGGACCGAGGCGAGGGCCGCGCGACGTAATCGAAGCCCTACTCGCTCCGCTCGTTCGTCTTGCCATTGGATCGGTCGCGTCTGCGGACTCGCCGGCGATGCCGGCGCGAATCAGCCCGCGCATGCGCGCCACCGCCCAACGCAGATTCACCGCCGTCGGCCGGGCCGCGGCCAACAACTCCAGGTCGGCCTCGATCGCCACCGGCCAGTTTGCCGGATCGGCCCGGAACCGCGCGCGCGCCGCCAGCACCACGGCGTAGGCGGCGGTAATGCCGATCGCCGGCGCGCCGCGCACCACCATGTCGGTGATCGCCTGGGCCGCCGCCGCAACGCTGGTGAGGGACAATATCTCCAACCGCCCCGGCAGCAGGCGTTGATCGATGAGCTTGAGACAATCGTCGGCCCATTCGACCGCGCGGATACGGTCGTAGGGAATGTCGTCCGGTGGTTGCACGGTAACCTTCAAAGCGTCATCGCCTGCGAAAAAAAACGCCGGTGATCGTGGCGTCATTGGCCCGGAAAACCGCCAATATACCGCCTGTCCACCGAAGTTTCATATGGTTATACTGGCGGCCAGGTACCGGCCACGGCGCACCCTCGGAGCCATGAAAACCATCGACACGATAATCAGCGCGCGCTGGGTGATTCCGGTCGAGCCGGACGGCGCCTGCCTCGATCGCCATAGCGTCGCGGTGGACAACGGCGTCATCGTCGACGTCCTGCCGACCGCCGCCGCCGAAAAAAAATACCGGGGGCGCGAGACCATCGAGTTGGCCGAGCACGCCTTGATCCCCGGGCTGGTCAATGCCCACACGCACGCCGCCATGACGCTGTTCCGCGGCCTGGCCGACGATCTGCCGCTCATGGACTGGCTCAATCGCCACATCTGGCCGGCCGAGGCGAAATGGGTGGGGCCGGAGTTCGTGCGCGACGGCAGCGAGTTGGCGGCGGCCGAGATGCTCAAGAGCGGCACGACCTGTTTCAACGACATGTATTTCTTCCCCGAAGAGACCGCCCAGGTCGTGCACGCCACCGGCCTGCGCGCCTGTCTGGGCATGATCCTAATCGACTTTCCCACCGCCTATGCGCAATCGCCGGACGATTATCTGGACAAGGGACTGGCGCTGCACGACACCTGGCGCAACAGCGAGCTGATCTCCACCGCGTTCGCGCCACACGCGCCCTACACCGTCTCGGACGGCCCGCTCGAGAAGATCTGCACGCTCAACAACGAACTCAACCTGCCGGTGCACATGCACGTGCACGAAACCGCGTTCGAAGTCGAACAGGCGCTGGCCAAGCACAAACTGCGTCCGCTCGCGCGCCTCAAAAAGCTCGACCTGCTCGGTCCGCAGCTCGCGGCCGTGCACATGACTCAACTGCTGCCGGAAGAGATCGCGGCGCTGGCCGGGAACGGCGCGCACGTACTGCACTGCCCGCAATCGAACCTGAAACTCGCCAGCGGATTTTGCCCGGTGCACGCGCTCATGCAGGCCGGCGTGAACGTGGCGCTCGGCACCGACGGCGCCGCCAGCAACAACGATCTCGACATGCTCGACGAACTGCGCAGCGCCGCGCTGCTCGCCAAGGCGGTGGCCGCCGACCCCACGGCGCTGCCGGCCGCAAGCGCGCTGCGCATGGCGACCCTGAACGGTGCGCGCGCCTTGGGCCTGGACGAACGCATCGGCTCGCTCACGGCCGGCAAGGCCGCCGATATTACGGCCATCGATCTGGGGTGCATTTCCAGCCAGCCGGTCTACGACCCGATTTCGCAGATCGTCTACGCCGCCGGCCGCGACCAGGTAACCGACGTGTGGGTGGCCGGCAAGCGCCTGCTGCACACCGGCCGGCTCACCACCCTGGACGAAGCGGAGATCCTCGCCAAGGCCAAACAGTGGCGTGATAAAATCAGCGGCAAGTAACGGAGAATCGCAGCCGGTTGTTCTTGTCACTTGTCACTTGAATCTGAATTTATGAACGTCGACGCCGCCGAAATCGCCAAATTCGCCAAGCTCGCCGAGCGTTGGTGGGACCCGCACAGCGAGTTCCGTCCGCTGCACGAGATCAACCCGCTGCGCCTCGGCTTCATCAACGCGCGCATCGGGCTGAAGGGCAAGAGCGTGCTCGATGTCGGCTGCGGCGGCGGCATCCTCGCGGAAAGCATGGCCGCGCTCGGCGCCCACGTGACCGGCATCGATCTCGGCGAGGCGCCGCTGGCCGTGGCCAGGCTGCATCTCAAGGAGTCCGGCCGGCAGGTCGAGTACCGCATGATCGCCGCCGAGGACCTGGCGCGCGAGCGGCCGGCGGGGTTCGACGTCGTCACCTGCATGGAACTGCTCGAACACGTGCCCGACCCGGCCTCGACGGTGCGCGCCTGCGCGCAACTCGTCAAACCCGGTGGGCAGGTGTTTTTCTCGACCATCAACCGCAATCCCAAGGCCTGGCTGTTCGCGATTGTCGGCGCCGAATATGTCCTCGGCCTGCTGCCGCGCGGCACGCATGACTATATGAAGTTCATCAAACCCTCGGAGCTCGCCGCCTGGGCGCGCGCCGCCGGCCTGAACGTGCGCGAATTCACCGGCATGCATTACAACCCCGTCACCCAGCGTTACTCGCTAGGGCCGGGCGTGGACGTGAATTACATTGCACACTGCGTCTCCAGTCCTAAATAAACATCCCCTTCCCCCTCTCAGGGGGAAGGCCGGGATGGGGGTATTCATGGCATGAACACCCGAACTATGTTCTCGCGCCACCTGCGCCGAAACATGTCCGACGCGGAACACGCGCTGTGGCGACATCTTCGGTTGCGCCAAATCAAAGGATATAAGTTTCGCCGTCAACATCCATGGCGCAGTTATGTTCTGGATTTCGTCTGCCTTGAGGCCAAACTGATTGTCGAAGTAGACGGCGGTCAACACCAACGGTCTCGCAACGGCGACTCGCTCCGCACATCGAAACTAGAAGCTGAGGGCTTTCAGGTTCTGCGCTTTTGGAACAACGAGGTATTAACGAATATTGAGGGTGTTAAGGCAGTGATCTGGAATTCGCTGCCCGATGAAATATCACCCCCAATCTTCGCTTCACTATCCTGTTTCGCTCGATTGCCGGGGCTACGCATCCTGCTTCGCCCGTTCGGCGGGACAAAGGTCCACTGGACCTTTGTCTATTCCGCCTTACCCCAATCTTCCCCCTGCAGGGGGAAGGAGATACATGGCCTGGATCCCCCGCGCGTGAAAAAACACTTCAACCTTCCCCCTTTCAAGGGGAAGGCCAGGATGGGGGTGTTATAAAATGAGGAATCGAACCATACACCAACCTTCGCCTTGCGGAGGGAAGGAAATGTTTCGTGAGTATTAGGACCGTACTATTTGACCTCGACGGCACCCTGGCCGACACCGCGCCCGATCTGGCGGGGGCGCTGAACGCGCTGCTGGTCGAGAACGGCCGCCAACCGCTGCCCTATGAAGCCATCCGTCCGCAGGTGTCGCATGGCGCCACGGCATTGATCGCGCTCGGCTTCGGCCTGGCGGCGGGCGCGCCGGGGTTCGAGGCGCTGCGTCAACGGCTGCTGGCGATTTACCAGGCCGGGCTGTGCCGTGAGACCAAACTATTTCCCGGCATGGCCGCGGTACTCGCGGAATTGCGCACGCGCGGCTGCAACTGGGGCGTGGTCACCAACAAGCCGGCGTTCCTGACCGAACCGCTGATGGCGGCGCTCGGGCTCGACACCGACGCCGCCTGCATTGTCAGCGGCGACAGCACCACCAACCGCAAGCCCCACCCCGAACCGATGCTGCACGCCTGCGCGCTGGCCGGCAGCCGCCCGGACCAATGCCTGTACGTCGGCGACGCCGAACGCGACGTGACCGCCGGGAATATGGCCGGCATGCCGACGCTGGTGGCCCTGTTCGGCTATATCGGGGACAATGAACGACCGCAGGACTGGGGCGCGGACGGATTGGTGCAAACCCCGGCCGGCATCCTGGAGTGGTTGAATACGCATGCTTGACGCGACGCTCATTATTGTTGCTCTCGCCGCGATGGCGGTCGGCGGTCTGATCGGCTGGCTCGGCGCCACGCTGCGCAGCCAGAAAAAGCTCGCGCAGCTCTCGACCATGCTCGACATGGAACGACGCGCCGCCGGGGAAAAACTCGCCGGTCTCGAAAAGAATTTCATCGCGCTGTCGAGCGAGGCGCTCAAGCAGAATAACCAGGCGTTTTTGCAGCTCGCCCAGGAATCGCTCAAGCAATTCCACGTCCAGGCCCGGGGCGACCTGGAGCAAAAGGAAAAGGCCGTCGAGCATCTGGTCAAGCCGATCCGCGAGGCGCTCGACAAGACCGAACAGCACATCCGCCTCATGGAGAAGGAGCGCCGCGAGGCCTACGGCGCACTCTCCAAGCACCTCGAGACCATGGTCCAGACCCAGCAGTTACTCCAGGGCGAGACCCGCAATCTGGTGCAGGCGCTACGCCGGCCGGAGGTGCGCGGCCAATGGGGCGAGCTCACCTTGAAGCGCCTGGCGGAACTGGCCGGCATGGTCGAGCATTGCGATTTTTATCCGCAGGAGCAGGTCGACACCGACGCCGGCCGGCAGCGCCCCGACATGGTGGTGCGCATGCCGGACGGGCGCGAGATCGTGGTGGACGTGAAGACCCCGCTCGATTCGTATCTAAGCGCCGTCGAGGCGGCCGACGAGGCGGCGCGCGCCCGGCATCTCGAGCACCACGCCCGCAAGGTGCGCGAGCGGGTGCGCGAATTGGCCGGCAAGGCCTATTGGAGCCAATTCAAGAACGCCCCGGACTTCGTGGTGCTGTTCATCCCCGGCGATCAATTCCTGGGCGCGGCGCTCGACCTCGACCGCGACCTGCTCGAAGACTCGCTGCGCCAGCGCATCATCCTGGCGACGCCGACCAGTTTCGTGGCGCTGCTGCGCGCCGTCGCCTACGGCTGGCGCCAGTCGCTGCTGGCCGCCAACGCCGAAAAAATCCGCGACGCCGCCGAGGAGTTGTACGGGCGGCTGGCGACTTTCAGCGAACACCTGGCCAAGGTCGGCAGCGGGCTGGACAGCAGCATCGCCGCCTATAACAAGGCGGTCGGCTCGTTCGAGGCCAAGGTGCTGCCGAGCACGCGTAAATTCACCGAGATGGGCGTGAGCCCGAAGAAGCCGCTGGAGCCGCTCGAACAAATCGAGAAAGGCGCGCGCGCCCTCACGCCGCAGGAAAAAAACTGAACACCGGTTCCCCCGAACGCCCGCCCCTGCCCGGCCTGCTGCTGGTCGAGGACTCGCGCATCACCAAGACCCTGCTGAGCCGCGACCTGTCGAGGCACTACACGTTGTTCGACGCCAGCGACGGCGAAGAGGCCTGGGAGATGTTGTGCGACCATCCGGCGATCGAATTGGTCATCACCGACATCAACATGCCGCGATTGACCGGCCAGCAGCTGCTGGTCCGGATCCGCAAGTCGGACAATGCCCGCATCCGCCAGTTGCCGGTCATCGTCATGACCACGGCCGAGGACAACGTCGATCGCAACCTGGCGTTCCTGAATGGCGCCAACGATTTCATCAACAAGCCGATCGACGAGATGGAACTGCTGGCGCGCACCCGGGTGCATCACACGCTCGCCAGCACCATCCGCGAACTCGAACAAAGCCGCGCGCGGCTCGCGGAACTGGCCACCACCGATCCGCTCACCAGGCTCAATAACCGGCGTTCGTTCTTCGAGCAGGCCGAACAGCACCTGGTCATGGCCGAGCGTTACCAGACCGGCCTGGCGATCGTCCTGCTGGACATCGATTTCTTCAAGAAGATCAACGACAGCCACGGCCATCACAGCGGCGACGCGGTGCTGGTGGCAATGGCCGGGCTAGTGACGGATAAGATTCGCAGCGTCGATACCGTGGCGCGAATGGGCGGCGAGGAATTCGCCCTGCTGCTGCCCGGGGCCAATCGCCTGGGCGCGGCGGTCATGGCCGAGCGCATCCGTGCGGCCGTCGAGCAGCATCCGTTCGCCGCGCCGGACCGGGTATTGCGAGTCACCGCCAGTCTCGGTATCGCCTCGCTCGACGTCGATCAGGCCCAAAACACCGAGGAATTGCTGGCGATCGCCGACCGGCGGCTGTATCTCGCCAAAAACAACGGCCGCAACCGCATCTGCGTCAACGACCAGGGGAAGTCGAACTTCCAGGGGTAGCACCTCCGTGCAGCATGCTATGCTAATCAACAACAAGGATGCCTCCAGGCAAACCGCCCCCATGACCGCCGACCCCGTCGACCACGCCGCCGCCAAACTGCCCAGCCTGTTGCTGGTGGAGGACTCGCAGATCACCCGGGCGATCCTGAGCCGGGACCTGTCGCAGCGCTATACCCTGCACGACGCGCTCGATGGCGAACAGGCCTGGGAGTTGCTGTGCGCCAACCCGGAGATCGAACTGGTCGTTACCGACATCCAGATGCCGCGCCTCAACGGCCATGATCTGTTGAAAAGAATCCGCACCAGCCCCGACCCGCGCATCAACGGCCTGCCGGTGATCGTCATGACCGGCGCCGACGACACCGCCGACCGCAACCAGGCGTTCGCCAACGGCGCCAACGATTTTCTCACCAAGCCGGTGGACATCCTGGAGTTGCAGGCGCGCGTGAACGTGCACCACAAGCTCACTCGCACGATCCGCGAACTGGAACAAAGCCGGGTGCGGCTCGCCGAACTGGCCAACACCGATCCGCTGACCAAACTCAAGAACCGTCGCAGCTTCGAAGAGCACGGCGCCCACCACCTGGCCATGGCCAGGCGCTACAAGACCGATCTGTCGCTGCTGCTGCTCGACATCGACTTCTTCAAGAATATCAACGACCGCCACGGCCACCAGACCGGCGACCAGGTGCTGACCCAGGTCGCGGACTTGCTGGCCGAACAGGTACGGGTGGTGGACATCGTGGCGCGCATCGGCGGCGAGGAATTCGCCGTGCTGCTGCCGGCCACCAACCGGCTGGGCGCGGCGGTGCTGGCGGAACGCATCCGCGCGACCATCGAGGAGGCGGAATTCCCGGTGAACGGCGCCGGGCTGGCGGTGACGGTCAGCATCGGCATGGCCTCGCTCGGCGCCGAACCGCTCGACAGTGTCGCTGACCTGTTGGCGATCGCCGACAAGCGCCTGTACCTCGCCAAGAACAACGGCCGCAACCGCATCTGCGTCAACGACCAGGGGAAATCGAACTTCCTGGCGTGATCCCGCGCGTCAGGGCGCGAGCTTCTTCTCCGCCTCTTTGCGCACCGGTTCGGTCGCTTCATGCAGCGCTTCCTTGGTGTCCTTGATCAGTGCGCCGGCGCGCTCCTTGATGCGCTCGGGGATGTCCGGCTTGGCCGCAAACGGATTGCTCCACAGCGGCACGTCCTTGCCGAAGTTGATGCCGAGCGGAAAGGCGATGACCATGCCCAGCGCGAAACCCATGATAAATTTCTTCATGCCGGCCTCCTTCGAATATAACTGCACGTCTTGACCGCCAAGAACGCCAAGGACGCCAAGGACGCCAAGAAAAACTCTTTCGGGCGAGAACCTTTGATCGCCCGTGGCGCTGGCCTGGATTCTGTCGGCGGGTATTTGTGTTCGATCATACCCCGGATGTTTTGCACCGCGCCAGCGGTTCCGGCCGTGTCGCGAAAACCCGATGACGCGCGCGGCCGGGGCGTGCGACAATGCCGAAATAACGCTCCCTCGACGCCTCCGCATGCCGCTTCCGCCCGACTACTCGCCCGCCCCCGATCTGCTCAACGGCCGGGTGATTCTCGTCACCGGCGCCGGTGACGGCATCGGCCGGGCCGCGGCGCTGGCGTTCGCCGGCCATGGCGCGACCGTGATCCTGCTCGGGCGCACGGTGAAAAAACTGGAGAAGCTGTACGACGACATCGAACAATTGGGCGCGCCGCAGGCGGCGATCATGCCGCTCGATCTGGCGCGCGCCGGCGGCGGCGACTACGAGCAGTTGGTGGCCGGCGTCGAACGCGAATTCGGCCGGCTCGACGGTCTGCTGCACAACGCCGCCGAGCTCGGCACGCTCACGCCGCTCGAACTCTACGACCCGGAGTTGTGGCAACGGGTCATGCAGGTCAACCTGCACGCCCCCTGGTGGCTGACGCGCGCCTGCCTGCCGCTGCTCAGGAAATCCACGGACGCGTCGATCGTCTTCACCAGCGCCGACGTCGGCCGGCGCGGACGCGCCTACTGGGGCGCGTACGGCGTGGCGTGTTTCGCCGTCGAAGGCCTGATGCAGATCCTGGCCGACGAACTGGCGGCCAATACCCACATTCGCGTGAACAGCCTCGACCCGGGCGCGGTCCGCACCGCGTTGCGCTCGCGCGCCTACCCGGGCGAGGACCCGGCCCGCCAGCCGATGCCGGAAAGCATTCTCGCGACCTATCTCTATTTGCTCGGCCCGGACAGCCGCGGCATCAGCGGCCAGGCGTGGAACGCGCAACACCCCCGCTGAACCTGGGTTGCTGTTACCGGTAGTCCGTCATTTACACGGTTTCGAAAGACCCGGCCGGCCGCAGTTGTAATAGCGGTGCCCTTGGACGATTTCCTTGAACGCCTGGTAGTTGCGCTCCCAGGTGTCGGTGTCTTTGGCGGTCAGCACCGCGAGCACAATGGTTTCATCGTGGGCGATGAACGCCAGCGTGTCCCGGGACTGCCCCGACTCGAGCGGGTGGGTGAGGATCCGGACCTGGGCCTCGCCGCCCGCCTTGAGTTTCAGTGACGGCGCGCTCGCGACGCGCATGTCGGGGCTGAGTTCGCGCGTGCCGTCGATCGCTTCCTGGATCGCGGCATCGAGCTTCCCGGAACACTTGGAATGACAGATCTCGCCGATGTAGATGACGCTGGTCGCCTCGCGCAACAGGCAGCCTTCCGGATAGTACAAAAGCCGGAGCCCGCGGGCGCGCGCCTCATCGAAACTGTAGGTCCAGCCGGCCGACAGTCCGAAGGAATAGGAAAACTTGCCAGGTTCCAGCACCAGCGGTGCCGACTTCTGGGCGTAGGCGCTACAGGACAGCAACGCCCACACGAGTCCCGCCGCCACTGTCGCCGGTTTGTTCCGCTTTCCGGCACCGTTCCGGTTCAGTAACTTTTTCATACGGAAAGAATAACTCAAGACGCGGCCGGATTCCCGGCTCGGCCGGTCGAGGCTATTCGATCACGATCCGCCCGACCATCCCGGCCTCGGTATGACCGGCGATCGTGCAGCGCAGGTCGGTGAGCGTGCCGGTCTTGACCGGCACGAACCACCACTCGGCGCTGGCGCCGGGAAACACCTCGATCTCGCGCACCTGGCCCTTGATCTCGGCGCGCGGCTTGCCGTCGGCGCCGTTCACCTGCACCTTGCGGGTATACACCGCGGCGGCGAGCTTCTCGGAACTGAAATAGTGCGCCGTGTCGCTCGGATTCACGAGCCGCAGTTGATAGAGCTTGCCGGTCTCGAGGCGCAAGCTGTCGGGCGAAAACCGGAGTGCGCCCTTGGCGCCGCCGAGCTCGACCGTGACCACGATCGGCTTCTGGGCCGTGAGATCGCCAGCGGCGTTGGCGCCGGACGCCGCGCCGAGAACGGCCAGGGTAACGATGAGCATCAGGATACGTGCGGTCATGGAGAGGTCCTCGTAAGGTTAGGGTGATCGCTGCATAAACCGCGAACGCCGCGACTTTATTCCCGCGACGACGCGTTTTCCTGTCGCGCGAACGACAGCGGCTTGCCGTCGTCATCCCCCGGCAATAACGCAGAGCGCGCAGCGGCGCGGAGAACGCAACGAAATCTCAAGTTCAAACCCTGAAACGCCTAGCTCCGCGTACTCTGCGCCTCCGCGGTCTCCGCGTTGATTCCAAAGCCGGCCGGAGCGCGGTCAGCAGGCCGGCCGCCATCGCGAGGTAACCCACGACGAATACCTCCCACCAGAACCTTCCGGGGGTGTAGCCTTGCCACGCATCCCGACCTTGCGCCAACAACCCCCAGCCCGGTTGCAGAAACGCGGTCAGCGCCGTCAACGCGCCGACGATAACCAGCGCGCGCGACAGGCGCGGGAAGTCACGCCGCCCAGCGTCGCTCAGCACCAAGCCGCCCCACCCCACGAACAGCGCGGCGATTGCACCCGCCGCGATCCACGGCCCGAGCCATGGCCAGGGGATGAGAAACAGCACGTCCCACTCGCCCCAACTCACCGGCCAGCCGAGAAAGAGCT
>JACREH010000081.1 GCA_016218345.1 Gammaproteobacteria bacterium | reverse complement strand
GCCGTTGCGGTCGGCGAGCCGACCGGCGCCTTCCGCGGTCAACACCTTCACCACGTGCGCCGCCGCCCACAGCAGCAGCAACTCGACCACCGCCATGCCGAGTTCATGGCCGCGCAGCAACAGGAAGGTCTCGGGGACACGCCCGAGGGCGAACAGCCCGACGGCCATGAGGTAGGCGCGCGTCTTGGTGCTCAACTTTCGCCAACGCAGCGGCGGCAACGCATCGCTGACCGGCGTGCGATGCGCCGGCTCGCGAATCCCGAATACGATCAGCAGGATTGCGAACAGGCCGGGGATCGCCGAGAACGCGATCACCAGGTCGAGCCGTTGCGTGCCCCAGTGCACGACGGCCGCGGCGGCGAGCGCGCCCAGCACCGCGCCGGCATGATCGAGGGCGCGCGTGAATCCATAGGCGCGGCCCGCCATGCCCTCCGGGATGGCATCGGCGAGCAGCGCGTCGCGCGGCGCGGTGCGCAGGCCCTTGCCGACGCGGTCGGTGACGCGGATGCCGAGCACCATCAGCCAGTGGCCGGACAGGCCAATCAGCGGGCGCACCAGGTTGGAGAGCGCGTAACCGAACAGCACGAACGGCTTGCGGCGGTGCGCGTCGCGATCCGAGCGCCGGCCGGCCCAGAGTTTCAACAGGTTGGTGGCGGTGTTGGCCAGGCCCTCGATCAGGCCGAGCGCCAGCGGCCCGGCGGCCAGCACGGTGACGAGCAACAGCGGGATGAGCGGCGTCACCATCTCGCTCGCGAAGTCGTTCAGCAGGCTCACCAGGCCGATCACGACCACGGTGCGCGGCAGCGGCTGGCTCGGGTTCGGGGCAGGGGTCATGGGGGCGACGATGTTTGGTCCGCTGCTCAGGCTAACACATCTCGGCGGTGAAATTGACGGATGTATCGCGCGCCTCGGGGACACGCCGGATTGTCATGGCCTACTACTTGACGTAGGATAATCGTCATCTGTCCTGGATCGCGGCGCATCGACCGCACTTATATCCACCACCGCTGCTCCGGCCGCTCACGATTCCCATGGGCCTGCAAGAACTGATCGAAACCTACGGCTATCTCGCGATCCTGGTCATCACCTTCATCGAGGGCGAGACCATCGTGATCCTCGCCGGCGTGGCCGCGCATCTCGGTCTGCTCGAACTTCAATGGGTCATCCTCTCGGCGATCGCCGGGAGTTTTTCGGGCGATCAGTTTTGGTATTACATCGGCCGTCACTGGGGTCCGAAGATCATCGCCCGGCGCCTGTCGTGGCAGGAGGGCGCCCAGAAGGTCTACAAACATTTGCACCGGCACCAGTATTGGCTGATCTTGAGCTTTCGCTTCTATTACGGGTTCCGAAACGTCACGCCGTTCGTGGTCGGCTCGGCGCATATTCCACGGCTGCGGTTCTTCACGTTGAATCTCATCGGTGCCGTCGTCTGGGCGATTATCTTCGCCTATGTCGGTTACGGCCTGGGCGAGGCCGCCTCGCAGCTTTTTATCGACGACTTCAAACGCTACGGGCTCTATCTGCTCGGGGTGCTGATGCTCGTCGGCGTTGCCATTTGGCTCGTCACCCTCATTCGGCATCGCCATCTGGCAATAGAACACGCACTGAAGAAGGCCAGGAAAGCCAAAACCCGTCGCGCCCGGTCATGACCGCCGTCGATATCGAAACCCTGGCCCGCGAGCTTGGGATTGACGCCGCCGAGGTTGCGGAGCGCCAGGCGTTCCTGGAATTCACTGACCAGGATACGGCGTTGCTGGTCGAACTTCATGACCTGATCGAGCGGACTAACGATCAGGACTTTTTCGTGGACGCCTTCTACACCCATTTGCAGGCGTTCGCGGACACGCGCGTATTGCTGGGCGACGAGGCCACGCTCAACCGGCTCAAACAGACCCAGCGCCAGTACTTTCACAGCCTGACCGCCGGCGCGTATGGGTTGCCGTACGCCCACCACCGCCTGCGCGTGGGTGCGGCCCACCAGCGCGTCGGGCTCGCGCCCAAGTGGTATCTCGGTGCATACAATAAATACCTGTCGTTGTTGATCCCAAAGATCGACGCGCTCATCCCCGGGGATCCGGAGAAGGCGCGGCGCACGGCCCTGGCGTTGCTCAAGATCGTGCTGTTCGATATGGGGCTGGCCATCGATACCTATATGCACGCCGAGGAACGGGCGATCCGCCACAAGAGCGCGCAGCTTGTGGCACTGAACCAGATCGCGCTGGCGCTCACCTCGTCGCTGAACCTCGACGAGATCCTGAATCGGATCATGTGCGAGGGCATCGCGCTGAGCGGCTGCAAGGCGGCGTGTATCGCGTTCTGCGATCCGGCCGACTGGACGTTCAGGGACTGGACCACCCAGGGACTGTCCGAACACTTCGTGCGCAACATCGCCTTTCGTCCCGGCGGCCTGGCCGACGAGACCTTTATCACCAATAACTATGTCCTGAGCAACGACCGACCCGGCACCAAACACCTGTTGAGTAAATTGGCGCGCGACGAGGGGATCTTGGGATTTATCTGCCTGCCGCTCACGAGTGGCGCTGACCGCCTGGGGGTGATTTATTTTTATCGCAGCGATCGCGACAGCTTCGATCCGGAGGAGATCGAACTGTTGACGATCTTCGCGCGCCTCGCGGCCCAGGCCATCGAGAACGCTCGGCTTCATGCCCAGGTTGACCGTGAGGCACGGATCGACGTGCTCACCGGCCTGCTGAACCGGCGGGTGTTCGACCGGCGTCTCGACGAGGAGCAGCGCCGCGCGCAGCGTTACGGAAAACCCTATGCACTCATGATGATCGATATCGACCGTTTCAAGCGCATCAACGACAGCTACGGCCATCCCGCCGGCGACGCGGTGTTGAAGACGGTCGGCCGCGTGCTCATGGAACAGTTCCGGGACGTGGATATCGTCGCGCGCTACGGCGGCGAGGAATTTACCGTGATCCTGCCGGAAATCAGCGGCGGCACCGCCAAGGCCGTGGCCGAGCGCGTGCGCCAGGCTATCGCCGGCACGCCGTTCACGCTCCCGGACGGGCGCGAGATCGGCGTGACCGTCAGCATCGGGGTATCCTGTTACCCGAACTGCGCGCTGGATGCCGCGACCGCGGTCGGCACCGCCGACCAGGCGTTGTACATCGCCAAACAGGCGGGTCGCAACCGCGTGCTGCTGTACCGCGAGACACTCAAGGCGCGTCTGGAGAAGGACCCGAACCTGATCGTCGAGATGCTGAACGAGAACCCGGATAATTTTCTGCCGATCGCCACCGCCATCTCCACGAAGACCGCGTACCTCCGGCGACACGGCGAAATGGTCGTCGAGGTCGCGCAACGTCTGGCGACCGCGCTCAATCTGCACTCCGAGGAGCGCGACATGCTGCAGCGTGCCGCGGTGCTGCATGACATCGGCATGGTGGTCATCCCCGACGCCGTGCTCGCCAAAGCCGGCCCGCTCACCCCGGAGGAGTGGGAGATCGTCAAGCGCCATCCGGCGACCGGCGCGGACCTGCTCGAAGGCGTGCCAGCGCTGCGCCGGTTGGC
>JACREH010000082.1 GCA_016218345.1 Gammaproteobacteria bacterium | reverse complement strand
CGCGGCTCGGCGATGTCGTTCAGGCCGGGGATCGCGTGGAGATTTACCGGCCGTTGCCGGCCGATCCCAAGGAAGCGCGCCGGCAACGCGCGCGCCGGGCCGGCAAGCGCGGTTGAATCTAATGGTTTTGAACCGCCAAGGACGCCAAGAAAACCTTTTTTAGCGATGAAAACTTGGCGCCTTGGCGGTTAATTCACAAAGGTAAACCCCCGGCTCTGCCGGGGGACTCACCGAGGTTTGACCTGTGCTGCGGTCGCAAAAAGTATTTCCCTCCCCCTAGAAGGGGGAGGGCGAGGGTGGGGGTCGAAGCGTGAAGGCAGGCATTAGCTGACGCATCTCACCCCCATCCCAACCTTCCCCCTTGAAGGGGGAAGGCGAAAAAATCTGCCGCCTTCAGGCGGCTCATGGTGAGTATTGGCGCCTTTGAGGCGCTCACAACATAAGCCCCCGGCTTTGCCGGGGGTCAGTTAACTTGTTATCCGCGTTCATCTGCGGCTAAAAAATATTACAAAGGCTTGACGCCGGTGTAGGCGGAGAAGATGCCGAGCTCGGTGTGGCGCTGTACGTCCGCGAAGCCGGCGCGCGCCAGCGCCGCCAGGATCGTCTCCGGCGGCACGCACGCCGCGATCGTATCCCAGTAGTATTCCATGAGCCGCGCGGTTTCCCGGTGGCGGGTCACCAGTCGCGCGACCGTGGGCACGACCCCCTTCATGTACAGCCGCAGCAGCAGCAGCGCCAGCCGTCCGCGCGGGCGCGTGATCTCGAGCAGGCACACCCGCCCGCCGGGCTTGAGCACCCGGAAATATTCGCGGAACGTGCTGTCGAGATCGGCCACGTGGCGCAGCGCATAGCCCATGCTCAGGAAATCGAAGGCGTCGGCGCGCACCGGCAACTGTTCGGCGCGCCCGAGGATCGCCTGCAATGCCAGCGCGCGGCGCGCCTCGGCCAGCATGCCGATGCTCGGATCGAGACCGATCACCTGCCCGGGCCCACCGGCGAGCCGCGCGGCCTCGCGCGCCACCAGTCCGGTGCCCATGGCCACGTCCAGCACCTGCATGCCGCTCACCAGGCCGGCGCGCGTCAACGCCCGGCGCCGGTACCAGGGGCCGGAACCGAGCGCCAGCAGGCGCTCGACGCGCTCGTAGTCCGGGGCGGTATGGTTGAACAGATCGCGCACGAAGCCGCGCCGCTGCTCGGCGCGGCCGTAATAGCCGGGCAGCGTCGGATGCGGGCGCGAGCCCGGGCGATCCTCGGAGCGAAGCGATTGGGTCATGCCGGGCACTATACCAGAGCGCGGCGAGGCGGCGGATAATATTATTTTTTCAGCCGCAGATGAACGCAGATATATTCAGATAACACCCTGGATTGATTTTTTATCTGCGTTCATCTGCGGCAAAACTATTTCAAAATACGCAGGCCGATCAGCATGCCGCGCCCGCCGGCGTCGCGATTGAGATGCAGGTACAGCCCCGGCCGCGGGTCGTCGAACAGCGCCGCCAACCCGAAGGCCGCGGCGGTGTGGAAGCATCCGCAGTGTGTCAGATAGTCGTGTACGCGCGCCGCCGGCAGCGCGGCCGCGAACGCCGCGGTTTCTCCCGCCGTCAGACGAAAGCCCGGCAGCAGCACGATAGCGTCGTCCGGTCGCCGCCAGGCGCGCACCATCGCGGACACCATGTCCGGCGCGAACCTCCGCACCCCGAGCAGTTCGGCGCGCGCGCCTTGTGCCTCGACCGACAGATACAGGAATCCCGCGCCCTCGCCCATGACCTGATCGTCGCGCAGAACGATGCGCCGCAGGTGGTGGGCGCGCGGCTGCGAGTTCTCGTCCACGCCGCCGACCAGCGCCTGGCGCAGGCCGCCGGCGCACAAGTCGTCGTGGGCGAGCTTGAGCGCCCATTCGAACGAGAATTCCTCCTGGGTGACGGTCAGGTTGCGGGCGCGAAAGCCGGCGAGCCGGGCGACATAGAACGCCGCCATGTTGTTGGCGGCGTTGATGAAGTCGAACGGCGAGGCCAGGCCCGGCCCGGGCGGCAGCACCTGATTGAACAGCGCGTAGGTCTTGCGCACCTCGGCCAGTCCGGTGCCGAGATACACGGCGCTGTTCTCCGGCGCCGGGAAGGCGAGGCGCTGGAGGCACAGCTGCGAGCCGATCGCCGCCAGTTCGACCAGGTGCGAGGCCTGGCGCAGCGGCGCGCCCACGACGCGCTTGACCAGTTCCCTGAGTTCGAGCGGCGGCGGATCCTCGCTGAAGATGCGGCGCTCGGCGCGTACGCTGTCGCCGTGCGGACCGAGGGCCGCGGCGGCATGGACATAGACGCGCGAGTCACTCATGGGAAACGATCAGCGAGGCGTAATTGCCGCCGAAGCCGAAGAAATTGAGCATCGCCGCGCCGGTGGGCGCCGGGCGTGATTCGACGAGCGGCGCAATGCGCAGTTCCGGGTCGGGGGCGCTAAAGCCGGCGGTCGGCGGCACGAAGCCGGCACGCAGGCAACCGAGCAGCGCGGCGAGCTCGACCGCGCCGCAGGCGCCGAGCGTGTGGCCGAGGTAGCGTTTGAGGCCGGTGAACGGCGGCAGATCGTCGCCGAACAGCGCGCGCATCGCGGCGGCCTCGGCGGCGTCGTTGTCCGGACTGCCGGTGCCGTGCGCCTTGATGAGCGCGATGTCGGCGGGCGCGAGGCCGGCGTCGGCCAGCGCCATTTCCATGACCGCGCGCATGGCGCTGCCGTCGGGCGCGGCGCTGGTGACATGATGGATATCGCACAGGTTGGCGCCGCCGAGCAGGGATGCTCCGGTGTCGCGGGACGTCTTGCTGTGTTCGCCCTCCAGCAACACCGCGGCCACCGCCTCGCCGAGCTGCATGCCGCGGCGGTCGGCGTCGAACGGCCGGCAACCCTGCGGATCGAGCAGCAGCAGCGAGTGAAAACCGCTCAACGCCACGGCGCTCAGCCCCTCGACGCCGATCACCAGCGCGCGCTCGACCTGGCCGCGCCGGATCAGATCGGCCGCCACCAGCAGGGCGTTGGCGCTCGACGAGCAGGCGGTCGAGAGCGTGAGCACCGGTCCGTCGATGCCGAGGTCGGCGGCCACGCGCAGCGCCACGTAACCGGGCGCGCGCAGCGCCGGCGTGGGCGGCCCGCCGCTGCCGGTCCGCCTAAGCCGGTACTCGGCCTCGGCGGCGAACAGATAACTGCCGGTGCCGATCACCAAGGCCGCATCGCGCAACGCCGGTGCCTCGCACCCGGCCCCGGCCAGCGCCTCGTGCACGGCGGTCTCGAGGATCGCGGGCGCGCATGCCTCGCCGGGCGGGAACGGCGTGTGATCGAACGGGTTGACCTGGACCGGCTCGCGAAACGGCGTCTCGAACTGCGTGAGCGGGGCGATGCCGGTGCGGCCGGCGCGCAGCCCGTCGACCGCGCGCGCCACGCCCAGGCCGTAGCACGATACCAGGCCCAGCCCGCGGATCGCTATCGCGAGGGCCAAACGCTCAGTGCCCCGGGCGGATGAAGTCCGCCAGCGTGTTGATCGACTTCATCACCCGGCGGGCGTGTTTGCCGTCGTCGATGCGCACGCCGTGGCGCTGGAAGATCGCGACGTTGATCTGCAGGACATCGAGCGAATCCAGGCCGAGCGCCGCGTCGCCGCCGATCAGCGGCTCGTCGTCGCGGATCGATTCGGGCGCCAGGTCCTTGTTGCAGGCGTGCACGATCAGGCGTTTTAATTCGAGCTTGAATTGGGCGTCGTTCGAGCCGGACATGACGGGCGGTATTGTATGTGAAAACGCCGGAAGCATATCAACGTACTGGCGGCCGTGCGCGGTCTTTCGGTCGGGGCCGGACGTCTTGTTTTTCGGCAAGCGCATGGCCGATAATGGCCGCAACCACAACATTCCATTCCTGCCCAATATGAGCCAACCCGCTACCCATCCCATTCCCGGCGCGGATACCGTCATCGAGGCCGATGTCGCCATCATCGGCGCCGGCCCGGCCGGCAGCGCCCTGGCCACCTACCTGGCCCGCGAGGGCAAGACGGTGATTGTCTTCGAACGCGAGCCATTCCCGCGTTTCCGCATCGGCGAATCGCTGCTGCCGCTCAACATGCAGTTGTTCCGCGAGCTCGGCGTCGAGGCGGAGATGGAAAAACGCTTCATCCGCAAGTACGCCGCCAATTTTTGCGACCGCTGGGGCGCCCGCCAGAACCGCTACCCGTTCGCCAACGCCTTCAACAGTGATTATCCGTATTGTTACCAGGTGGAGCGGTCCGAACTGGATCAAATGCTGCTCGACAACGCCGTGCGACACGGCGCCCGGGCGTACATGGCCTGGACGGTGCGCGAGGTGCTGTACGAGGGTGGCGCCGCGGTCGGTTGCGTGGCCGCGGCCAACGACGGCAGCGGCACGATCACGGTGCGCTGCAAGGTGGTGGCCGACTGTTCGGGGCGCGCGGCGTTCGTCGGCAGCCGCCAGAAGCTCAAGCAGGACATCACGCTCGAAACCCGCACGGCGTTCTTCTCGCATTTCGAGGGCGTGGCGCGCGAGCCGGGCGAGCGCGAGGGAGACATCCAGATCGTCGCCTTCCCGCACGGCTGGTTCTGGATGATCCCGTTCAAGGGCGACACCACCAGCGTCGGCATGGTGGTGACCGACAGCTACCTCAAGCAGCGTCACCAGATCGCCGCCGGCCGGCCGCAGGAGCGCGGCCGGCACGACGAATCCAACGCCGCCGTCGCCGGCCACGAGGAGACCGTCAACGACGCGTTCCTGTGGAAGACCATCGAGGATACCGCGTTCGTCGCCGAGCGCATGCAGGGCGCGCGCCAGAAATTCCCGGCGCGTTCGATCGCCAACTTTTCGTACGTCATGGACCGCTATGCCGGCGACGGCTTCGTGATGGTCGGCGACGCCGGCGCGTTTCTCGACCCGGTGTTCTCCTCCGGCGTGTTCCTCACCATGAAATCGGCGCAACTCGTGGCCAAGGATATTTTGCGCGCGTTCCGCGAGAACGATTTTTCCGCGCACCAGTTCGCCGACTACGAGAAGCGCATCCGCGGCGCCCAGAAGATTTTCTTCAAGTTCATCAAGGGCTGGTACGACCCGGCGTTCCTCGATCTGTTCTTCTATCCGCGCAACATCCTCGGCCTGAAGTCGGCGATCACCACCATGCTGGCCGCCGATCTGTACGATCCGCGCACCCTGTGGCGGCTCAAGCTGCGCATG
>JACREH010000079.1 GCA_016218345.1 Gammaproteobacteria bacterium | reverse complement strand
GCTCTTCATGGGCACCCTGCCGAAGGGCATGTACGATGTCTACTTCGGCTGCGACTTCGTCAAGAACGGCCACCTGGATTACCTCCTCGGCCACGTCGACGGCATGTTCGATCATGTGATGGTGACGGTGCAGTAACAGTCGGTCGGAATCGCCGACACCAAGGGCGCCTCGGGAGAGGCGCCCTTTTTTATTGCTTTTCGTCGGCCTTGCGCGCCGAGCCGCGCACCTGGTCGGCCGGGTATTTGCGCTCGTTGATCTCGATCTTGCGCCAGGCGGCGGCCGCGAGGTCCACGCCCAGGCGGTCGGCCAGGCGCAGCAGGTACAGCAGCACGTCGGCCATTTCCAGCTCGACCGCCTGCAATTCTTCGGGGGTTAATTGCCCGGCCTGTTCGGGCGTCAGCCACTGGAAATGCTCGACCAGTTCGCCGGCCTCGACGATCAGCGCCATGGTCAGGTTCTTGGGGGTGTGGAATTGCTCCCAGTCGCGGGCGCTGGCGAATTCGCGCAGGCGCGCGATCAGCGCTCGTAGCTCGGTGGGCGACGCGGTCATGCCGACCCCGACCCGTTGCCCTCGGGGTGCGGCCGGGCCGAGTTGCCGGTGGAGTATTTTCCCTGGTACATCCGCTGGTCGACTTGCTTCAGGACATTCTGGAGATCGCGCCCGTCGTCCGGAACCCCGCCCAGACCGATCGAAACGCTCAGTGAAATGTTGTTGGACAGCGACCAATCCGCCACCGCCGACTGCAAGCGCTGCGAGACCATCCGTGCCTCCTCCACGGTGGCATCCGGCAACAAAATCACGAACTCGTCACCGCCATAGCGCGACACCACGTCGCTGTCGCGACTATTGGCGTCGATGATCTGGGCAATCTGCTTCAGCACCCCGTCGCCGACATGATGCCCGAAACGATCGTTGATCGCCTTGAAGCGATTGAGATCGGCGAACAGTACCGACAGCGACCGGCCTTCCACGCCCACGGATTGAAAAAGGCCGTCGGCTTTCTTGTAAAGCCCGCGCCGGTTCAACAGGCCGGTCAAGATGTCTAGCGCGCTTTCGTGTTCGAGCGTGCGGCGTGAATTGTCGAGTTTGGCGGTCAGTGAATACGCATACAAGATGAAGATGGCGCCGAATATCGCGAAAAAAGTCAGGTGCATGGATGGCGCCTGCGCATACTCGCCGAAACGCAGCGCCACGATGACGGCACTGAGCAGAAACGCGCCGGCCACCGCCTCGGTGAAAAATCGCATACCGTAGCGCATGCCGTTGCCGAGAATTACCACCAGAAACACCAGGTAGGCCGGCGACAGCGCGTTGGAATCCGCGAGCAGCGCCAAGGGCACCATGCCGAGATCGGTCCACATCGCCAACCGCCAACGCGCCGGCGAATACGCCTGGCGCCGGGCGTGCAGCAGATAAAGCGTGATGAGCAATAAATAGATCGCCAGCGCGCCGTCGATCAGGACCAGAAAACCGGGGCTGCGCGCCACGCTGGCATCGAGATTGAAGTAGGCCAGCGAGAGCGCCCAGAAAAAATAGCGCATGATGAATTGCAGACGCTGCTCGGCCCACGCCACCGGTCGCGCCGTGGCATCCGCGGCCCGGCGCGGCCGGCGCCGGCGTTCCTTGGCGCGACGATCCGGTGTCATTTGACGCTTATCTTGCATCACACCACCCCCATCCCTTGAATAATTAGGTTCTCCCGACTTTCGTGTGGGTCATCACACTGCTCGAATAAATAATCCCCTCTCCCCTCCGGGGAGAGGGTAGGGTGAGGGGCGAAACGCCGCGTGATCGCATAGTTTTCACCCTCACCCCCGCCCTCTCCCTCAAGGGAGAGGGAGTTTATATAAGATGGCTTGCGAACAGAAACACGCCATACCCATACGAAACCCTGCTGAACCAATAATTTGACTGCCCCGGCTTGGCGGCCACTGCCGGCCACCAGTCGGGTATTTATTAGATCCAGGAACTATAAACCATGCCCGGCCAGGCGCTGGCGGGCGCGCGCGACGGCGGCGCGCACCTGCGAGGGCGCGGTGCCGCCCAGATGGGCGCGCGCCGCCAGCGAGCCTTCAAGCGTCAGCACGGCCGTCACATCCGGGCCGATGGCGCCGGAAAACGCCCGCAATTCCTCGACACTCATGGCGCTCAAATCCTTGCCGGTCTCGACGCCGTGGCGCACCGCCTGGGCGACGATCTCGTGGGCATCGCGAAACGCCACGCCCTTGCGCACCAGGTAATCGGCCAGATCGGTGGCGGTGCAAAAGCCCTGGCTCGCGGCGTGCCGCATCGCCTCGCGCCTGACCTCGATGCCGGGCAGCATGCCGGCGTACGCCTGCAGGCAAGCGAGCACGGTGTCGAGCGTGTCGAACAGCGGCTCCTTGTCCTCCTGGTTGTCCTTGTTGTAGGCGAGCGGCTGGGCCTTCATGACCGTGAGCAGCGCGATCAGATGACCGTACACCCGACCGGCCTTGCCGCGCACCAGTTCCGGCACGTCCGGATTTTTCTTTTGCGGCATGATCGACGATCCGGTGCAGAACGCATCCGGCAATTCCACGAAACCGAACTGGCTGCTCGACCACAGGATCAGTTCCTCCGAGAACCGCGACAGGTGCATAGCCAAAAGCGCGCAGGCGGCGGTGAATTCGATCGCGAAGTCGCGGTCGGACACGGCATCCAGCGAATTTTCCGCGGGCGCGGCGAACCCCAGCAACTGGGCGGTGTACGCCCGGTCGATCGGGAAGCTGGTGCCGGCGAGCGCGGCCGCGCCGAGCGGCAGGACGTTGATGCGCGCGCGCGCGTCCACGAGCCGCGCGCGGTCGCGCGCCAGCATCTCGAACCACGCGAGCAAGTGATGGCCGAAGGTCACCGGCTGCGCGGCCTGCAAGTGGGTGAAGCCGGGCATGACGCTGTCGGCCTCGCGCTCGGCGAGGTCCACGATGACCGCTTGCAGGCGCGCGATCGCCGCGTCCAGCTGGTCGACGGCGTCGCGCAGGAACAGGCGCAGATCGGTCGCGACCTGGTCGTTCCGCGAGCGGCCGGTGTGCAGCTTCTTGCCGGCCTCGCCGATGCGCGCGATCAGCCGCGCCTCGATGTTCATGTGCACGTCCTCGAGCGCCGTGTCCCAGACGAACGTGCCGGCCTCGATCTCGGCCTGGATGGCCTCGAGGCCGGTGACGATGGCGTCGCGCTCGGCGCCGGTCAGCACGCCGACCTGCGCCAGCATCCGGGCGTGGGCGATCGAGCCGGCGATGTCCTGGCGGTACAACCGCCGGTCGAAGCCGACCGAGGCGCTGAACGCCTTGACGAACTCGTCGACCGGCGCGGCGAACCGGCCGCTCCAGGGTTTATCGGTCTTTTTCATGGGTTATGGGGGTCTGGTAGGCGCCCAGTATACCGAAGCCGCGGCCGGCGGCCGAACATTACCTGTTTGCGGCTTCCTCCGCGCGCCCGGCCACTTATCCGCGCCCCGGGCCCGGCCATCGGTCGGGAATTGTTGTTCGGGGCGCGGCCGACTAGGATTGCAACTGGAAACTCCTCCGAAATGGGTAGTCTCCTGGTAATGGGTAGTCTCCTGGTTCGGACTCTCCCTTAGTGCACACCCACCCCGAATGCCGGACCAGGTTTTGAAACCCCGTCTCCGACGGGGTTTTTTTTCGCTTCGGCTCGGCCCCGAAAGGCTTTTCTCCGCGTCCTCTGCGCCAATTCCCGAGCTGATTCAGTCCCGCTCCGCGCTCTTCGAATCGAGCGCATATTGGTAAAGCCGGTTCTTTTTCAGCCCGGTGATCGCGGCGGCCAGCGCCGCCGCCTGCTTGACCGGCAGCTCCTGCAGGAGCACGCGCAGGATGCGCTCGGCCTCGGCGTCGAGGCCGCGTTCCTCGGCCGGCGGCGCGCCGCGCACCAGCAGCACGCTCTCGCCGCGCTGCTGGTTGGCGTCGCCCGCCACCCACGCCGCCAGCTCGGCGAGCGGCGCGGCGCGCACCGTCTCGTACTGCTTGGTGAGCTCGCGCGCCAGCACCGCCGGCCGCTCCGCCCCGAACACGTCGCGCAGGTCTTGCAGGCATTCCGCCAGGCGGTGCGGGGTCTCGTAGAAGATCACGGTGCGGGTCTCGGCGCGCAGCGCCGCGAACGCCGCGCGGCGCGCGGCCGGCTTCGGCGGCGGGAACCCCTCGAACACGAAGCGGTCGGTCGGCAGGCCGGCCACGCTCAGCGCGGCGATCGCCGCGCACGCCCCCGGCACCGGCGCCACGCGCACACCCGCGGCTTGGGCGGCCTGCACCAGCCGGAACCCCGGGTCGCTGACGAGCGGCGTGCCGGCGTCGCTGATGAGCGCGACCGATTTCCCCTGGCGCAGCAACTGGAGCAGCGCGGCCGTCTGTTCGGCCTCGTTATGCTCGTGCAAGGGCAGCATTTTCGTATCGATGCCGAAGTGGTCGAGCAGCCTGGCACTGTGGCGGGTGTCCTCGGCGGCGATCAGCGCGACCTCGGACAGCACGCGCGCCGCCCGGGCGGTCATGTCCTCGAGGTTGCCGATCGGCGTCGCGACCACATACAGCACGCCGTTGGTATTGTTTGACATGCGCGCCCCTGCTTTGGATACTGTGCCACCTGATTCCTATCTAATCCTGCATGAACCCGACTTTAGCACAGCTCGCCGTTGGCCTATTGCTGGTCGGCAATCTGCTCACGGCCTGTCACACCGCTCCGACCGGTCGGCCCGAAATCGCGGCCCCAAGCAGCGAAACCGCGCAGCGCGCCGAGGCCGGCGGCGAACACCTGATCGCGGCACGCGAATACCGGCGCCTGGCCGAGCGCGCCGCCCCGCCGCTACGCCAGCATTTCGAGATCAAGGCGGTCGAGTCCCTGGCCAAGGCCGGGCAGGTGCGCGAGGCGCGCGAGCTGCTGCCGCGCATCAACGTCGCCGGCCTGGACGCCAATCTCAGCGCGCGCAAACGCATCGTCGATGCGCGCGTCGCCGCGCTCGAGGGCCGGCCCGACCAGACCATCGTGCTGCTGAACCAGGTCGAGCGCACGCACAATATCGACCCGATGCTGCTCGCCGAGGCCTTCCGGGCGCGCGCCCAGGCCGAGGCGAGTCTCGAGCGCCCGTTCGACGCCGTGAAAAGCCTGGTCGAGCGCGAGAAACATCTGGTCGTGAAGGCCGAACTCGCCCAAAACCAGCAACAGATCTGGCTGTTGTTGCAATCCGTCAACCGCGCCGCGCTCGCCGATGCCGCGCACGCCAGCCGCGACCCGCTGGTGCGCGGCTGGCTGGAGCTGGCGCAGCGCGTCGACCCGGCGAGCGGCCCGGCGAGCGCCGGCGCGGCGATCGAGGACTGGAAAAAAACCCATCCCGGGCATCCGGCCGGCGAATTCGTCAAGACCCTGGCGGTGCCGGCGCCGGCGATCGCCAGCATCGGGCGCATCGAACGCATCGCGCTGCTGTTGCCGCTCACCTCGGAACACGCGCTCGCCGCACAGGCGGTGCGCGACGGATTCCTGGCCATGCACGCCGCCAGCAGCCGCCCCGACAAACCGGCCGTCAAGGTCTACGACATCGGCGCCAATCCGGCGCAGGCACCGCTAACCTATAGCGCGGCGGTGCGCGACGGCGCGCAGCTGGTGGTCGGCCCGCTCGGGCTGGAAGCGGTCGATCAGGTCATCAAACGCGGCGTGCTGGAAGTGCCGACGTTGCTGTTGAGCCACGCCGGGCAGGAGCCCCAGTGCCGCGGAACACAAGGATGTGCGGGAGCGGCCGCCGGCCAGAACGTCCCCGGCCGGGCGGTGTTCCAATTCGGCCTGCCGGCCGAGCAAGAGGCGGTGCAGGCCGCCGAGCGCGCCTACCTCGACGGCCACCGTCAGGCCGCGAGCCTGACCGCCAACACCGCCTCCGGACAGCGCCTGGCCAGGGCGTTCGCCGACGCCTGGCAGCGGCTCGGCGGACTGGTGGTAAGCGCCCAGACCTACCCGCCCGATCAGAACGACTACGCCGATCCGGTCAAGCGGCTGCTGAACATCGACCAAAGCGAGGCGCGCAAGAACGCCGTCGAGGCGCGCCTCAAGATCAAGCTCAAATTCGAACCGCACCCGCGCGACGACGTCGATTTCATTTTTCTCGGCGCCGACGCCAAACACGCGCGCCTCATCAAGCCGCAGATCAGCTACAATCGCGCCGCGCGCCTGCCGGTGTACGCCACCTCGCACGTGTTCACCGGCCGCGGCGATCCCGGCCTGGACGCGGATCTGGACGGCATCATGTTCGGCGACATGCCGTGGATTCTGGTGGGCGACGGCAAGATCCAGCAGTTGCGCGAGACCCTGCAGCGCGACTGGCCGTATGCCCGCAGCCCGCTCGACCGGCTGTACGCGCTCGGCGTCGATGCCTATGCCGTCATCCCCTGGCTGAACCGCATGGGCGCCGACAGCGGCGTGCGCTTCGACGGCGTGACAAGCGGCCTGAGCCTCGACCCGGACGGGCGCCTGCACCGCCAACTGGTCTGGGCCCGGTTCAAAAAGGGCGTGCCGCAACTGCTCGACACGTTCTTCAAGCACAAGGGTCAGTTCCAGACCGATGACGGCATCGAAGATCCCTTCGCATTTAGCCCGGGGACATAGCGCCGAACAACGGGCCTGCGATTACCTCCTGGGCCGGGGGCTGGCGCTGGTCGAGCGCAACTACCGAACTCCGCACGGCGAGATCGATCTAATCATGCGCGACGCCCAGACCCTGGTGTTCGTCGAGGTGCGATTCCGACGATCGGCCGATTACGGCGGAGCCGCCGAGACCGTCGACCGGACCAAACAGGGTAAACTCCGGGCCAGCGCCGAGCATTACCTGCAACGCCATCGGGGCGCGGCCAAACAGCCGTGCCGCTTCGATGTGGTGGCGCTGAGCGGCGCGCCCGGGCAGGAACAACTGCAATGGCTGCCGAACGCCTTCGGCGGTTGAACGCATATTATTTAGGAGAAATCATGCCGATTAGATCCGCTATTAGCTTAGTCACGCTGGCCGTCGTGTTGCTGTTGCAAGGCTGCGCCGCCGCGGTCGTGGCCGGAGCGGCCACCGGCGCGGTGGTGGCGCACGATCGGCGCACCATGGGCTCGATCGTGGACGACGAGGCGGTCGAACTCAAGGCCAGCGCCGCCATCAACTCCGACAATCAACTGAAGGAGCAGGCGCACGTCAATGTCACCAGCATGAACGGCATCGTGCTGTTGAGCGGCGAGGCCGCCAGTGCCGAGCTCCGCGACCGCGTGCTCAGCCAGGTGCGCCCGATCCCCAGCATCCGCCGCATCCATAACGAGATCCGCATCGCGCCGCCGAGTTTGTTCGGTAACCGCTCGCTCGATACCTGGTACACCACCAAGGTCAAGAGCCGCCTGCTGTTCACCAAGGACCTGGATGCCAGCCGCGTCAAGGTCGTGACCGAAAACTCCACGGTCTATCTCTTGGGCCTGGTGACGCAGCACGAGGGCGAAATCGCCGCGAATTCGACCGCCCAGGTGGGCGGCATCGGCGGTGTGGTAAAGTTATTCGAATACATCGACAACCCCACCCCCCCGACCCCGTAACCATAAGGAACCGCCCATGCAACGCCTCCTGATCGGTCTGTTTGCCATGCTCGGCTTAAGCCCGGCGCTATACGCCGCCGACGATATCGACAACCTCCCCGCCCTCGGCAGCCAGGCCAACTTCCGGAGTTTTTCCGAGGACCTGGCCGGCGTGCTGAGCTACAAGGCGGTGGCGCCGGCCGCGCCCATGGGCCGCCAGGGTTTTGACGTCGGCGTGCAGGTCGATTCGACCAAGCTCCAACATCCGGCGCTCTGGGACCTGGCCTGCGGCTGCGACACCTCCGATCGCGTGCTGCTGCCAAAGGCCTATGTGCGCCTCGGCGCCGAGGAGGCCGACCTGACGTTCTCCTACGGCAAGGCCACCGGCAGCAATCTCGCGTTGTGGGGCGTGGAGGCACAGTTCGCGCTCGCCATCGAGGACGCAGCGGTCCCGGCGGTGGCGCTGCGCGGCAACTACAGCCGCCTGAACGGCGTCGAGCAACTCGATTTCAGCAGCACCGGCGCGGAACTGGCGGTGTCGAAACGCTTCGGCGCGGTGACCCCGTATGCCGGCGCCGGCCGCCTGTGGATCACCAGCACCCCGAAGGCCGGCGCGTTCGAGCGCGAGAAATTCAACGCCGACAAGTATTACGCCGGCGTGAACTTCGCCATGGGCGCGCACGCCAATCTCGCGCTCGAGACCGACAAGATCGCCGACACCACCTCGTACAGCGCCAAGTTCGTCTGGCGGTTTTAAATAGGCTTAACCGCCAAGACGCCAAGAAAGGCAATTTCCTGGAGTTCCACCTCGGTATTCTTGGCGTCCTTAGCGGTTCAATATTTTTCGCTTGCAGCCAGCAGGCGCTGATACAGCGCGCGGTCGGCCTCGCTGAAGCAGCAGCAGACGATCTCGGTGAATTGGGCGTCGAACGCGCGCATCACGCCGAGCGCGATCGCGGCCGCCTGATCCTTGGGATAACCGTACACGCCGGTGCTGACCGAGGGGAAGGCGATGGTCTG
Source organism: Gammaproteobacteria bacterium (assembly GCA_016218345.1). GTDB lineage: Bacteria > Pseudomonadota > Gammaproteobacteria > Acidiferrobacterales > UBA6901 > JACREH01. The sequence goes on along the minus strand of JACREH010000079.1, from coordinate 36,326 downwards.
GACACCGTGTTTCCGCGCCAATTCCAATGAATTGCGATAGCAGGCGGCCAACAGCGCCGCCTCGCCGTGCCTGCCGCCGCGCCATACCGGGCCGACGGTGTGAATAACGCACTTCGCGGGCAGGCGAAACCCGGGGGTGATGCGCGCCTCGCCGGTCGGACAGCCTCCGAGCGCCCGGCAGGCAACCAGCAATTCCGGGCCGGCGGCGCGGTGAATGGCCCCGTCCACACCGCCCCCGCCCAGCAAGCTTTCATTCGCGGCATTGACGATGGCGTCGACCGCTAGAGTGGTGATATCGGCACGCAGTACGTTGATCATGGTTCACTCGTACAGATGTTGGGTGATCATGCTATTTCGAGTCAAAACTCAACGCAAAGGCGCAAAGGAAACCGTTTCCCAGTTTAGAAGCAAAGAAACAAATTTCTAAGCGATTCTCGTCATTCCGGCGGGCGCTTGAGTCCGGGGATTCCGATCATTTTTTGGATACAACAACATTTCCACCTTTGCGTCTTCGCGCGATGTACAGGGATGTACGAATGCCGCGTAAGCGCGGGATGCGCGGCGGCGGCCTTTGCGTTGAGTTTTTTCTACAATTTTTTCTACAATTCTTTCAGCAGCTGTGATGAAATACCGGAATGGAATCGATTTTCTGGCTGGTGCTGCTCGGCACCATTGGCGGGTTTTGGCTTATCAATCTGCGGGCGCGCGAGCTGGCGACGCGGCTGGCGCGCGAGCACTGCGCCCGCGAGCAATTGCAGTTCCTGGATGACACCGTGGCGCTGGCGCACCTGCGCCCGGCCGTGGACCGCGGCCGGCTGCTCTGGCGGCGGCGGTATCAGTTCGAATTCAGCGAGCATGGCGAGCTGCGCCGCGCCGGGTACATCGAGCTGCTGGGGTTGACGGTGAAGGAACTGTATCTGGAGCCGTACCGGATCGCGCATTAACCGGAGATTATTTCACGACCTTGAGCCGCGCCTTCTTCTGGGAGGGCGGCTTGGCCGGCGGCGGTGGCGGCTCGTCGCCGTCGGTCGCGGCCGGTGGCCGACCGGCGGCGGTGTCATCGTCTTCCCCCTGGAAAAAAATACCGCGGCCGGTCTCGCGCGCGTAAATCGCCAGCACCGCCTTCGCCGGAATCTCGACCGAAAAACTGTTGCCGCCAAAGCGCGCCGAAAACAGCAACCAGTCGTTGCCCAAGCTCAGATCCTTGACCGCCTGCGGATGAATATTGAACGTAATCCGGCCGCCACGCGCGTAGCCGGGCGGCACCTTGACGCCGACGATCGTGGCGTCGACCAGGACATGCGGGGTGAGATTATTGTCGACCGCCCATTCGTGGATGGCGCGTATCAGATACGGCCGGGTGGCGGGGTGACCGGTCATGACGCCGAGCGCGCCTATTTGACCCGGGCGCGCAATTCCTTTTCGGCCTCGGTGAGACTGAGCCGGAAGGCCTTGCGCTCGAAGATGCGCTCGGCGTAATCCATGAGCGGTTTGGCCTGGCGGGGCAGCTCGATGCCGTATATCGGCAGGCGCCACAACAGCGGCGCGAGCGAGCAATCGACCAGCGATATCTCCTCGCCGAGGATGAACTGCTGATCCTTGAACACCGGCGAGATCACGGTCAACCCGTCGCGGATCGCGTTGCGCGCCCGCAGCGAGGTCTTCTTGTCGGCGCGCTCGATGTCCGGCAATAAACTGTACCAATCGCGGTCGAAGCGCATCAACATGAGCCGCGCCTTGGCGCGCGACACCGGATCGACCGGCATCAGCGGCGGGTGCGGCAGGCGCTCGTCCAGGTACTCGTTGATGAGCAGCGATTCGTACAGCACCAGATCGCGGTCGACCATGGTCGGCACGCGGTTGTACGGGTTGAGGTCGGCGAGTTCCGGGGGTTTCTTGCGGACGTCGATCTCGATGACCTGGCACTCGACGTCCTTTTCGTACAAGACGATGCGCGTGCGGTGGCTGTAGACATCGGTGATCCCCGAATACAGGGTCATGATGTGCTTACGCGCCGCCAGCGACGCCAAATCCGATTTTTCCAGCCGCGCCATGTCCGAACTATAACAGAAAAAGGGGGGCCGGTTCCGGCCCCCGGGGTGTAAGAGGGTTCTGAACGCCTAGTGAACGTCCTTCCAGTATTCCTTCTTGAGCAGATAGGCGACGACCAGGAAAACCGCCAGGAAGATCAGCACGTAAATGCCGACCGTGAAGCGCTGCAACCGCGCCGGCTCGCCCAGATAGACCATGAAATTGGTCAGGTCGCGCATCGCCTTGTCGTAGTCCTGCGGGCTCATGCTGCCGGGGTTTTCCAGCTCGAAGCGGTCGAACACCTGCCTTTCCACGGTCTTTTCAACCGACTTGCCGTCTTCCTCGACCCGATGGGTTTCCTTCTCGGTGCGCAACACCGCGCGCTGATGACCCTGCCATTCGTACAACACGTGCGGCATGGCGACGTGCGGAAACACAGTGTTGTTCCAGCCGCTCGGCGATTTGTCTTCGCGATAGAAGCTGCGCATGTAGGTGTAGATCCAGTCGGCCCCGCGCGAGCGCGCGGTCACGGAAAGATCGGGCGGTGCCGTGCCGAACCAGTCGCGCGCGTCCTCCTTGGGCATGACCGCCTTCATGAGATCGCCGACCTTGTCGGCCGCGAACAGCAGGTTTTCCTTGACCAGCTCGTCGCTGATGCCGAGGTCGTGGCCCATGCGGTTGTAGCGCATATACGAGGCGCTGTGGCAGGACAGGCAGTAGTTCACGAAGATGCGCGCGCCGTTTTGGAGCGATGCCTGGTCGCCGAGATCGATCATGACCGGGTCGAGCTTGGCACCGCCGCTCGCGAACGCCGCCGGTGCGACCGCCATCAACATCGCTATCAGAATCTTTTTCATGGCTAGCTCACCCTCTCCGGTTCCGGCTTGGTCTTGTCGTACTTGGTGTAGATCGGCATGAGCGCGAAGAACGCGAAATACAGCAGTGTGCAGATTTGCGCGACGATCAGGTTCAGGCCGGCCGCCGGCTGGGTGCCGAGCCAGCCGAGGATCAGGAACGCCACGATGAAGATCGCCAGCGCGGTCTTGTACATCCAGCCGCGGTAACGGATGGATTTCACCGGCGAGCGATCCAGCCACGGCAGCAGGAAGAACACCACCAGCGAGAGCGCCATGAACAGCACGCCCCAGATCTTGGCGTCGACCCACAGGAAATTCCAGACGTTGGCGCGCAGGATCGAGTAGTACGGGGTGAAGTACCAGAGCGGCACGATCTCGGGCGGGGTCTGGAGGATGTTGGCCGGCACGAAGTTGTCGTGTTCCAGGAACCAGCCGCCCAGCTCCGGCGCGAAGAACATGATGGCCGCGAACACCATCAGGAACACCGTCACGCCGACGATATCCTTGACCGTGTAATACGGATGGAACGGGATGCCGTCGAGCGGAATGCCGTCGGCGCCCTTTTTCTTCTTGATCTCGATGCCGTCCGGGTTGTTGGAGCCGACCTTGTGGAGCGCGACCAGGTGCACGAACACCAGTATCACCAGCACCAGCGGGATGGCGATCACGTGGAACGCGAAGAACCGGTTGAGGGTGGCGTCCGACACCACGAAGTCGCCGCGAATCCACTCGGCCAGCACCGGGCCAATCCCGGGGATGGCGTCGAACAGCGAGATGATCACCTGCGCGCCCCAATAGGACATATTACCCCACGGCAGCAGGTAGCCCATGAACGCCTCGGCCATGAGCGCGACGAAGATCACCATGCCGATCAACCAGAGGAGTTCGCGCGGGCCGCGGTAGGACCCGTAGAGCATGGCACGCAACATGTGCAGATACACCACGATAAAGAACATCGATGAGCCGGTGGAATGCATGTAGCGGATCAACCAGCCCCAATCCACGTCGCGCATGATGTACTCGACCGAGGCGAACGCCAGCTGGGTGTCCGGCTTGTAGTGCATGGTGAGAAAGATGCCGGTGACGATCTGCATCACCAACACCAACAGCGCGAGCGAACCGAAGTAATACCAGAAGTTGAAATTCTTGGGTGCGTAGTATTTCGCGAGGTGCTCATCCCAGACCTTGATCAGGGGAAAGCGTTCGTCAACCCAGGTCAGCAGCTTTTGCATCACGCGGCTCCTTTCTGGTCGACACCGATGAGGATGCGCGTGTCGCTCAGGTAGCTATAGGGCGGCACCACCAGATTGGTCGGCGCCGGAACGTTTTTGTACACGCGGCCGGCCAGATCGAACTTGGAGCCGTGGCACGGACAGAAGAAACCGCCCGGCCAGTCATGCCCGAGGATCGCGTCGGAACCCGGTTCGAGTTTCTTGACCGGCGAGCAGCCGAGGTGGGTGCAGATGCCGACCACCACCAGCAGCTCGGGCTTGACGGAGCGCGTCGGGTTCTGGGCGTAGGTCGGCTGTTGATCGACGACCTTGGAGGCCGGATCGGCCAGTTGCTTGTCCAGGTTGGGCAGCGCCTTGAGCATGTCCGGCGAACGGCGCAGGATCCACACTGGCTTGCCGCGCCACTCGACGGTCAGCAGTTGGCCGACTTCGAGTTTGCTGATGTCGGCCTCGACCGGCGCGCCGGCGGCCTTGGCGCGGGCGCTCGGCATCATGCTCAGCACGAACGGTGTGGCCGCGAACACCACGCCGACCGCCCCCACCCCGCTGGTGACGGCCGTCAAAAACCGGCGTTTACTGCGATCTACGACATCGTTACTCATGGAACCCCCTCAAAAATGAAGCTCTACTTCGTTCGTCCTGCCATATAAAAAAACCGTCTTGGCCGTCCGCAGAGCCAAAATCATGAAATAATTCTTTACAATTCATTGAGTTGCGAATATTAGTTATTGCTTATATGCCCGTCGAAGGCGGCATAGGATGGTACACTGACCCCCTGTCAGTCAAGCATATTGAGCAGTTTTTTCACTCAGCGCCGCACTCCCGCATGGACCGCCGGCCCCGTGGCCGGACCACGCCGGAACGCGCCATGGGGTAGAATGGCGCCACTTTTATCCCCCCATCGTTCCATGTCCCTCTTCAAACCGATTCTGTTCCTGGCTCAGGCCATCGTTCTGGGGCTGGCCGCGGCGTTTCTGATCGTCCTGTTTTGGCCGGAACTGCTGCCGCCGCGCGGCGCGGCGCCGGTCGAGATTCGCCAACTGGTCGGACCGGCCGAGACCCCGGCCCTGCCGGCCAATGCCCCCGGCTCGTATGCCACCGCCGTCGAGAAGGCCGCGCCGTCGGTAGTCAACATCCATACCGCCAAAGTGGTCACGCTCCGCCCCCACCCTCTGGCCAACGACCCGGTGTTCCGGCAATTCTTCGGCGGCGCGCTCGACAGCAAGGAACGCAAGCGCCTCGAAACCAGCCTGGGTTCGGGCGTAATCATCAGCGAACAGGGCTATATCCTCACCAACCACCATGTCATCGCCGGCGCCGACACCATTCAAGTCGCGTTGCGCGACGGTCGCAGTGCCGAGGCCAAACTGATCGGCAGCGACCCGGATACCGACGTCGCCGTACTCAAGATCGATCTGCCGCGGCTGCCGGCCATCACCCTCGGGCAGTCCGACAAGATGCGCATCGGCGACGTGGTGCTGGCGATCGGCAACCCGTTCGGTTTCGGCCAGACCGTGACCATGGGCATCGTGTCGGCCACCGGCCGCAGCCAGCTCGGCATCAACACCTTCGAGAACTTCATCCAGACCGATGCCGCCATCAACCCCGGCAACTCCGGCGGCGCGCTGGTCGACGCCGCCGGCAACCTGATCGGCATCAACACCGCGATCTTCAGCAAGACCGGCAGCTCAGTCGGCATCGGCTTCGCGATCCCGACCAGCCTGGCGCGCGAGGTCATGGACCAGATCATCCGCCACGGCCGGCCACTGCGCGGTTGGCTCGGCTTCGATGTGCGCGCCCTCACCCCCGAACTGCGCGAGACGTTCAAGTTCACGAAAGACCTGGAAGGCGTGATCATCGCCGGCGTGGTGCGCAACGGCCCGGCGCACAAGGCCGGGCTGCAACCCGAGGACGTGATCCTCTCGATCAACGGCCGAAAAACCCGCGACGCCCGCGAGGTGCTGATGGCGATCGCCCAGCACAAACCGGGCGAGACCATCAAACTGGAGGTATTGCGCGCCGGCAAGCCCATGCAACTGAACGCCGTCACCGGCGAGCGGCCGGCGCGGGCCCTGCGCACGGAGTGAGCTGGTCGGCATGGCCGACCAGCTAAACTGGTTTTGTATCGCTCCCGCGATGTTATTTTTCATGCGGTTCCCGCACCGCGGGCGGGGTACTTTCTTGTCGCGACAAGAAAGTACCCAAAGAAACGCCTCCCCTCCGGCGCGAATGCCCCTGCGCTTCTCGGCCGAGGCGGGGGTTTTTCGACGGCACATCCCTATGCCGCGAAAAACGCGCGCCTCCCGGGCGCGCCCCTGGCGGGCCTGATCCGCCTCGGCCTGCGATGCTCGGCGCGCCGGAAAGGGGGGAACATCAACACCGAAAGTCAAAACCAACGTCAAAACCTGAAAGCATTTGGTTGGGATTGGTTCTTACATAGGTTTAGGTGTCACCCCTTGAGTCGCACCGAGCACCGGAGGTTGGCGAGGAGAAGGCCCGCATGGAATTACCGTGCGGGGCGCGTATGGGATACGCGCGTTTTTCGCAGTACACGGACGTACTGTCGAAAAACCCCCTCGCCGACCGAGGAGCGCAGGGCACCCCTGCACCAAAGCGCAACGCGCTTTGGTGCAGGGGTGCGACGACGGGGAAAAATGGCTTTGGTGACTTTCACCGAAACGAAAGTCACTCGTGCGCGCGGCGAAACGCGCATTATTATTTTTCAAACTATCGCGCGAGCGATACAAACAACAGCTAACGCGAGATGCCGAACATCATCGCCCCCACCGGCGTCGCATACCAAAATGCGCTTTCCTGCAACGCCGCCTGATGAGTATTGAGCGCCGCCAACGCGCGCTCGCGCAGCGCCTTGTCGCCGGTCTTGGCGGCCAGCCGCAAGCTCACCTCGGCGACCACGCCCGAGGGCGAGGGCATCGGCCCGTCGGTCAGCATGTCCTGGCCGGTCTCGGCCTGGATAAGACTGCGCTCCTCCAGGCGCCAGCCGCGCGCGCCGTAGAAACGCCGCCAGGCCTGCATCGTCACCGCCTTGGCCTGGGCGTAATCGGCCGGCTCGCCGGTGAGTTCCGCCCACTCCAATAGTCCCGAGGCGACATAGGCGTAGTCCTCGAGCGCCACCTTGCCGAGGGTCTTGTCGGCGGCGCGCGAGCGGCGCAGGGCCTCGCCGTCCCAGAGCTGCTTCATTATGTAATCGCGCACCGCACGCGCCGTGGCGCGATAGGATTCATCGCCGGTGACGCGCGCCGCTTCGGAAAAAGCCGCCAGCGCCAGGCCGTTCCAAGCCGCGATCAGTTTGGTGTCGCGCGGCAGTCCACGCTGGGCGCGCGCGGCACGCAGTTTGCCGGCGGCGTCTGTCAGCAGCTTCTCGGTCTCGGCGCGCGGGCGTTGCAGGCGTTCGGCGATTTCGCCGATGGCCAGGCTCGGGATCGGCAAATACCCGGCCTCGAACGGCGGCGCGTCCTGCATGCCCCAGGCCAGCCGATAGGCGGCGCGCTCGTCGACGCTCAACAGCGTGTCGAGTTCCTCGGCGTGCCACAGGTAGTAGCCGCCCTCCACGCCCTTGTCGTCGAGCGCCGAGAGCGCGGCGATGAAGGCGCCGGACGGATCGCGCAGGGTGGTCGTCATGAAATCCAGGGTGCGGGCGGCCACGCGCGCGTAATGCTCGCGTTTGAATACGCGCGCGGCGCGCAGGTACAGGCGCGCGAGCTGGGCGTTGTCGTAGAGCATCTTCTCGAAATGCGGGGTTTTCCAGCCGGGATCGACGGTGTAGCGGAAAAAACCGCCGCCCAGGTGATCGTGCAGGCCGTTCGCGGCCATCTGATCGAGCGTGAGCTGCAGGAATTCCTCGAGCTTCGGGTCGGGCGACCGGGCCTGATGGGCGAGCAGGAAATCCAGCTGCGGCGCCAACGGGAACTTGGTCTGATCGTTGAAACCGCCTTGCAGCAGATCGGCGCGCGCCAGCGCCTCCGCGACCAGTTGCTTGGCGTAGGCCTGCACGCGTGCCGGCGCAAGCGCCGGTTTGCCCGGGCCTTTGGGTTTGGCCTCGGCCTGGTGGGCGAGCGCCATGAGCTTGTCGCGGTCGCTGGTCCAAAGCACGTCGAGGCGTTCCAGCACCGCCAGAAATTCCTGCGGGGGCAGGTAGAGCGTCGCATACAGCGGATGGCCGTCGGGCGTGACGAATACGTTGAGCGGCCAGCCGCCCATGCCGCGCGTCGCCTCGGCGAACTCGAGCATGCGCGCGTCGAGCGCCGGGTCGAGCTCGCGATCGACCTTGACCGGGATGAAATGGGCATTAATAAATCTGGCAATCTCGGCATTCTGATAGCTCTCGCGCTGCATCACGTGGCACCAGTGGCAGGAAAAATAACCGATCGAGAGGAAAACGAGCTTGTTCTGTTTGCGCGCCAGCGCGACCGCCGCTTCGTTCCAGTCCTGCCAGGCGACCGGGTCGGCGCCGTGCAGCGCCAGATACGGCGAGGGGTGGCTCTTGAGTTGATTGTCGAGCGCGTGCCCGGCCGGCGCCAGGCCGAGGAGCCCCAGGAACAACAAAACAGCGGCGAGTATTCGAGAACGGTTCATAAGAAGATGGCAGATGAAATCGGTCTTTCTTGGCAATCTTTGTGACTATGCTTTCTTGGTGGTAAAGACTGCCGAAGACGGGAGATTATTCCGTCTATTCGACGAAAGTAACCACGCCCGGTCACAGGCGCGTGAAAGCACATCGGACGGGAATTACTTCTTTGGCCTTTTACCGCTGACCGGGTTCTGTCGTTCGTAGGCGTCGAGCTCGGCGTCCATTTCCTGCTCGGTGAGCGGACGATGGCCGCCGGCCTCTTCCCGGGCCTTGCGTTTGACCAGGAGGCGCGCCACGAACAACCCGATTTCGAAAAGCAGGTACATGGGGATAGCCAGCATCACCTGCGAGGCCACGTCCGGCGGTGTGAGCACAGCAGCGATCACGAACGCGGCAAGAAATATATATGAGCGCTTCTCGGCAAGTTTCTCCGGGTTTACGACACCTACCACCGTCAGGATCACGACCGCCACCGGCACCTCGAAGGCGATGCCAAAGGCGAAGAACATCGAGAACACGAAGTCCATGTAGGCCTTGATGTCGGTCATCATCTGCACGCCCGGCGGCAGGACATCCACCATCAGCTTGAACACCGCCGGGAACACCACGAAGTAGGCGAACGCCATACCGGCATAAAACAGCAGCACGCTCGATAGCAGCAGTGGCAGCGCCATGCGCTTCTCGTGCTTATACAGCCCGGGCGCGACGAACGCCCACAGCTGATAGAGCAGGAACGGGATGGTGACGGTCACGGCCGCGGCCAGCGTGAATTTGAGCGGCGTGAGGAACGGCGAGGCGACCTCGGTGGCGATCATGCTCATGCCCTTCGGCAACTGCGCCATGAGCGGCTGGGCGATGAGCGCGTACACCTCGTTGGCGAACGGCACCAGCGCGAAGAACGCCAGGCCGACCGCGATCAGCGCGTACATGAAGCGGTTGCGCAACTCGATGAGGTGCGAGATAAGGCTACCGCTCGCGGCCGCTGGGGCCGGATCAGCCGGTTCGGGTTTTTCGGCGGACATGGCGTTTGCGGGGCGCGACCTTGGGAGCGTGTTTCTTCTTGGGCTTCCCAGGTTTCTTTGATGGCCGAGGCTTTGCGGGCTTTATGGGCGCTTCCGGCGCGGGCGTGCTGCCGGCGATCGAGGCCTTGGTAGTGGGTTCCAGCGCGACCGGCTCGCTCAGGGCGGGGGCGAGGTCGCTCGCGGACTTGCCCAGCAGATCGCGGGTTTCGACGATCTCGCGATGCACCTCCTTGAGCGCCGCCAGGTCGGCGTCCTTGATCTCGCGGTCGATCTCGCGGCGAGTGTCGTCAATGAAGCGGCGCAGGCGCGCCGCCCAGCGGCCGGCGGCGCGTGCCACTTCCGGCAGGCGCTTCGGCCCGAGCACGATCAGCGCCACCAGGCCGATGACAACCAGTTCGGAAAATCCGATGTCGAACACGGACGCGGCTTACCATCGAGGTCCGATCAATGCTTCTTTTGCTGCTCCGGGGTCTCGACCGGCGTGGCCTTGCCTTCGATCACCTTGTTCTCCTGGCCGGCGGCCTCCTGCTTGGCCTTGTCGTCATCTTCCTTCATCGACTTCTTGAAGTCCTTGATGGCGCCGCCCAGGTCGCTGCCGACGTTGCGCAGCTTCTTGGCGCCGAAGATGATCAAAATGATCGCCAGAACGATCAGCCAATGCCAAATACTGAATGTACCCATCGTCACTCTCCAATGCTGATTCAGAACCCGGGCAGACGGCCGCCGCCCAGGAGATGAATATGTAAATGAAAAATTTCCTGGCCGCCGCCCGGTCCGGTATTGATGATGGTCCGGAAACCGTCGGCCAACCCCTGCTTGCGCGCCAACTCCGGCAACAGCCGCAGCATGTGCGCCATCAGACGGTCGTGCTCCGGCGCGAGCTCGTTCAAGCTCGCGACGTGCAGGCGCGGCACGACCAGCAAGTGCACCGGCGCCTTCGGGTAAATATCCTTGAACACGATCACTTGCTCGTCTTCGTGCACCCGCTCGGAGGGAATCTCGCCCGCCACGATCTTGCAAAACAGGCAATCGTTCATGGCTTGTTTCCCCGTTGCGCCTTTTCCTCGAGGCCGGAGAGGCCGAAACGCCGTTCCAACTCCTGCAACACATCATCCGGTTTCAGGCCCTGCTGCGCAAGTAGCACCAGGGTGTGGAACCACAGGTCGGCGGTTTCATGGACGATTTGGCGGCGGTCGCCCTGCTTGGCGGCGAGCACGGTCTCGGTCGCCTCCTCACCGATCTTCTTCAATATCGCGTCCAGTCCCTTGGCATACAGACCGGCGACGTACGACGAATCCGGCGCGGCGTTCTTGCGCGCTTCCAGCACGGCGGCGAGTTGGGTCAAGATATCGGACATGGCTTAAAGAGAGTTACTTTTTGCGATAAATGTCGGAGGGACTCTTAATCACCGGCTCGACCGTCACCCAGCGCCCGTCCTGGAACTGTTGAAAGAAACAATTGTGCCTCCCGGTATGACAGGCGATCCCGCCCTGTTGTTCCACCGTCAGCAGGATTGCGTCGTTGTCGCAATCCAGGCGGATATCCTTGACGATCTGCCCATGCCCGGATTCCTCGCCCTTGCGCCAGAGCTTATTGCGCGAGCGCGACCAATACACCGCCCGCCCCTCCTTGGCCGTGGCCGCCAGCGCGTCGCGGTTCATCCACGCGACCATCAACAGCTTGCCGCTGCCCTGCTCCTGGGCGATGGCCGGCACCAGGCCGTCGCTGTTCCACTTGATTGCTTCGAGCCATTCGCTGGACATGACGACCATTTCACCGCACAGCCAGGGAAGAAGCAACAGCGGATATGACTTCAACCACGGATAAACACGGATTAGCTCGAATCAACAGACGATTACCTGAATTTATCTGTGTTCATCTGTGGCCAATATATTTTACAACCGCACTTCAATCCCCCGCCCGGCCATGCGCTCCTTGGCCTGGCCGACGGTGAATTCGCCGAAGTGGAAAATGCTCGCGGCCAGCACCGCGTCGGCGTGGCCGAGCAGGACGCCGTCCGCCAGGTGATCGAGCGTACCGACGCCGCCGGAGGCGATCACCGGGACCGTCACGGCGTCGCACACCGCGCGCGTCAGCGGGAGATCGAAACCGTCGCGCGTGCCGTCGCGGTCCATGCTGGTGAGCAGGATCTCGCCGGCGCCGTACTCGGCCATGCGCTGGGTCCACTCCAATACGTCCAGTCCGGTGGCGCGCCGGCCGCCGTGGGTGAAGACCTCCCACTTTCCCGGCGCGGTCTGCTTGGCGTCGACCGCCACCACGATGCACTGCGCGCCGAAGTGATCGGCGGCCGCCTTGACGAAATCCGGATTGGCCACGGCCGCGGTGTTGATCGCCACCTTGTCGGCGCCGGCGTTCAGCATGCGCCGCACGTCCTCGACCGCGCGGATACCGCCGCCGACCGTGAGCGGGATGAACACCTCGCTGGCCATGGCCTCGACCACGTGCACCATGGTGGCGCGGTTGGAGGACGAGGCGGTGATGTCGAGGAAGGTGATCTCGTCGGCGCCTTGCTGGTCGTAGCGACGCGCGATCTCGACCGGATCGCCGGCGTCGCGGATGTCCACGAACTTGACGCCCTTGACGACGCGGCCGTTATCGACGTCCAGACAGGGGATGATACGTTTGGCTAGGCCCATAAGATTTTTAGCCGCAGATGAACGCAGATGGACGCGGGTCAGAATCAAAAACCCAGAACGGATACCAGCGCAAATCTGTGTTTATCTGTGGCTCCAGATTATTTACACAATTTATCGGCGAGCTTTTGGGCTTCGGCGAAGTCGAGCGTGCCTTCGTACAGCGCCCGGCCGGTGATCGCGCCCATGACGCCGCTGTCGGCGATCGCGCACAGTTTGCGGATGTCGTCGAGGCCGGTGATGCCACCCGAGGCGATCACCGGAATCGAGATCGACTCGGCCAGGCGCTGGGTGGCCTCGATGTTGACACCGGTCAACATGCCGTCGCGCCCGATGTCGGTGTAGATGATCGCGTCCACGCCGTCGTTCTGGTATTTCTGGGCGAGGTCGATGACGTCGTGGCCGGAAAGCTTCGACCAGCCGTCGATCGCCACCTTGCCGTCCTTCGCGTCCAGACCGACCATGATGTGGCCGGGGAATTCGGCGCACATGTCGCCGACGAAGTGCGGGACGTTGACCGCCTTGGTGCCGAGGATCACATAGCGCACGCCGACGTCCAGATAGGCCTGGATGGTCTCCTCGTCGCGAATGCCGCCGCCGACCTGCACCGGCACGTTCGGATGCCTGGCGACGATCGCCTCGACCACCGTGGCGTTGACCGGCTTGCCGGCGAACGCGCCATTCAGATCGACGACGTGCAGACGCTTGGCGCCGGCCGCCACCCAGCGCCCGGCGACCTCGACCGGGTCGTCGGAGTAGACCGTGCCTTGATCCATGCGCCCCTGTTTCAGGCGCACGCATTTACCGTCCTTGAGGTCGATGGCGGGGATAACGAGCAGTGGCGACATGATATTGAAAATTAGCGGTTGGGCAAAACCCTATGGATTCTACATTACTCTCGACGTTCGCTTAGAACCTAATCTAAAAAAGGTTTCAATGTAGGTTGGGTTAGGCGCAAAGCGCCGTAACCCAACGATTTGTTGGGTTTCGCTTCGCTCAACCCAACCTACCCGGGTATTTTGAGATAGGTTCTAGTCCTTTCCGTCCCAGTTTACGAAATTCTCCAGCAGCCGGAGTCCGGCCTTCTGGCTCTTCTCGGGGTGGAATTGCACCGCGAAGATATTATTTATCGACGCCGCCGAGGTGAACCGCAAGCCGTACTCGGTCACGCCCGCGATCTGGCGGCGATCGCCGGAATCGACATAATAGCTGTGCACGAAATAAAACCGCGTGTCCTGCGGGATGTCCTCCCACAGCGCGTGCGGCCGCACCTGCTGCACCTGGTTCCAGCCCATGTGCGGCACCTTGAGGCGCAGGCCGGTGGCGCGGTCGTGCATCTGCGCCGGCGGGAACAACGGCACGCGCCCGGGCAGCACCGCGAGCCCGGGCGTGCCGCCGCCCTCCTCGCTGAAATCGAACAGCGCCTGCAGCCCCAGGCAGATGCCCAGAAACGGTTTGGTCTCGAGGGCGCGCAACAGCGCCGGGCGCAGGCCGTGGCTGTCGAGCGCGCGCACGCAGCCGCCGATCGCGCCCTGGCCGGGAAACACCACGCGGTCGGCCTTGGCCAGGTCGTCGGGATTGGAAGTGAGCTGGACCCGCGCCTTGGGCGCGACATGCTCGAGCGCCTTGCACACCGAGCGCAGATTGCCCATGCCGTAATCGATGACTGCGACGGTATTCATGAAATCAAGAAATCAGCCACAGATAAACGCAGATGAACACAGATATTTTCAAAAACCCCAAAGAGAGATCTTAAGTTTTTCCTAATCTGCGTTGATCCGCGCTCATCCGCGGCTAAGAATATTAATCAACCCAATTACAGGCTGCCCTTGGTCGAGGGCACGGCGCTGCCGATGCGCGTGTCGCGTTCGAGCGCCATGCGCAGCGCCCGTCCGAACGCCTTGAACACGGTCTCGGCGATGTGATGGGCGTTTTTGCCGAACAGTCCGTCGACATGCAGCGTGACGAGCGCATGGTTGGCGAACCCCTGGAAGAACTCGTGCAGCAGATCGACGTCGAACTCGCCGATGCGGGCGCGCGGGAACTCGACCCGGTACTCGAGGCCGGGACGGCCGGACAGATCGACCACCACGCGGCTCAAGGCCTCGTCGAGCGGAACGTAGGCGTGGCCGTAACGGGTAATGCCCTGCTTGTCGCCGGCCGCCTTGGCAAACGCCTGCCCGAAGCTAATGCCGATGTCCTCGACGGTGTGGTGGGCGTCGATGTGCAGATCGCCGCGCGCCGCGATGTCGAGATCAATGAGGCCGTGACGCGCGACCTGCTCGAGCATGTGCTCGAGAAACGGGATGCCGGTGGCGAACTTGGACGCACCGCTACCGTCCAGATTGACGGAGGCCGTGATCTGGGTTTCCTTGGTGGTGCGCGTAACGGTCGCGGCGCGCTTGAGGTTGGTTGGTGCTGTGCCCATGGAGTTAGCCCGCTAAACCGGCATCTTAGTCAAAGAACCGTCCGGATACCACAGGAATACCTCACAGCGCCGCGCGCAGGGCCTGCAAAAACGCCGCGTTTTCGGCCGGCGCGCCGACCGTCACGCGCAGGCAACCGGCCAGCGCGCCGCCCGCGCCGGCCAGGTTCTTTATCAGCACGCCGGCGGCCAGCAGCGCCTGAAACACTCGCTCGGCCTCGCCGGATTCGACCCGGAACAGAATGAAGTTGGCCTCGCTCGGCCAGACCCGGAGGCCGGGCAGGCTTTTGAGTTCGCGCGTCAGGGTGTCGCGATCGGCGCGGATGCGCGCCGCCTGCTCGTCGAGCACCGCCTTCGCGTCCAGGGCGAATGCCGCGGTCGCCTGAGTGAGGCTGCCGATGTTGTACGGCAGACGCACCTTGTCGAACTCGCGCAGCCACGCCCGGTCGCCTGCCAGGACCCCGAGCCGCAGGCCGGCCAGGCCCTGCTTGGACAGGGTACGCATCACCAGCAGGTTGTCGAAACCGCCGAGGCGATCCAAATAGGTCTTGCCGGCGAAGGCATGGTAGGCCTCGTCGAGCACTACCAGGCCGTCGGCCGCGCGCAGCACCGCCTCGATGGCGGCGCTCGAAAACAGATTGCCGGTCGGGTTGTTCGGGTAAGACAGAAAAATCACCGCCGGTTTGTGTTGGGCGATCGCCGCCTGCATGGCCGGCACGTCGAGATCGAAGCCGTCGGTGAGCGGCACGCCGATGAACTTCATATTGGCCGCCACGGCGATCAATTCGTACATCGCGAACGTCGGCACCGGCGCCAGCACCGTCGCGCCCGGCCGCGCCAGGGCAAGCAGAATCATTTGAATCAACTCATCCGAGCCATTGCCGAGCAGCAACTCCATGCCCGCCGGCACCGCCAAGCCGGCGCGCAGGCGTTCCTTGAGCGCGGAGGCAGCGGGATCGGGATAACGATTGAGCGCCACGCCGCGCAACGCCTCCAGCCAGGCGTCCACCATCGCCGGCGGCCAGCCATAGGGATTCTCCATGGCATCGAGCTTGACCATGCCCTTGGCCGACGGCACGGCGTACGCCTTGAGCGCCCGTATTTCAGGGCGGATCAGTTTCTCGATGGCCGGTTTATTAGTCATATGATCATTCGCCGCAGAGACGCAGAGGACGCAGAGAAAACCAATTTCACGATTAAAGAGAACCTCTAATAATTGCTTCTCATGTAGGTTGGGTCAAGCCGCGTCAGCGGCGTACCCAACAAAATCATATTGTTCGGTGGATTTCGCTTCGCCCTACCACCCTAAAGTATGAATTATTAGAGGTTCCCTAAAGCCTCAAGGCACGCATGCTGGATAAATTCGGCGCAGGGGATCGAGCGCACACGGTCTTTTAGCCCAATAAAGTTTTTCTCTGCGTCCTCTGCGTCTCTGCGGCGAAAATTATTCTATTTCTTTATCCGATACTCGGCCGCGCGGGCGTGCGCGGTCAGGCCTTCGCCGTTCGCCAGCACCGAGGCGATCTTGGCGAGCGCTTGCGCGCCCGGCGCGCTGCACTGAATGAGGCTGGTGCGCTTCTGAAAATCGTACACCCCGAGCGGCGAGGAGAACCGCGCCGTGCCGGAGGTCGGCAGCACGTGGTTCGGCCCGGCGCAGTAATCGCCCAGCGTCTCGGCGCTGTAACGGCCGAGGAACACCGCGCCGGCGTGCCGGACGCGCGCCAACAATTTCTCGGGATTCTCGACCGCCAGCTCCAGATGCTCGGGCGCGATCTCGTTCACCAGCGTGAGCGCGGCATCCATGTCCGGCACCGAGATCAGCGCGCCGCGGCCTTCGAGCGACGCGCGGATCACGGCGCTGCGCTCCATGCCGTCCAGCAGGCGCTCGATGGCGGCGCGCACCTTGGCGAGGAACGCCTCGTCCGGGCTGATCAAGATGGCCTGCGCCTGCTCGTCGTGCTCGGCCTGGGAAAACAGATCCATCGCCACCCACTCGGGATCGGCGCCGGCGTCGGCGACCACCACGACTTCCGACGGCCCGGCGATCATGTCGATGGCCACCTGACCGAACACCAGGCGCTTGGCGGTGGCAACGTAAATATTTCCGGGGCCGACGATCTTGTCGACGCGCGGCACGGTCGCGGTACCGTAGGCGAGCGCCGCCACCGCCTGCGCGCCGCCGATGGTGAACACCCGGTCGACGCCGGCGATGTGCGCGGCCGCGAGCACCAGTTCGCTGACGTCACCATCGGGCGTCGGCACGACCATGACCAGCTCGGCCACGCCCGCGAGCTTGGCGGGGATGGCGTTCATCAACACCGACGACGGATACGCCGCCTTGCCGCCCGGCACGTACAGGCCAACGCGGTCGAGCGCGGTCACTTGCTGGCCGAGGCGCGTGCCGTCGGCCTCGGTGTAGCTCCAGGATTCGAGTTTCTGGCGCGCGTGATAGGCGCGGATGCGCTCGGCGGCGTCCGTCAGCGCCTCGCGCTGCACCGCCGGGATCGCCGCGGCGGCGGCCTTCAGCCGGGTGCGCGGCAACTCCAGGGCCGCGGCCGAAGCCGGTTGGAAACGGTCGAAGCGCGCCGTGTAGTCGAGCAGCGCGGCGTCGCCGCGCGCGCGCACCGCGTCGATGATCGCGCGCACCTGCGGCTCGACCTCGGCGGCGGCCGACTGGGCGCGATCCAGCAGGCGCGCGAGTGCCGCGCGAAAATCGGCGTCCGCGCTGCGCAACATCCGGATGTTGACGGCCGTCATGGCCGGCCCGGTATCGCGCTCGCCAGGCGATCGACCAGACCCTTGACGGCGGCGTGCTTCATTTTCATGGACGCCTTGTTGGCGACCAGCCAGGCACTGATGTCGGCGATGTGCTCGACCTCGACCAGGCCGTTGGCCTTCAGGGTCTTGCCGGTCCCGACCAGATCGACGATGCGGTCGGACAAGCCCACGAGCGGCGCGAGCTCCATCGAGCCGTAGAGCTTGATGATGTCGGTCTGGATGCCCTTGGCCGCGAAGTGCCGACGGGTGATGGCTGGGTATTTGGTGGCGATGCGCAGCCGCGTCCATTTCTTCGGGTCGTCCTGCTGGGCGAGTTTGGCCGGCTCGGCCACCATCAGGCGGCAGACGGCGATCTTGAGATCGAGCAGCTCGTACAGGCCGTCGCCGCCGTATTCCATGAGCACGTCCTTGCCGGCCATGCCGAGGTCGGCGGCGCCGTATTGCACGTAAGTCGGCACGTCGGCGGCGCGGATGATCACGAGCTGCACGTTGTCGAGGTTGGTGTCGAGGATCAGCTTGCGGCTCTTGGCCGGGTCCTCGCGCGGCACGATGCCGGCCTTGGCCAGCAGCGGCAGACCCTCTTCGAGGATGCGCCCCTTGGAGAGGGCGATTTTTAGCGATTCGGTCATGGTTCGATACAGACGGCTTGGTTGATTGTTATTCTAAAGCTTTTAACCACGGGGATCACGGGGGAATCCGCAAGATTCGCCCCCGTGTTCCCCGTGGTTAAATTTTTTCCCGGGACCCGCGGCGGGTCAGGCGGTGTGTTTTTTGGCCTTGGCAGCCGGCGCGGCGAGCTTGTCGGAATCGGGCACGGCCGAACCCGGCACGCGCCGGATGCGCGCGCCCAGTTGCGCCAGTTTTTCCTCGATACATTCGTAACCGCGGTCGATGTGATAGATCCGGTCGATGACGGTCTCGGACTCCGCCACCAGGCCGGCGAGCGCCAGGCACGCCGAGGCGCGCAGGTCGGTCGCCATCACCGGCGCGCCGCGCAGCGCCGGACGGCCGCGCACCACCGCGGTGTTGCCGCGCACCTCGATGTCCGCGCCCATGCGCGCCAGTTCCTGGACGTGATGGAAGCGGCTTTCGAACACCGTCTCGGTCACCGAGGCGCTGCCCTCGGCGATGCTGTTCAACGCCACGAACTGCGCCTGCATGTCGGTCGGGAACGCCGGGTACGGCGCGGTGCGCACGTCCACGGCGCGCGGCCGGCGGCCGTGCATGTTGAGGCTCACCCAGTCGGGGCCGACCTCAATCTCGGCGCCGGTCTCGCGCAGTTTGTCGAACACCGCCTCCAGCAGGTTCGGCTGGGCATGGCGCAACTTCACGTTGCCGCCGGTCATGGCGGCCGCGACCAGGTAGGTACCGGTCTCGATGCGGTCGGGGATCACCTCGTGGTAACCGCCGCCCAGGCGAGCAACGCCCTCGATGTGAATCTCGTCGGTGCCGGCGCCGCTGATGCGCGCACCCATGGTGTTCAGGCACTTGGCCAGGTCCACCACCTCCGGCTCGCGCGCGGCGTTCTCGATCACGGTCGTGCCGTCGGCCAGGCTCGCGGCCATCATCAGATTCTCGGTGCCGGTCACCGACACCATGTCCATGAAGATGCGCGCGCCCTTGAGGCGCTTGGCGCGCGCCTTGATGTATCCGTCCTCGATACCGATCTCGGCGCCCATCGCCTGCAGGCCCTTGATGTGCAGATTGACCGGGCGCGAACCGATCGCGCAGCCGCCCGGCATCGAGACCTCGGCCTCGCCGAAGCGCGCCAGCAACGGTCCCAGCACCAGGATCGAGGCGCGCATGGTCTTCACCAGGTCGTAGGGCGCGCGCAGATCGATGGTGTTGCTGGTGGCGGTATCGGCCTCGATGGTCATCTTCTCGTCGACCGTCAGGCGCACGCCCATGCGCCCCAGCAGTTCCATGGTGGTGGTGATGTCTTGCAGGTGCGGCACGTTGCCGATGCGCAACGGGCTGTCGGCCAGGATCGAGGCGACCAGCACCGGCAGCGCCGCATTCTTGGCGCCGGAGATGCGGATCTCGCCGCGCAGCGGCAGGCCGCCGTTAACGATCAGTTTGTCCATGATGGTATTATTGATTTACTGGTTTTTGACGCAAGGACGCAAAGAGGTTTTTGGGTTTATTTTTCTCAGCATTTCTTTGCGCCTTCGCGGCTTCGCGTCAAGTAATCATACGTTAATAAAAACTTCCTAAAAAAGAGCGGGCCGCCTGTCGGCAGCCCGCGTCGCAACCGGAAATAAGGGCGGTGCTCAACGCCTACGCCTGGGCGCCGGTGACGAGTTTTTGCAGCTCGCCCTTCTGATACAGGTCGGTGATGATGTCGCAACCGCCGATGAATTGGCCCTTGATGTACAGCTGCGGGATCGTCGGCCAGTTGGAGTATTGCTTGATGCCCTCGCGGATCTCCTGGTCGGCGAGCACGTTGACGCTCGCGAACTTGGCGCCGCAGGCCTCCAACAGCTGAACCGAGCGGCCCGAAAAACCGCACTGCGGGGACTGGGGCGTGCCCTTCATATATAGAATGATGTTATTCTCGGTAACCTGTTGTTTGATGCGATCTTGCGCGTTCATTGCTCTCACCTCAGAAATTCGTGAATTACCCCGCCCTACTCCGGCACCTTGGTGCGCAGCGACAGGGCATGGATCTCTTGCTTCATTTTATCACCCAAGGCGCGATAAACCATCTGGTGCTGCTCGACCAGGCTCTTGTCGGCGAATGCGCTCGACACGATTTCGGCCTCGAAGTGGTGGCCGTCGCCGATCACGCTGACGCGCGCACCCGGCATCCCGGCCTCGATGAAACGTTTGACGTCGTCTGGGGTAGGCATGTAACTGCGTCCATTGGGGGGTTAATTCAAGGGCGCTTAGGGTACGCCGGTTGCCCGCCCGGATAAAGCCCCGATCCGGAAAATACCCGTAATTAATTGCGGATTTTGTAGCCGCGCGCCACCAGCGCGAGCGCCAGGGCGCCGATCGCGGCCAGGAACAGCGCCACCACCGCCAGGCTCAAGGCCGGGCTTACGTCGGCCGCGCCGAAGAAGCCATAGCGGAAACCGTCGATCATGTAGAAGAACGGGTTGAGGTGCGACAGCGTCAGCCAGAAACCCGGCAGCGAATGGATCGAATAGAACACCCCGCTCAGGAACGACAGCGGCAGGATGATGAAATTCTGGAAGCCGGCCAGTTGATCGAATTTATCCGCCCAGATGCCGGCGATCACGCCGAGCGCCCCGAGCGCGGCGCTCGCCAGCACCGCGAACAGCAGCACATAGCCGGCGTTGTGCAGCGGCACTGGCACAAACACCAGCGCCACCAGGCACACCCCCAGGCCGACCAGCAGCGCCCGCACCATCGCCGCCAGCACGAACGCCAGCAGGAACTCGAACGCCGAGAGCGGCGCGAGCAGCACGAAGATCAGATTACCGGTGACCTTGGATTGGATCAGACTCGACGAGCTGTTGGCGAAGGCGTTTTGAATCATCGACATCATCACCAGGCCCGGCACCAGGAAGGCGCTGTAACTCACCCCCGGGAAGGCCTCGGCGCGCTGCTCCAGAACCTGCGCGAACACCAGCAGATACAGCAGCGCGGTCAAGACCGGCGCCAGCAAGGTTTGCAGCGCGACCTTGTAGAAGCGCAGCAGCTCCTTGTAAAACAGCGTGTACAGGCCGCGGGTGTTCATGATTCTTGTGTCTGAAAAATTATGATTGTTTGACGCAAAGACGCGAAGGCGCAAAGAAAAGCGTTTTTTAGTTAAACCAAGAGACCTTGTTTTTGATTTTCACTTCTATTCCCTTTGCGCCTTGGCGCCTTTGCGTTGAAAACTAATACAACCTCTCTCTTCCTCCCGATCATTATTTTTCTCCGTGCGTGATCTGCAAGAAGATGTCTTCCAGGTCCGGCTCCTGGGTATGCAGGTCGGTGATGACCGCGCCGGCGGCGCGCAGCGCCTCGAGGATGTCGCCGATCGAATCGCGGGCAATGTCGAGCTCGAACTCGATGGTGTTGCCCTTGCGCGACTTGACCTTGGCGCGGAGCGCCTCCGGCACCACGGCGAGCGGCGCGGCGGTGGTGATTGCCAGCACCTTGCCCAGGCCGCGCGCCAGCAACGCCGGTTTGCTGTCGAGCGCCGCCAACTGGCCGTGATTCAGAATCGCGATGCGATCGCAGAGCTGCTCGGCTTCCTCCAGATAATGGGTGGTAAGCACGATGGTGTGGCCGTCGCGGTGCAAGCGCTGGATGAACGCCCACAGCGACTTGCGCAATTCGACGTCGACGCCAGCAGTCGGCTCGTCGAGCACCACCACCTCGGGCTTGTGCACCAGCGCCTGGGCCACCAGCACGCGCCGCTTCATGCCACCCGAAAGCGAGCGCATGTTGGCGCCGGCCTTGTCGGTCAGCATCAACGCATCGATCAGCTCGTCGATCCACGGATCGTTCTCCGCGCCCAGCCCGAAATAACCGGCCTGAATGCGCAGCACCTCGCGCACGCTGAAGAACGGATCGAACACCAGTTCCTGCGGCACCACCCCGAGCGCCCGGCGGGTGCTGGCGAACTCCCCGACGACATCGTGACCGGCGACCCGCGCCGTGCCGCTGGTGGCGCGCGTCAGCCCGGCCAGGATATTGATGAGCGTGGACTTGCCGGCGCCGTTCGGCCCGAGCAGCCCGAAGAATTCACCGCGCGCGATGCTGAAACTCACGCCGCGCAGCGCTTGTGTTGCGCCGTACTGTTTGTGGACGGCGTTGATCTCGATCGCGGCGGTCATATGACTATTTGACGCAAAGGCGCGGAGGCGCAAAGAAAGGCGTTACGATCTGGAGAAAAAATATACCTGTCCCGGATTTTTTGTTACAGCAGCGCGACTTCACTTTCGACCAGACCGCCCGAACACGCCACGGGCGCCCATAAAAAATAGAACGAGAGCAATCAGATTCCCAGTCAATCCGATAGTACCGAAAACAATGCCAAGACCAGACCAGCCTAAGTGGGCAAATACTGCGCCCCCGACCCCAAGTGCTGAGGATACAAGGAATAAGACGGCTGCACGTGCCACCCGTGAGTCAGCTGTTGTAACCAATCTGTTCGCCATACCTTGGCAGCCTAACTGTAGCGAGATGTATTAGTGCCCACTACCCGAAATACTAGTTTCTACATACAGAAACGATCAACCGGCTTTAAGCAACACGTCCTGCAACCCGCTCACCCGGATGAATTCCTGCACCTGCTCGGGGATATTGAGGAACTCGACCCGGCAGTTTTTTTCGCGGGCCAGGCGCAGCCATTCGGTCATGAGTGCCAGGCCGGCGCTGTCGGTCTTGCTGATCTGGGCGAAATCCACCGCCAAGGATTTATCCGCGAACCAAGCGAGCGAGGCGTGATACAGATCGGGCACGGTCGCGAAGGTCAGTTCGCCGGACAGCGTCTGCCGGCCGGGCGGACCCGCGTCGGTGGCGGATGCGGTCATTTGCGCGCTGGCTGGTTGCTCTGGGCGACGCTCGCGATCAGCGCGTCCATGCCTTCGTTCTTGATCTTGCCGGCGTAGACGCTGCGGTAATTCGTCACCAGGCTCACGCCATCGATCGAGACATCGTAGACCTTCCAGTCGTCATTCTTCTTATAGAAGGTGTAGTGGATCGGAATGTTCGACCCGCCGCTGGTCTGCTTGACCTCGGTCCTGACCACCACATCGGTATCCCCGGGCTTGCTCACCAACGGCAGATAAATAATTTTCTGATCGGTGTAGTTGAGCAGCGCGGTGGCGTAGGTGCGCACCAGCAGTGTACGGAATTCGCTGGTAAAGCGCGTGCGCTGCTCGGGCGTGGCGCTGCGCCAGTTGATGCCCAGCACCCACTGGGCCATGCGCGAGAAGTCGAAGTGCGGCAGCACCTTTTCGTCGGCCATCTTGTAGAGCTTGCTGAGGTCCTTGGTATAGACCTCGCGGTTGGCCTTGGTGAGCGCCAGGATCTCCTCGGTGGTCTTGCGCACCAACTCGTCCGGAGGCGCACTGGCCCAAGAGGGCGCGGCCACGGCCAGCGACAACGTGAGCAAAACAACGGAGATGGTGTTTTTCATGGGCAATGCTCCAGTGCCGCAACCCGCGGCGGTTACTTTTTCGGTTGCGGCGGTTTTTCCGCCTGGCTGAACAGGAAATGGCTGACCAGTTTTTCCAGGACGATCGCCGACTGCGCCAGCGTGATCTTGTCGCCGTCGCGCAGATATTCCTCGTCCCCGCCCGGATCGAGCCCGACGTACTGCTCGCCGAGCAGACCGGAGGTGTTGATCGAGGCGCCGGTGTCCTTAGGAATCTTCCGGTAGCGGCCGTCGATGTTCATCACCACCACCGCCCGGTAACTCTCGTTGTCGAAAAAGATCTCGGTCACCCGCCCGACGCGCACGCCGGCCATGGTCACCGGCGATTTCACCTTGAGACCGCCGATATTCTCGAAATACGCCCTGACCTTATAACCGTCGACGACATCGGCGGCGGTCAGATTGCCGACCCGAAACGCCAGCATCGCCAGGGCCGCGATACCGGCCGCAACGAAGATACCGACCCAGATTTCCAGCGTTTTTTTGCCAACCATTATCAAACCCCTTTGAACATGAGCGCCGTCAGGACGAAGTCGAGCCCCAGCACGGCGAGCGAAGAATACACCACGGTGCGGTTGGTGGCACGGCTTACCCCCTCGGAGGTCGGGACCGCATCGTAACCCTCGAACACCGCGATCCAACTGACGACAACGCCGAACACCGCGCTTTTGATGACGCCGTTCAGAATATCGTCGTAAAAATCGACGCCGCTTTGCATCTGCGACCAGAACGAGCCGGCATCGACGCCCAGCAGGCCGACACTGACCAAGTGCCCGCCGAGCACGCCGACGGCGCTGAACATCGCCGCCAGCAGCGGCATGGCGATCACGCCGGCCAGAAAGCGCGGCGCGATCACGCGCGTCACCGGGTTGACCGCCATCATCTCCATGCCGGCCAATTGTTCGGTGGCCTTCATCAGGCCGATCTCGGCGGTCAGCGCCGAGCCGGCGCGGCCGGCGAACAGCAGCGCCGTCACCACCGGCCCGAGTTCACGCACCAGCGACAGCGACACCAGCAGGCCGAGCGACTCCTCGGCGCCGAATTTGACCAGGGTATTGTAGCCTTGCAGCCCCAGCACCATGCCGACGAACAGTCCCGATACCATAATAATAAGCAGCGTGAGCACGCCGACCGCGTACACCTGCTGGATGACCAGGGTAAAGCGCCGGAACAACTGGCCGCTACCGGCAACGATTTCGTACAGGAACAGGCTGGCGCGGCCGACACGCTCAAACGTGCCCATCGCCCAAGCGCCCAGATAGGCGAACAGGTTCATCGTCCGTCACCTTGCATGAGATCGTCGGCGTAATCGCTGGCCGGGTACTGATACGGCACCGGCCCGTCGGGCAGGCCCTCCATGAACTGGCGCACGTAATCGGATTTGGATTGCTGCACCTCCTGGGGCGTGCCCTCGCCGATGATGCGGCCATCGCCCATGAGGTAGGCGTAATCCGAGATCGAACAGGCCTCGACCACGTCGTGCGACACCACGATCGAGGTGATGCCGAGGCTGTGATTGAGATCGTGAATCAACTTGGCGATCACGCCCTTGGAAATGGGATCGAGGCCGGTGAACGGCTCGTCGTACATCACCATCATCGGCTCGAGCGCGATGGCGCGCGCCAGCGCCACGCGCCGCGCCATGCCGCCGGACAGTTCCGAGGGCATGAGATCGCGCGCGCCGCGCAGGCCGACGGTTTGCAGTTTCATCAGCACCACGTGGCGCAGCAACACCTCCGGCAAGCGGGTGTGCTCGCGGATCGGGAACGCGACGTTCTCGAACACATCCAGGTCGGTGAGCAGCGCGCCGGTCTGGAACAACATGCCCATGCGCTTGCGCAGCGCGAACAGTTCCTCGGTGGTGAGGTCCGGCACCGACAGGCCGTCGACCAGAACCTTGCCCTGCTGGGAACGCAATTGCCCGCCGATCAGGTTCAACAAGGTGGTCTTGCCGCAACCGCTGCCGCCCATGATGGCGGTGATCTTGCCGCGCGCGATGCGCAGATTAAGATTATGCAAGATGGTGCGGGTGTCGCGCTTGAACGTGAGATCGCTGATCTCGACCAGCGCGTCGCCGATGGGATCGAGGCGAGGGCCGCGGGCCGAGGATGGCCCGTTTGCGGTTTCACCGTTGTTCGTCTTGTTCTCGGGCTGATTCAAGGCACGGTTTCCGTGTGAATGGGCCGGGCGGCGTCAACCGCCGGCCACGGGGCGCCTATTTTAGTCGGGGTGCTTGGAAATTGTCAGTATTTTGGTATCGCCTCCGGCGATGTTGTTTTCGATGCGCGTTTCGCCGCGCCCACGAGGTACTTTGGTCTTGTACCGCCGGAGGCGATACAAAAAATACGTAGCGGGCTCCGCCCGCCACCATTATATTCCCATCAATTCCGCCAACGTCCGCGCCGTGCGCGTTGCTTCGGCCGCGCCCGGGCCCTCGAAGAACAGCGCCGCGCGCCCGCCCGGCGCTTGCCAGCGCGCCAATGCCTCGAGCGTCCGGCGCAGTTCCGGCGCCGGGCCGCCGGCACTCAGCGCCACCAGCAACTCCCCCCCCGGTGTGGGCATGTCTTCCGACGCACAATGCCAACAGCGCCCGACTCGGTGGGCGGCGAGCAACGCCGACAGTTCCGGCGATGGCCCGCCGGCGGGCAGGTCGACGCAGACCGGGTGCGCACGCGCGAGGCCGGCGAGCAGCATGTCGAGTCGGGCGGGTTCGAGCGACGCGGCGCTCGCCAAGAATCCATCGGTCTGGGAAGCGATCGGCTCGATGAGCCGGAGAAACGCCGCCAGTTCCACCGCCGACGCCAGCGGCGGCGGCTCCAGCACGAAACGGAATCCGGCGTCGCTGTCTTCCGCCCATTGCGCGACAGTGGAAGGAGTCGCGCCCGCCCAGGCCGCGGCCGGCACCAGCACGGCGCGCAGCAGATTGCTGTAATAACAAAACCGCCACTCGGCCGGCAGCTCGGCGGGGTAAAACCCGCCCTGCCAAGCATCATGGTCCCAGCCGCGCGTGCCGATCAGGATCGCCTCGCTCATGGGCCGCAGACTACCGCATCGCGCCGGGCGGCTTCTAGCACTGTTGGTGCCTATCGACAGCGGGGTTATCATCACTTCCGCCATGGCCACGATCCTGCCCTTCAAGAAACCCACGCCGCAACAAAAGAACGCCGGCAAGACGCTGTGCCATAACGAGTTTCACAAATGGCAGGTGGCCACCGAAAAACGCTTCGACGTCAAACAAGGCCAATTGGTGACGGTATTGCGTTGCGCCCGCTGTGGCAAGGAAAAGACACGGTTGCTGTGAATACCCCGGCTGCCGGACGGACCCCCGGCTCCTGCCGGCCGCCTTCTCGTCCGGCCCTGTCTACCCATACTGCCGGACGGGGAGTAGCATGATCGGTCCCGGTTTCCCATCCAACCAGTAGGAGAAAGCGATGAACTCTAATAAGACAATGACAACCCTGATCGGCCTGGTCTTTTCCACGCTCGCGGCCGGCGGAGTGCAGGCGGCCGAGGAAGCCGCCCCTGCTCCCACCCCGGCCCCGGCCGAGGCGGCCAAACCGGTGTTCATGTCGGCCGAATGGGCGGCGCTGGCGTGCGACGCCTGGAATCGCGATCCGGTGTTGACCGACAAGCTGGTGGAATCCGGCTGGACGGACAACGACGGCAAGCGCGGCTTCAAGGTGATGCAGATCTACCGCACCGATTGCCCGACCAGCCCGCGCGTCGAGATGCGCGTCAGCAAGAAAGACGGCAAGGCCATATGCACCTACGGCGGCAAGGTCGAAACCGCCAAGCTCGATACCGGCATGGATTACATCATGCACGCCGAATCGAAGCGCTGGCAGGAAATGGGCGCCGGAGAATACGGCCCGATGCGCGCCATGATGTTCGGCCGGCTCAAGTTCGACGGCCCGATGATGGAAGCCATGGGCAATATGGGACCGTTCGCGAATTTCCTGCTGATCGGCGGCAAGGTCGACAGCGACCGCTCGACCTGCCCGAAATAATCCCGCTGGAGTTTCTTCGCCAAACGCCCCGCGCCCTCCCCGGCGCGGGGCGTTCGTTTTTTTATCCCTGGGTCGCCAACAGCTCGCCGAACGCCTTGAGGTCGGCCGGGTTGAGATCCGAGACCGCCCAGTAACGCATCCCGCCGCCGGACCAGTGCAGAACGTGATAGCCGTGACGGGCGAACGCGCGCATCGGCGCGGCCGCGGACTTGTCGTCCGGCCAGACAAACAGGTTGATCAGATGCTGACGGTGGCGGTACACCAGCGCCGCGACCGGATGGTTGTCGAGATAGTCCAGCCGCCCACCGACCAGCGCGAACCCCTGGGCGGTAAGATCGACCACCAGCGGGGAAAAATCGACGCGGCCGTTAAACCAGGGTTTCACCGTATGTTGATCCGAGGACGAGATGTCGGTGATGCGGCCGGCGACCATCAGCGAGCGGCTGTGGTTGGCGACCGCCTCCTGGGTCAGCAAGTCCTCGCTCGACGTCCGCCCGATCCAGAAGGTCGTACCCGAACCGAGCAGCGCGGCGATCGCCGCAGTAGCGGCGAGGCTCAACCAGCGTGCCGGTAGCGTCCGGCCACCGCCTCCGGCCTTGTCCAAGTGCGCCTGGATGCGGCGCACGGCCGGATCGGGCACGGTGAAATACCGCGCCTGCGATTGCACGGCGACCCGCACCCACCGGCGGGCCTCGTGACGTTTTCGGCAGGCCGGGCAGGCGCTCAGGTGCTGTTCAATCGCCAGGCTTTTTTCGACGTCGAGTTCGCCGTCGACATAGGCATCCAGCAACTGTTGAGTGTGTTCGCAGGACACGTCAGCTTTCCTCGTCCACCGTCCCGTTGAGTTTTCGTTGCAGCAGGTTACGCCCGCGGGACAGGCGCGACATCACCGTGCCGATCGGGATCGCCGCGATCTCGCCGATCTCCTTGTACGACAGGCCTTCGAGCTCGCGCAGCACCACGACCTCGCGGAATTCCACCGGTAATTCCTCCAACCACCGTTGCACCTGATGCCGCTCCTGTTTTTGCTGCAATAACGCCTCCGGGCCGTCCGCCGGGACGGTGTTGTCGGCGTGCGGGCCATCGCCGCCGGCGCCGTGCAACTGTTCGTCGAACACCGTCGTCAACGCCGCCGGGCGGTTTTTTTCGAGCCAGCTATAGCAGGTATGGCGCACGATCGTGAGCAGCCAGGACTTGGCGCTGTCGCCGTGAAAGCCATCGAGGTATTGGTAGGCGCGCATGCTCGATTCCTGCAAGACGTCCTGCGCGTCGTGATCGTCGCGCGTGAGCCAGCGCGCCAAATTATAGGCAGCGTTCAGGTGCGGCAACACCACGCGCTCGAATTGAGCGCGCTTGCTTGAATTCGGCAAGCGCGGTTCCTCTTCAACAAGAACTAATAAAGACCGCTCAAAGGCGGTTTTTATTCCCGACTGGCGGAAACCGCTTCTCGGGAATATTTGGCGAGCGCCGGCGGTTAGGCATGACACACCCACCCTCAACTTCCCGGAAGGAGATCAGCATGTCCCATGACACCATCAAGCGGCGCGACTTTCTCAAATTGGCCGGTCTCGGCGGCGCGGTATTCGCCTCGGGCCTGAGCGGTTGGGCGCAGGCCGTCAAGAGCGGCGCGGCCGACGAGTTCTACTTCGTGCAGTTATCGGATACCCACTGGGGATTCAACGGCCCGAAGGTGAACCCGGAGGCGGCCTCGACCCTGAAAAAGGCGGTGGCGGCGGTCAACGGCCTGGAACAAAAACCGGACTTCGTGGTGTTCACCGGCGATCTCACCCACACCACCGACGACCCCAAGCTGCGCCGCGCCCGCATGGCCGAGTTCCGCGACATCGTCAGCGAACTCAAGATCAAGGACGTACGCTTCATGCCCGGCGAGCACGACGCCTCGCTCGACCGCGGCGAGGCCTACCAGGAATTCTTCGGAAAGCTTCACTACAGCTTCGACCACAAGGGCGTGCACTTCATCGCGCTCGATAACGTCTCCGATCCGGGCGCGAGCCTGGGCGAGGCGCAGCTCAAATGGCTGGCACAGCACCTCAAGCAACTGGGCAAGGACGCGCCGATCGTGGTGCTGGCGCACCGGCCGCTGTTCGACTTGTACCCACAATGGGATTGGGCGACACGCGACGGCGCCAGCGCGGTCGAGCTGCTGATGCCGCACAAAAACGTGACGGTGTTCTACGGCCACATCCACCAGGAACACCATCACAAGACCGGCCACATCGCCCATCACGCAGCCAAATCCCTGATCTTCCCGCTGCCCGCGCCCGGCTCGGCACCGAAGCGCGCACCGATCCCCTGGGATGAGGCCGAGCCCAATAAGGGCATCGGCTTCCGCTCGATCGAGGCCGACGCCAAAGGAGCGCAATACAAGCTCGCCGAACTGCCGGTGCCGAAGGGATAGGCCGATGCGCCCGCTGCTCAGCCGCCGGTGCGCGCCGGCGGCGATTTGCGCCGCGCTCGCACTCGCCGGCCTGCACGCGTCTTCGGCCGCCGACGAGCCCGTGATCCGCGTCACCGCCAGGAAGTTCGAGTACGACACGCCGGAAATTATTCTCAAAAAGGGCGTGCCGGTGACGATCGAGCTGACATCGCTCGACCGCGTGCACGGCTTCAACCTGCCGGACTTCAAGACGCGCGCCGACGCGATTCCGGGAATGGTGACCCGGGTGCGCATCGTTCCCGACAAGGCCGGGACCTTCGCATTCTTCTGCGATGTGTTCTGCGGCGACGGCCACGAAGAGATGGCCGGAAAAATCGTCGTCAAAGACTGACATTAACCACGAGGAGACTACCCATGTTCGAGTTAAGAAAGGCGTCCGTAACGATCTGCCTGCTGGCGATGGTAGCCGGCCTACCGACCGCGGCGTTTGCCGCCGGCGACGACCAGGAAAAGGTCGTGTACCACGTCAACGACAGCGACAACGCCGGCGCGGCGTTGCGCAACATCGGCAATCATCTCGATGCCACCGACGGCAAGGCCAAGATCGTAGTCGTGACCCACGCCAAGGGCATCGATTTTCTGCTGGACGGCGCGCAGGACAAGAACGGCAACCCCTACAGCATCCCGGTGGAGAAGTTGAAGGAGCGCGGCGTGGATTTCCGGGTGTGCGCCATCACCTTGAAGACCCGCAACATCGACCCGAAGAAGGTCATCCCGGAAGCCAGGATCGTGCCCTCGGGCGTGGCCGAGATCGGCAAACTGCAAGCGCGCGAAGGGTTCGTTTATCTGAAACCTTAACTACGATCTTGAACCGCCAAGGACGCCAAGACGGCAACCCCTGAAAAACCCTCTTTCTTGGCGTCTTGGCGGTTAGATTCTTTATGCAATAACCAGTGGAGGGTTGCGCGCTCCTCAACGCAACGCGGCGTTGATGAAATCGGCGGCACGCCGGACCGCGTCCTTGGCGGCCAGATCGTCGGCGAAGGTGCGCACGTTCGGCGGACGGAAATCGAATCCGCGTCCGACGCCCGGATAGACGATATAGGTGATCGGCCGGCCCTTCTGCCGCAGCGTGTCCACCGACGATTCGATCACGCGCTTGCGCTGGTATTGCTCGTCCTCACCGATGAAGATCATCGCCGGAAGGTTGAAATCGTTGATCTCGGGCGCGAACGAATAGATCTGCAGCGGCTCGGGGGCATTCGGATCCTGCCAGTGCGGGTAGTACGACACGTAACAGGCGATGTTCTTCCCCTGGCGCCCCTTCGTGACCGCGACCTTCAGCGTGTAGTAACCGCCACGGGTGTGCGAATAGAAACAAACCTTCTGGCCGCTGATCTCCTTCGATTTCAGAAACTCGTCCACGCCTTTATCGAGATCGTCCTCGAGCGCGTAGTCGTGTTCGATCGGCATCTTCGAGATAAAGCGGCCGGTGTAGAGATCGGGCGCGAACACGATAAACCCGCGCGCGGCCAGCCGCGTGGCGTGCAGCTCCACAAGATCGTCGAAACCGCGCCGGCCGTGGACGAACAGCACCCCTGGATATTTCTTGTTGTCCCTCGGTCGCAGCACTGTGACCGGCACCTCGACATCGCCGTTGTGGTAGCTGGTCCGGCGTGTCTCGACCGGATAATTCCTGGGCTGCTCGAACCGGCCCTCGCTCCACCAGGCCTCGTCCCACCACCACGCCTGGTCCTTTTCGGCCGCGGTCGCCGCGCCGTTGCACGCCATGAACAATAAAATAATACCGAAGGCCCTGAGCATGATCGTTCTCCGCGGATTGGTCGCCAACATACTATACGTCGGCGCGCCCGCGCTTCAACCCGGCCGCCGAACGACTGCACTCAGTGGGGAGTCAGAAACGCCCCGGCCGTCTCCGGCAGCTTGCCGAAACAGGCCTTGTAGGCCGGCGCCGCCGTTGCCTGGGCGTCGATGTCCTGGAATTCGAGCGAGATGTCCACCGCCTTTCCGGAGAACGCGCCCTTGCATTGCTCGTACAGACGGATGCCGGAGGCATCGAATTGGCGGTAGGCGTGCAGGCCGTCGGTGTGGCGATGCAGATTGATGAACGTGCGGATCGGCGCGTTGCGCGCCCACGGCAGATACATCGTGGCGAAGTCGCGCACCAGTTGGCCGGCGCCGTCGTACACAAACACCTCGACGGTGTGATAGACCTCCGGCTTGTCGCCGTCCCAGCGCACCCGGCTCAGCAGCCGGCCGGTCTTGGCGTCGTGATATTCGATATCCTTATAGGAGTAGTTCTTGGCCACCTCGCCGCCGTAGCGGCCGCTGTGCTCGCTCTTGCGGATCTCGCGTCCACTCAACTGTTGCAGATGCAGCTTGAGCAGCGTCTCGGAGAACCGGTTCCAGACCTGCACCTGCTGCTCGTTCACGTCCACCTGCGCCGCCCGGGCACCACCGGCGCCGAACAACGTGCCTGACAATGCGAGCATACTGGTAACAACCAATCGAGAAATCATCGGGTTCCTCCTTAGTAGAATCGCTGACAAGAAAAGTCCACCGCTCCGACACCAGATTTGTTAACCGCTAAAAAATATAGCTTTCTTGGCGTTCTTGGCGGTTCAAGAATATTTCATTGAATCGCCATGCGCTCCGACCAGCCGCCCTCCGGCAGCAGCTCGGCGTAGTCGCGCACCGCCTTCGCCTCGCTGCGCCGGCCGAGGGCGGCGAGGATCTCGGCCTTCAACAGCAGCGAGCTGCGGTTATCGGGGCTGAGCTTCAACCCCTGCTCGACCACCTCGAGCGCGCGCTGGTCGCGGTCGGTCAGGTAATGCACCATGGCCAGGTTGTGATAGGCCTTCTGATAGCTCGGATCGAGCCGGATGGTCGTGGAAAAATGTCCGGCCGCCTCAGCGTACTCGCCGCGCTGGGCGTGAATCACGCCGAGGTCGTCGTGCGCCTCGGCGTTGTTGGCGTCGAGCGCGACCGCCCGGGTCAGGTCCTTCTCGGCGTTGGCGACGTCGCCCTTCCATAAATAACGCACGCCGCGCTTGGTATAGGCGACCGAACTTTTCGGGTGGCGCGCGATATACACACCGAGGTCGGCGATCGCCTGGTCGATCTCGCCGGTGCGGCCGAGCGCCATGCCGCGGCCGAAATACGCCTCGTCGAGAGCGGCGTCGAGGCGGATGGCGGCATCGTAGTCCTCGATCGCCTTGTCGAATTCGCGCAGCCGGAAATAGGCGTGGCCGCGTTTGACATAGAGCCGCGCCTGCCCGGGATCGGCGAACAGCCGGCGATTGTATTCCTCGACCCGCTTCTCGATTTCTTCCTGCGGCGCCGGATCGTCCAGGCCGGCGACCTCGGCGACCGCGTCCAACCAGAAGAGCAGCGCCAGCAGCGCGCAGGCGTGCGCCGCGACGCGGGCGATAACCGGACGATTGCGCATGATCCGCTCCCGAGGTTACGACGAGGTTGTGCCGGAATTCATCGGTGAGTAGGACGCCGCCGGCGCCGAATGTATTCCGTCGAACCCGCGGCGGTGCGGTATGATTCCGGCATGGGCCCGGCGAAACGTCGCAAACTCTTCGAACGCCTCAGGGCGGCCGACCCGGCGCCGACCACCGAGCTGCGCTATCGCGGCCCGTTCGAACTGCTGATCGCGGTGATGCTGTCGGCCCAGGCGACCGACAAGGGCGTCAACAAGGCGACCGCGAAACTGTTTCCGGTCGCGAACACCCCGCGGGCGATCGCGCGCCTCGGGCCGGCGCGCCTCAAGTCCTATATAAAGACCATCGGCCTGTACAACACCAAGGCACGCAATATCCTCGCGACCTGCCGGTTGCTGCTCGAGCGTCACCGCGGGCGGGTGCCGAGCACCCGCGCCGAACTCGAGGCGTTGCCGGGCGTGGGCCGCAAGACCGCCAACGTCGTGCTCAACACCGCGTTCGGCGAACCGACCATCGCGGTCGATACCCACATCTTCCGGG
Organism: Gammaproteobacteria bacterium; assembly: GCA_016218345.1. Lineage (GTDB taxonomy): Bacteria > Pseudomonadota > Gammaproteobacteria > Acidiferrobacterales > UBA6901 > JACREH01. The sequence goes on along the minus strand of JACREH010000079.1, from coordinate 2,206 downwards.
TCGCCAACCGCACCGGGCTTGCGCCGGGCAAGAACGTGCGCCTGGTCGAACACGGCCTGCTCAAGGCCGTGCCCCGGGAATTCCGTCAGCACGCCCATCATTGGCTGCTTTTGCACGGCCGCTACACCTGTGTGGCGCGCACGCCGCACTGCGGCCGCTGCGTGATCTATGCTTTATGCGAGTACCCGGATAAAGTGAAGCGATGAACGCCTTGCCGACAACGAACCCGAAAAACGGCCTGGTCGCGACCGGCTTGAGCCACGGCCCGCGCGCCCTGCCGGAGCACGCCGCCACCGCGGTCAAGCGCGCGCTGGCGCGCGCCGGGTTGACGCGCGCCGCCGGGGTGTTGTTGTTCCTCACGCCCGATTACGCCGCCGACCCGGAACCGGCGCTGCGCGCCGCGGCGCGCGCCGCCCACACTCTGCAAATCGTCGGCGCCACCGGCGCCGGCGTGTTGACCGACGAGGAATGGCTGCTCGACAGTCCGGGCGCGGCCGCCATGGTGTTCGGCGATCCACTGCAGTTGCGCACGTTCGCGCGGCGCGCGAGCGACGACCCGGTGTTGAGCCTGTGCACGCCGTCGGGTTTGAGCGCCGAGTGGTTCGACCTGCCGGTGGAGCGCATCGGCGCGGTGTCGGGCGACATCTTCGGGCATGGGCCGTTCAAGGTGTGGAACGGCTGCCGGGTGAACGACAGCGGGCGCGTCGAGATCGCGATCGAAAACACCGCGGGCGTGATTCGCGCCTCGCAGGGCGTGCGCGCCCTGACCTCGCCGATCCAAATCGCCGAGGTCCAGGGCCTGGATGTGCTGCGCCTCGGCAATTACCCGGCGCTCAACGTGCTGGTCAAATCGCTGCCGCTCGGCGTGCGCGACATGGATCGCATCCCGCTGCACCTGATCATGGGCGGCGTCACCTTCGGCGATCCGGCCGACGCCATCCGCGAAGGGCGTTACCGCCTGAACCACATCGTGTCGGCCAATCTCAACAATCAATCCATCACCTTCGCGCAGCCGCTGGCGCGCGGCGAACGGTTGTTCTGGGCGATGCGCGACACACTCGCCGCCGAACGCGACATGAACAGCACGCTCGATCGCGCCCGCCAGCAGCTCGACGCGCCGCCCGACTTCGCGCTGTTGTTCCCGTGCATGGGGCGCGGCCCGAATTTCTTCGGCAACCGCGACCGCGATCTCGACCTCGTCAAGGCGCGCTTCCCCGGCCTGCCGGTGATCGGCTTCTACGGCAACGGCGAGATCGGCCCGCTCGACGGCCATAACCACCTCTACCAATATTCCGCGGTGGTCGGGCTGTTCAAGGCACGCGCGTCTTAAATGGCTATTTTTGTGCAAGCCTGCTTTCCCTAAACGGTGTTCACCGACGACCGCCAGCAAACGCGCGCAGTGTTCTTCCGCGCCTGGCAGCGCCATCGCCAGCGGCTGCCGCTCGAAGGGATCGAAAACATCATCGTCGCGGTGGCGTTGCGCCACCCCGAGTACCACGCGCTCCTGGAAAATCCCGACGCCCATGAAGACCGCGACTACCCGCCGGAGTCCGGTCGGGTCAATCCGTTTCTGCACCTCGGCCTGCACGTCGCCATCGAGGAGCAACTGTCCGTCGACCGGCCGCCGGGGGTGCGCGAGTGTTATCTGGCGTTGCTGAAACAATTCAGCGACGAACACGCCGCCCAGCATCGCATGCTGGATTGTCTCGGCGAGATGCTGTGGCGCGCCGAGCGCGAGCGCACCGCGCCGAGCGAAACGCACTACCTCGACTGCCTGCGCCGGGCCGCCCGCGAACAGTGCTGAAGAAAAAAGCCACGGACCGCACCTAAGTCAAGAAAGGGGGAGAATCTTTCTTGGGGAGGTAATTCGTGGGTCCGTGGCTAAACCGGCTTTTCCGATGCCTTGCTCCGGTGTCGATTAACCGCGCTCCGATCGGTCTGCGCATTCACCCCCGTCTTACCGTAAGGACGAGCGCGCGGCGCGGTCTATTCCTGAAACGTCGTGCGATCCATCGGCGACCGGGTAATGCCCTACTTCTTGACGGGTTTGTACACGCTTGCGCCGACGAGCTTGTCGCAAGTGCCGTTCGGCACGTACACCCACTCCTCCTTGTCGCCGTCCTTCTTGGCCTGCCCGGCGCAGGCGTGCTGGCTGGTGCCGCAATCGTTCTTGCCGGCCTTGACCAGGCCGGCGCACTTCTCGAAT
>JACREH010000083.1 GCA_016218345.1 Gammaproteobacteria bacterium | reverse complement strand
CGAGAGACTGAGAAACACCGGCGGGACCGTGTCCGTTCCCGTGGTTACCGTGAATCGGCTGTTAATCGTGTTCGACGTGTGCCCGAAGATGTCGGTTGCCACGGCCGACCAGGTGTTGAGGCCCTCGGGCAGGCGCGCGGCCGGGGTGAAAGTGGCCTCTCCGTTCCCTAAGGTAAAGAGCGGCCCCACCGCGATGCCGTTGAGATCGACGCTTAAGATGAGGCTGTTGAGATAGGCGTCGACCAAGGTGCAGGGAACGGCGTTGCACTCGGCACCTAAACCCAACCGGAACAAGGGCCGGGGGTTGTTGGTGATACTGTTCTCCGCGGGCGCGAGCAGCGTAAGCGTCGGCAGCAGTTGAAACGGCCCGGCCGCCAGCGCCTCGGTTTCCTTTTCAAGCGCGAGGGACGCTTCCACCGCCCCGGTCGTGGTCATGCGCACCACGCGTTTCTTGCCGCCCAGCCACAGGCTGCCGGTCTGGGGTTCGACCAGCAGGTGCAGGTCGTCGTCCAGTTTGAAGGGCGCGAGATCGAGGGTGTTGAGCAGTTGCCCGTTGCGATCATAGATGAGGAGCTGTTTGTCGGTGGCCGCGTACAGGGTGCCGAACAACGGGTGCAGCGCTAAGGCCTCGATCTCGGTGTCTTTCGGGAGCGCCACGCTCAATGGGGCCTTGCCGAGGTCGTGCAGATCGAGCCGAATCAGCCCGTGTTCCCCGGCCAGCCAGCCCAGGCCGGCGAGGCCGTCGATGAGCAGATGCTTTGGCTCCTTGAGCAGGGTGTCGGTCGACTGGGTGTGCAGCACCGCGGTTTGAACGGACAGATGGAGTAATTGTTTCTCGGTCAACACCCACGGGGTCTGATCGGTGTCGAGGCTTAAGGCTTTAATCTCGGCGGGAGCCTGCCAGGTCTTAAGGAGTTTCGCCTGGGCATCCAGATGCACCAGGGTTTTCTCTCCCCCGACCCACAGGCTTTGGTCGTAGGGATCCAAGACCAGATGCTTACCCTTGAGGGATGGCATCAGGCTCTTTAACAGCACGCTGCCTAATGGCTGGCCGGCGAGGTCGAACTTAAGGAGCGAGTCTTCCGTCGCCACCCACACCGATCCGTCGACGGTGACGGCCAGGGCCTTGGGCTCTTCCGGGACTTGGAGATTTAAGGTAATGCGGTTGGTTTGAGTGTCGATCCGCTTTACTGTTTTTCCGTCGACGAGCCAGACGACGACGGCGGGAGGGGCGGCGTGGGAAGAAAGTAGGGAGAAGACAACAAAAAACACAACTGGGAGAAAAATCAGCGCCGCGAATGAGCCAGGCCACACCCTTCCACGCGGCTTGCGTGTACCCATCCTTGCCAAGTTCGTCATGAACTTTCCTCCCATCGTTATTGTTGGGTGATGACCCTGAGTGTCAGGGTGCTCGCCTTATTCCCTATTCCAGAGTTTGCCGATATAGCAGAGGGTGGGGGGTGGTTGTCAAGAGGGCAGCCCCAACATGTCCTGCATGTCGAACAACCCGTGCGCACGCTCAGCCAGCGGGGCGGCGCGTTGTGTGCCGTTAAGGTTAGACTTACAAAATAGACCTCAATGGAAAGCCCCGAAGCTCGTCGAAACCCTCGGGTAAAAAAATCGGTAATTTCGGCAGCGCGCCTACCCGCAGGTCCGATTTCCTCCGTATGTTGTGGAAAGGCAAAGCGACATCCTGTTGACCGGCACAGGAATAGCTGTGGTCGCGGACTCGCATGAGCAGGGGTTTTTGCCGGCTATTCAGGGGGTTTCTCCGCGTTCCCGCGCCTCTTCGGCAAACACTCATACAAATCAGCACTTTAAATGGAAAAACACCCGGATTATCAGTAAGATGACCATCCGGTAGCGGCGTTCCGCCGGCCGCGGTGAATTTTCAGGAGAAGTTTAAGTTATGGCACGCGTCACAGTCGAAGATTGTTTGGACAACGTCGAAAATCGGTTTCAATTGGTGCTGGTCGCCGCCAAGCGCGCGCGCCAGTTGATCGCCGGCGCCGAGCCGTGCGTGGCGCGCGAGCACGACAAGGACACGGTCATGGCGCTGCGCGAGATCGCCGGCGGTTTCGTGACCAACGCCATCCTGGACGAAAAAACAGCGCCGCCTGGATTCGAGGCCGATGAAGACACCACAACCCAACTCGGGGTCAGCGTCCCCGAGACCGGCGAGGCCGGTGAAAAAGAAGGGCGCGCGGCTCCTTAAGCGGTCCCCTCCCGCGCCGGCCGGCGCGCGTTTTCAGATCGCCGACCTCTGTGCGCTGCTCGAGACCTATCTCGGCAAGCCGGAGGTCGCCGATGTCTATAATACCTACCTGTTCAGCGCCGAGGCCCATGCCGGCCAAAAGCGGCGCAGCGGCGAGCCGTACATCTTCCACCCCCTGGAAGTGGCGCGCATCCTGGCCGAGATGCACATGGACAGCAAAAGTATCATCGCCGCCATCCTGCACGACGTTATCGAAGACACGCCCATAGCCAAACAGGAAATTATCGCCAACTTCGGCGCCGACGTGGCCGAGTTGGTCGACGGCGTGAGCAAGATCGACCAGATCGAGTTCAAGACCAAGGAAGAGGAGCAGGCCGAGAACTTCCGCAAGATGTTGCTGGCGATGACCCAGGACATCCGCGTCATCCTGATCAAGCTCGCCGACCGCCTGCACAACATGCGCACCCTCGGTTCGCTGTCGCCCGAGCGCCGGCGCGCGATCGCGCGCGAGACCCTCGAGATCTACGCGCCGATCGCCAACCGCCTGGGCATGCACAGTTGGTCGCAGGAACTGGAGGAATTGGGTTTCGCCAATCTTCACCCGGTCCGTTACCGGGTACTCGCCGAGGCGCGCAACAAGCGCCATGGCAACCGCAAGGCGATCGTCGACAAGGTGCGCACGGGGATGTTGAATCAACTGCGCGCCGAGGGCGTCGAGGCCGAGGTGAGCGGGCGCGAGAAAAGCCTGTACAGCCTGTACACCAAGATGCGTCAGAAGGCGCTGTCGTTCGAGCAGGTGTACGACGTCTATGCGTTTCGCATCATCGTCGATCAGGTCGACACCTGTTACCGGGTGCTGGGCATCATCCACAACCTCTACAAGCCGATCCCGGGACGCTTCAAGGATTACATCGCCATCCCAAAGGCCAACGGCTACCAGTCGTTGCACACCGTGGTGTTCGGACCGTACGGCATTTCCATCGAGGTTCAGATCCGCACCGTCGACATGCATCGCGTGGCCGAGGCCGGCGTGGCCGCGCACTGGCTGTATAAGAGCGTCGAGCACGGCGTGCAGGTGCAGAAGCGCGCCCTGCAATGGTTGCAGGACCTGCTGGAGATCCAGCAGCAGGCCGGCAACCCCAACGAATTCCTCGAACACCTCAAGGTCGACCTGTTCCCGGACGAGGTCTATGTGTTCACCCCCAAGGGCGATATCCGCAAGCTGCCGCGCGGCGCGACCGTCATCGACTTCGCCTACGACGTGCACACCGACGTCGGCAATCAGTGCGTCGGCGCGCGCATCAATCACCAGCTGGTGCCGCTGCGCACCGTGCTGCGGAACGGCGATCACGTCGAGGTCGTCACCGCCAAGACCGCCCGCCCGAACCCGTCGTGGCTGGATTATGTCGCGACCGGCAAGGCGCGCGCCCACATCCGGAATTATCTCAAGAACCTGCAGCGCGACGAATCGGTCAAGCTCGGCGCGCGCCTGCTCGGCAAGACCTTGCTGACCGGCGGCGTGCGTCTCGGCGAGTTGAGCGAGGAGCGAAAGAACCGGCTGCTGCAAACCCTCAAGCTCAAGTCCTGGCAGGATTTGCTGGCCGACATCGGTCTCGGCGCCCGCTTGGCGGCGGTGGTGGCGCGCCAGTTGCTGCCGAGCGGCGCGGAGGTGACCGAGACCAAGGATATCTCCCCGACGTTGGCGATCCGCGGCACCGAGGGCGTGGTCGTGACCTACGCGCGTTGCTGCCGGCCGATTCCGGGCGATCCGATCCTGGGGTTCCTCTCGGCCGGCCGCGGCATCGTGGTGCACACTGAGGACTGCCCGAACGTGGCGAAGTTCCGCAAACACCCCGAGCAATGGATCGACGTGAGCTGGGAGAAGCACATCACGGGCGTGTTCCCGGTCAGCCTGCGCATCGACGTCAAGAACCAGCGCGGGGTGCTGGCCAAGGTGGCGGCGGCGATCGCCGAGATGGAGGCCAACATCGACACCGTGTCGATCGAGGAACACGACAGCCAAAACAGCAGCATGCACTTCACCGTCGAGGTCCGCGACCGCGCCCATCTGGCGCGTCTGATCCGCCAGGTGCGGGGCTACGAGACCGTGATCCGCATCCAGCGCACCAAGGGATAGTAGAAGCGCGGGAGAAAAGCCAGGAACCTGTCTCACATTCGGTAACTGGTAATTTGTTCGTCATGCCCGCGGACGCGGGCATCCAGAAAATTGCTGAAAGCCTGGATTCCCGCGTCCGCGGGAATGACGTACCGGGCGGCACGAATACTCGTGGGAATTTTGAGATATGTTCTAAGCATGCGGTCCGGCCGTTGTTTCACGCCGCAATTTCGTTCCGCGATTTTCCGAGTCTAAAAAAGGAAACCATCAATGAAGAAACAAACAATCACCACCGCCGACGCCCCCGCGGCCATCGGTACCTATTCGCAGGCCGTCAGGACCGGCGACACTGTCTATCTCTCCGGCCAGATCCCGCTCGTGCCGGGGAGCGGCGAACTAGTGACCGGCGACATGCGCGCGCAGATCCGGCGGGTGTTCGAAAACCTGCGGGCGGTCGCCGCGGCCGCCGGCGGCGGTCTGGACGATGTCGTGAAGCTTAATGTGTTTCTCACCGATCTCGCCCACTTTCCGCTGGTCAACGAGGTCATGGCCGGGTATTTCAGCCAGCCGTACCCGGCGCGCGCCGCGGTCGGCGTGGCGGCGCTGCCCAAGGGCGCGGCGGTCGAGATGGATGCCGTCTTGGTGCTTCGGAATATACGCCCCAAAAAGAAAACAAAGACAAAGCGCAAAGCCAAGCGTCGCCGCAGATAAACGCAGATGGGCGCTGATCGAAAGGCATGACACCGTAGATTTGTTATTCGTGGTTCTGACATCATCATGGATGTATCTTCGCTGCCGGTTTCCTCTCTCAAAGGCGTCGGGCCGAAGCTCGCGGAGAAGCTCGCGCGTTTCGGTCTGTGTACCGTGCAGGACGTGCTGTTTCATCTGCCGTTTCGGTATCAGGACCGCACGCGCGTCACCCGCATCGGCAGCCTGCGGCCGGGCGGTGAGGCGCTGGTGGTCGGCAGCATCGACCTCACCGATGTCGTGTTTCGCGGGAGGCGTAGCTTGGTGTGCCGGGTGAGCGACGGCAGCGGCCATATGAGCTTGCGGTTTTTTCACTTTACCGCCGCCCAGCGCGACAAGCTCGCGCGCGGCCGCCAGATCCGCTGTTTCGGCGAGGTGCGCCTGGGCAGCGCCGGCCTGGAGATGATCCATCCGGAATACGATGTCTATGCCGGCGACGCGCTACCGGTGGCCGAGCAGCATTTGACCCCGTTTTATCCGGCCACCGAGGGCGTGCACCAACTCAGCCTGCGGCGCGTGGTCGGCCAGGCGCTCGATACCCGGCTCGCCGGCCTGCACGAATGGCTGCCGGAGGAAGTCTTGAGCGACCTCAAGCTGCCGACGCTGCCACAGGCGCTCGCCTACGTGCATCGCCCGCCGCCCGACGCACGCGTGGAAATTCTGGAGCAGGGCCGCCATCCCGCCCAGCAGCGGCTGGTATTCGAGGAATTGCTGGCGCACCACCTGAGCATGAAACACCGGCGCGCGCAGATGTCCCGGCAGCGCGCGCCCGTCATCCAGACACCGGGTAAGCTCGCCGCCGCCCTGTGGGCGCGGTTGCCGTTCGCGCTCACCGCTGCCCAGCAGCGGGTGATCGCCGAGATCGTGGACGATCTGGCCAAGGGCCATCCCATGCAGCGTCTGGTGCAGGGCGACGTCGGCTCGGGGAAGACCCTGGTGGCGGCCGCCGCCGCGCTGCACGCCGTCGAGGCCGGTCTGCAGGTCGCGATCATGGCCCCGACCGAACTCCTGGCCGAGCAGCACTGGCGCAATTTCGACGCGTGGTTGCGGCCGCTCGGCATCGAGACCGCCTGGCTGTCCGGCAAGCTCGGCGCCAAGGAGCGCGCCGCGATGCTGGCCGCGATCGGTTCGGGGGCCGCGGCGCTGGCGGTCGGCACGCACGCGCTGTTTCAGGGTGATGTGGTTTTCAAAAATCTGGGGTTGGTGATCGTCGACGAACAACACCGCTTCGGCGTGCACCAGCGGCTGCTGTTGCGCGAGAAGGGCAACAGCGCCGGGCGGCTGCCGCACCAGCTCACCATGACCGCCACGCCGATCCCGCGCACCCTGGCGCAGGCGCTGTACGCCGACCTGGACGTGTCGGTGATCGACGAGCTGCCGCCCGGGCGTACACCGGTCGAGACCGTGGTGCTGCCGGATACGCGCCGCGCCGAAGTGGTGGCACGGGTGCATGCCGCCTGCCGCGACGGCCGCCAGGTCTACTGGGTGTGTCCGTTGATCGAGGAATCCGAAACCCTCGATCTGCAGACCGCGATAGACACCGAGGCGGCGTTGCGCACGGCCTTGCCGGAGATTTCCATTCGTTTGGTGCACGGGCGCATGAAGGCGCAAGACAAGGAACGGACCATGGCGGCGTTCAAGGCCGGGTCGGTGCAGTTGCTGGTCGCCACCACCGTGATCGAGGTCGGCGTGGATGTGCCGAACGCCAGCCTCATGATCGTCGAACACGCCGAGCGTCTGGGCTTGGCGCAGTTGCATCAACTGCGCGGGCGCGTCGGGCGCGGCGCCGCGCACAGCAGTTGCGTGCTCATGTATCATGGCGCGCTGTCCGAAAACGCGCGCCAGCGCCTGGCGGTGCTGCGCGCCAGCAACGACGGCTTCGAGATCGCGCGCAAGGACCTGGAGATGCGTGGCCCGGGCGAGGTGCTCGGTACGCGCCAGACCGGGGACGGGGAATTTCATATCGCCGATGTCATGCGCGATCAGGCGTTGCTGCCGACGATCGAGCGCACCGCCGAGTTATTATTGGCCAAGCATCCCGACAGCGTGTTGCCGCTCGTCCGGCGCTGGCTGGGAGGGCGCGAGCAGTATGCCGAGGTGTAGACAATAATGGCGAGCACCGCGCGGTTTCTCGACTACTTGATATTGATGCGGCTGCACCGGCCGATCGGGATTTTTTTGCTGTTGTGGCCGACGCTCTGGGGGTTGTGGTTCGCGAGCGCCGGGCGGCCCGACCTCTTGATCCTGACGGTGTTCGTGCTGGGCGTGGTGTTGATGCGCTCGGCCGGTTGCGTGATCAACGATTATGCCGACCGCGCGATCGACCCACAGGTCGCGCGCACCCGCGACCGGCCGCTGGCCGCCGGTCGGGTGACGCCGCGCGCGGCGCTGACATTGTTCGTGGCTTTGTGTCTTTCGGCGTTTGCGCTGGTGTTGCTGCTGAATAGCCTGACCATCGCGCTGTCGTTCGTGGCGGCGCTGCTGGCGGTCAGTTATCCGTTTCTCAAACGCTACACCCATCTGCCGCAATTCTATCTGGGCGCGGCGTTCGGTTGGTCGATCCCGATGGCGTTCGCGGCCCACACCGGCAGTGTGCCGGCCCTGGCCTGGCTGTTGTTCGCCGCCACGGTGCTGTGGGCAGTGGCCTACGATACCGAATACGCCATGGTCGATCGCGACGACGATCGGCGCATCGGCGTGAAATCCACGGCGATTCTGTTCGGCGCCTGGGATCGCGCGATGATCGGCGTGAGCCACGCGTCCACCCTCGGCCTGCTCGCCTGGGCTGGGGCGCTCACCGGGCGCGGCGGGTTTTATTACGCCGGACTGGGCGCTGCCGCCGGGCTGGCGGTTCATCAACTATGGTTGATCCGTGCGCGCGATCGCGACGCCTGTTTCCGGGCGTTTCTGCATAACAACCGGTTCGGGGCGGTGATATTTATTGGGTTGGCGGTGGATTATGTATGAGTCCGGATCGCCTCCGGCGATGTTATTTTCGATGCGCGTTTCGCCGCGCGCACGAGTGACTTTCGTTTCGGCGAAAGTCACCAAAGCCATTTTGCCCCGTCGTCGCACCCCACCCCAACGCGTTCTACGCGTTGGGGTGGGGTGCCCTCCGCTCCTCAGTCGGCGAGGGGGTTTTTCGACAGTACGTCCGTGTACTGCGAAAAACGCGCGCCTCCCGGGCGCGCCCCTTACGGGCCTTGTCCTCGCCGCCCTCCGGTGCTCGGTGCGACACAAGGGGCGAGTACCGACAGCAAAAAACCAAGGCGCCTGGGTTTTATAGTTAAGGCTGTTAACGTCTAAATATTAGGAAACCAGCACAATGAAACTATACGGTTCCTTGACCTCCCCTTATGTCCGCAAACTGCGCGTGTTGGTGCAGGAGAAGGACATCGCTTGCGAGTTCGTGGTGGAGAATCCACACGATGCTGACAGCTCCATACCGCACCTCAATCCGCTCGGCAAGGTGCCGGTGTTGCTGCTCGACAACGACGAGGTGCTGTTCGAATCGACGTTGCTGGTCGAATACCTGGACGGACTCGCAGGTGCGCCGCTCATGCCCGCGAACGGGCCGGCGCGCCTACAGGCGCTGCGCTGGCACGCGCTCGGCCAGGGGATGCTCGATGCCACGGTGGCGCGGCTCATGGAAATGCGCCGCCCGGCCGAGAAACAACTACCGGAGGCGATCGCGCGCCAGGAGAAAAAGATCGCCCGCGCCCTGCGGTTCGCCGAGGCCGCCGCCGGGGACGGGGCGTATCTGGTCGAGAACCGGTTCGGCGTGGCCGACATCGCCCTGGGGGTGGCGCTCGAATACCTCGATTTTCGCTACCCGCATGACTGGCGTGCGAGTTACCCGCGGCTGGCGCAGTGGCTGGCCGGGATCGGCGCGCGCCCGTCGTTCCTGGCGACCCGCCCGCCCGGGATGGAAACGGCGGCCGCGCCGCGTTGATACCGCCCATTCAGGGGATATACAAGCCCGCGGCCGCTTGATAGTTTACGCCAAGTCACCGACCGAGAATCTCATGACAATCGCCCTGTTATTGATTGCGCTGCTCATTATCCTGGTCGGCGCCGAGAGCTTCACCAACGCGCTCGAGCACCTCGGCGAGCGCCTGAAAATCTCCGAGGGCGTGACCGGTTCGATCTTCGCTGCGGTCGGCACCGCCCTGCCCGAGACCATGGTGCCGGTCGTGGCTATCTTCAGCGCCAGCAGCGGCGATATCGGTCACGAGGTCGGTGTCGGTGCGATCCTCGGTGCGCCGATGATGCTGGCGACGGTGGCGTTCTTCCTGATGGCGGCGTTTGCGGCCCCCAAGCGCGGCTGGGGCGGAAGTTTCAAACCCGAGCACACCGGGCTGCAACGCGACCTCGGCTGGTTTCTGCTGGCGTTCGGCCTGTCGAGCGCAGCGATTTTCATTCCGCACGAAACGCCCGCGGTGCGTGGCGTCATCGCCTTCAGCCTGGTACTCATCTATTTCGTCTATCTGATGCTGACGGTGCGCGCCTCCGCCCGGCTCGTGCAGGACGGCCACCACACCGAGGCCGATCATCCCTTGTATCTCAGCTATATCAAACTGCCGGAGAACATGGCGACGATCCTGTTGCAGCTCGCCATCGGCCTGGTGTTGATCGTGCTCGGCGCCAAGGGGTTCGTGTACGGCATCGAGGCGCTCTCGGCCTGGGTCGGGCTCTCGGCCCTGGCGTTGTCGCTGCTCATCATCCCGATCGCCACCGAGTTGCCGGAGAAGGTGAACAGCATCCTGTGGATACGCCGCCACCGCGATACCCTGGCGTTCGGCAATATCACCGGCGCCATGGTGTTTCAGGGCAGCCTGTTGCCGGCGATCGGCGTGATGTTGACGCCCTGGGAGCCGCGGCCGGAGGTGTTGCTGGGCTTGGCGCTGACCTTGCTGGCCGGTGTTTACCTGTATGTCCTGGCGCGTCGCGGCACGTTGCGGCCGTATCATTTTATCTTGAACGGCCTGTGTTACGCGGCCTATTTCCTGATCATGGTGGGCTGACCCGCCGAACATTTTTTCATCCGGGCCATTTTGTGAAGACCGTTTTGTTGCTTTCGCTTTCGAATGTGTTCATGACATTCGCCTGGTACGCGCATCTCAAGGATCTGCGCGATAAGCCCTGGATCGTCGCGGCGCTGGTGAGTTGGGGCGTGGCGCTGTTCGAATACCTGTTGCAGGTGCCGGCCAACCGCGCCGGTTACGGCCAGTTCGACCTCGGCCAGCTCAAGGTCATGCAGGAAATCATTGCGCTCAGCGTGTTTGTGCCGTTCGTGCTGTTCTATATGAAGGAACCGCTGCGCCTCGATTACCTGTGGGCCGGTTTGTGCCTGATCGGCGCGGCCTACTTCATGTTTCGAACGCCGTTGAACCCCGGCCAGTGACTACGATCCCCGCCCGTCCGGGCTTCGGCAGCTAGCCGGCCTTATCCCCGCATTCGATAATTCGATTGCCGTGCCGGGCGGATTTGCGCATAGTGCGCGCTGCCTTACGGCAACCCTGTCCACAATCACGATAACACGAGGAGATTCTTAACGTGGCTACATCCAATAGCGCCAATTCGACCGATTCATCCACCGACGGGCGCCTGCTCGGCATACTATCCATTGCCGCCAGCCCCGGCGCGTTGCTCATCAGCCCGGCGCTTTTCAGCATCGCCGGATTTTTCCTGTCGCTGCTCGGCCTCACCATCGCCGCTCCCAAGCAGAAGATGTTGAGCATCATCGGCCTGGTGCTGGCGCTCGGCGCCGGTGCGGTCGGTTTCGCCTTCAACACCCCGATCATCTAGTTTTCCCATCCAGTCCGAAACGGCCCGTCCTCGGGCGGGCCGTGTTGGTTTCTCCCCTTCGACGCCGGCGCGCGGTCGTTGCGCCGTCGCGCGAATTGCCTACAATAGACCGGTGCCTGTATTGTCGCATCGCATCGTGAAAACGCCGGCGTCGCGCGCGCGTTTCATCGACTGCCTGACGCGCGGGGGAATGGGGCGATGACCGATCCGTTCGATTTCGAAAAGCCCGCGCGCTATGCGGTCATGGGCAACCCGGTTACCCACAGCAAATCGCCGCGCATCCACGCCCAGTTCGCCCAGCAGGTCGGACAGCGTATCGAGTACACCGCCATTCAGGTCGATCCCGGCGGCCTCGCCCAGGCGGTCGACCAGTTTCGCGCCAGCGGCGGGCGCGGCCTGAACATCACCGTGCCCTTCAAGCTCGACGCCTGGCGGCTGGCCGGGCGGTTGAGCGCGCGTGCCGAGCAGGCCGGCGCGGTCAACACCCTGCGCGTCGAGGCCGACGGCACGCTCTACGGCGACAACACCGATGGCGCCGGCCTGGTGCGCGACATCACCCACAACCTCGGCGTGGCAGTGGCCGGCAAAACCGTGCTGGTGCTGGGCGCGGGCGGCGCGGCGCGCGGCATCCTCGGGCCGCTGCTCGAAGAAAAGCCGGTGCGGCTCACGCTCGCCAATCGTACCGTGCCCAGGGCCAGGGAACTCGCGGAGCTGTTCGCCGGTCTGGGCGAAATCGAGGTCTGCGGGTTCGAGGACCTGGCCGGCCGGCACTTCGATATCGTGAGCAACGCCACCAGCGCCAGCCTGCACGGCGAACTGCCGCCGCTGCCGGACGGGCTGTTTGCCCCCGGCGCGCTCGCCTACGACCTCATGTACGCCGATGCGCCCACGGTGTTTTTGCGCTGGGCCGGGGCACACGGCGCGGGCCGGCTGGCCGACGGTCTCGGCATGCTGGTGGAGCAGGCGGCGGAGTCGTTTTTCATCTGGCGCGGCGTGCGCCCCGACACCGCGCCGGTGATCGCGGCGCTGCGTAGTTGAAGGAAGAGAGAGTTAATATTAGTTTTCAACGCAGAGACGCAGAGAACGCAGAGAAAAGCTTTTCCAGTTAGAATCGAAGAAACGGAAAAATTAATATAGAGAGTCACTAAAGACGCAGCTCTATGCGTTTTCCAAGCAACTCATCATCTGATTTTTCGTTCGTTCCATTTTCGCCCATCCCTTCACTCATTCCATTGAAGTAGAGAGTGCGGTTCTGGCTGTCCCACTGCATGGGTTCGCCGGTGTACGGGTTGCGCAGTTCGGGCAGGGCGCGCCCGAGAAACTCCGGTATATCGGGATTGCGGATCGCGGCTTGTTTGATGGCGATCTGTAGCGATACCAGGCGCAGGAAGCCGTCGAGGTTGTGGATGCGTCCGGTGTAGCTGTCGTAGATACTACTGCTCATGGATGAGTAGATCTTTCCTGCCGGGTTATAGGCAAAGTGCCACGACCAGGGCCAATCGCTTTGAGATTGCTCGTCGGCTCGCCGTGCGCGTATGGTTTTGATGAAGTCCGGTAAGGGTAAGCGATTAAGCGCTGTGGCGTCTCGGTACGTTTCGTAGTGTAGATTGATAGTGGCATTCGGTTTCAGGAACATGCTATCCGCCAGTTTCTGGAGTAGGCAGTATGACCACGGCAGGTCGGAAGGACAGGGTTGATTCGAGTAGATCGAGGCATGAGCGAACACATGCATGCCGTGGGCGAATTCGTACCGAAATACCTTACTTAGGTTGTACCCTGAAGCCACCAATGGTCGGACCGCATCGGCGGCAATAGCGAGTGTTTGGCCATCGAGAGGGACGGTGGCAACGATTTCCGAAACCAACTGGGCGTTGCCGTGGATCGAGGCCACCGCAATCATACGGTTAATCAGACTACGGCTTTGTTCCAGTATACGACGCCAGTAGACCGAGTCCTCACGCAAGTTCCGCAACGCCGTTCGTGGGTTTCCTTTGAGCGCCACGAGAGCCTGTTGCGCGCGGAACAGGTTGGCAAGTATCACCGGTTCGAAAAAGATCGGCGCGTGGATGCGAGGCAGAACGGTTTCGCGGAAGTGCGGGTAGGTGTAAAGCGCACGATAACGCTTGAGCAGAATTTGGTTGTCGTGCAACGCACTCCTGATATCGCCGATTTTAGAGCGGTAGCGGTCCAAACATCCTGCACTGTCCCGACCGCACAGGCCGGACATATTGCCCCTGAATTTCAGTTGTTGCGACCCAAATAGCGTGTCCATCTCGATCATTTCCATCGGGATCGAATCCAACTGCTCGTTCACCTGCGCAATAATCTTTACACCCAGCGCATGCGGGTTTTCGCCGATCGGTGCCGCTAATCCGACCCAGGCGAAATAGCCGTTATCCTTTTCCGGCACTTCATCGTTTGAGAGGTCCGCAAAAGCGATGACCTCCGGCTTAAGGTCTTGATCGACGGCATTGATCGCCATGAGCAGCAGTGGAACGCCAATCACCACGCTACCCACCACCATGGCAGATCGCTTTAGTGTTTTCTTAAACTTCGGGTGCATGGGTTGCTACTAGAGGTAATCGTCCTTGAGCTTTACATAGTGCTTGGCTGAATACTCGAACCATTTCCATTCCGCGTCGGTCAACGGCCGCAGCTTTTTAGCTGGCCGGCCGAGCCATAACCAGCCACCTTCGAGTTCCTTGCCTTCGGTCACCAGCGAACCGGCGCCGAGAAACACGTGATCGTTGAGCACCGCGCCGTCGAGCAGGGTCGAACCCATGCCGATCAGACACAGGTTACCGATGGTGCAGCCGTGGATGATGCACTGGTGGCCGATGGTGACGTCGTCGCCGATGTGCACGGCGCGCCCGCCCTCGATCGATTCGTGCGGGTGGGTGACGTGGATGACGGTGCCGTCCTGGACGTTGCTGCGTGCGCCGATGCGGATGATGTTCACGTCGCCGCGCACCGAGCATTGCGGCCAGACCGACGAGTCGGCGCCGATTACGACGTCGCCGATCACCGTCGCGGATTCGTCCACGTAGGCGCGCACGCCGAGTGTCGGGAGTATGCCTTTATAAGGACGGATGGCCATAGATAGGTTCAAAGATCGCTCAAGAAGAGAGAAAAGTTGGTATGAATTTTTGACGCAGAGACGCAAAGACGCTGAGAAAAGAATGTCAGGGGTAAAACCAAACCTTTTTCATTAATGCCAAGGCCCACGATAAGGTCTTTCAGTGAAATGACATTGGGTTTAACCGAAAAACGGTTTTTGCTGTGCAGGGATGCACGAATGTCGCGGGCGCGGGATGCGCAGGAGCGACCTTTGCGTCTCTGCGTCTCTGCGACAAATAATCATACAAAACCTTACTCCGGCTGCCAGGCGAGCGGCGGTTCGGCGAGCAGCGCCTGCTGTTCGCGCAAGTTCAGGATCTGCTCCTGCCAGTAACGCTCGCTGTTGAACCATGGAAAGTTGCGCGGAAACGCCGGGTCGTCCCAGCGGCGCGCCAGCCAGCCACAATAATATAGCATCCGCAGCGTGCGCAGCGGCTCGACGAGCGCCAGCTCAGCGGCGTTGAAGTCGCAGAACTGTCGGTAGCCGCTCAGGAGCGCGGCGAGTTGCGCCTCCATCTCGGCGCGCGCGCCGGACAGCAGCATCCACAGATCCTGCACCGCCGGGCCGGAACGGCAATCGTCGAAGTCGACGATATGCGGCCCGGTCGCAGTCCAGAGAATATTGCCGAGATGGCAATCGCCGTGCAGGCGCAAACGCCGGTAGGGCGCAGCGGCGGCGAACGCCGCCTCGATCTGCTCCAGCAAGGTATCGGCCAGGCTGCGGAACGCGGCCTCGAGATAGCCCGGGATGAACCCGTGTTCCAGCAGATAGCGCACCGGTTCGCGGCCGAACAACTCCAGGTCGTCGATGCGCGGGCGGTGCGCGAAATCCGCGCCCCGGCCGACCGCGTGCAGGCGGCCGAGATAGCGGCCGAGCATGCGCCGGTCCTCGACGGTGTTCAATTCCGGCGCGCGCCCCGGTTGCCAGGGGAACAGCGCGAACCGGAAGCCGGCGTGCGTGCAGAGCGTCGCGCCGTCGGTGCGCGCCAACGGGCTCACCACCGGAATTTCATGGGCGGCCAGTTCGCGCGTGAACGCGTGCTCCTCCAGGATCGCGGCATCCGGCCAGCGCTGCGGGCGGTAAAATTTCGCGACCACCGGCGGGGCGTCGTCGCCGATGGGATCGAGGCGAGGGCCGCGGTGCAGGGATGCACCGTTAGCGGTTTCGAGCTCGACCTTATACACGCGGTTTTCGTAACTGTTCAGCGCCAGCAGCCCGCCGCTGCACCGCCGCCCGAAGGTCTCGACCGCGCTCAGGATCACGTCGGGCGTGAGTGCCTCGTAGGGATGCGCGTCAGTCACGGGCGGCGAACGATAGGGGTTCGAATCGGGACATGGTAAATTATCCGAGTGTAATGACCCGCCGGCTTATCCGGAATTTTTTCAAGTGTACTGCCATGCAGCCCATGAACGATATCACCACCAATCCCTTATTGGACGTTAGCGGCCTGCCGCGCTTCGGCGCGATCCGCCCGGAGCATGTCGAGCCGGCGCTCGACCGGCTGCTGGCCGACAGCCGCGCGCTGCTGGAGCGGGCGTTGGCCGCGAACCGCGAGTATACCTGGGATAACCTGGTGCAGGTCATCGAGGACATGGGCGAGCGCCTGAATCGCATGTGGTCGCCGGTCGCGCACTTGAACGCGGTCATGAACAGCGAGGCGCTGCGCGCGGCGTACAACGCCTGTCTGCCCAAGCTCACCGAATTCGGCACCGCGCTCAAGCAGGACGAGCGCCTGTATCGCGCCTATAAGGCGATCCGCGCCGGCGGCGAGTACCCGCGCCTGAGCCAGGCGCAGAAAAAGATCATCGACAACTCGTTGCGCGATTTTCGCCTGGGCGGGGCCGAGCTGGACGGACCGGCCAAGCAGCGCTTCCTGGAGGTGCAGCAGGAACTGGCCACGCTCTACAGCAAGTTCGACGAGAACGTGCTGGATGCCACCAACGCCTGGGAAATGGCGATCACCGATCCTGCCGAGCTCGCCGGCCTGCCCGAGTCCGCCAAGGAGCGGGCGCGCCAGGCGGCCGAGCAAGACGGCCAGCCGGGCTGGAAATTCACCCTGCACGCGCCGTCGTATGTCCCGTTCATGAATTACGCCGACCACCGCGCGCTGCGCCGGCGCATGTACCAGGCGTTCGTGTGCCGGGCGAGCGAACTCGGGCCGAACGCCGGAAAGTGGGACAACGGCGCGAACATCGTGCGGATATTGAAACTGCGGCGTGAATCGGCGCGCTTGCTGGGGCTGGCCGATTACGCCGAGCTCTCGCTCAAAACCAAGATGGCCGAGGGCAGCGCGCAGGTGCTCGAATTCCTGCGCGACCTGGCGGCGCGCTCGCGCCCGGCGGCGCTGCGTGAGCTCGAAGAGTTGCGCCGGTTCGCGGCCGACACGTGCGGCGCCACCGAACTCGAGGCCTGGGACATTCCTTATTATTCCGAGAAGCTGCGCCAGGCGCGCTATGCGTTTTCCGAGGAGGATCTGCGGCCGTATTTCCCCGAACCGCAGGCGGTCGGCGGCCTGTTCGAGGTGGTACGGCGCCTGTACGGACTCGAGATCGTCCCGCTTCCGGATGCCGACGTCTGGCACCCGGACGTGCGCTTCTACGAGATCCGCGATGCCGACGGCCAGGTGCGCGGGCGGTTTTATCTCGACCTGTACGCGCGCGCCCACAAGCGCGGCGGCGCCTGGATGGACGAGTGCATCGTGCGCAAAAGGAGCGGCGCGGAGCTGCAAGTGCCGGTCGCCTATCTCACCTGCAACTTCAGCGCGCCGGTCGGCGATCGCCCGGCGTTGTTCACCCATGACGAGGTGATCACGCTGTTCCACGAATTCGGCCACGGCCTGCACCACATGCTCACCAAGATCGACTACCCTTCGGTCGCCGGCATCAACGGCGTGCCTTGGGACGCGGTCGAGTTGCCCAGCCAGTTCATGGAGAACTGGTGCTGGGAACGTGCCGCGCTCGATATGCTGGCGCGCCATTATCAAACCGGCGAGCCCTTGCCAGACGACTTGTATGGAAAGATGATCGCCGCCAAGAATTTTCAGTCGGCCTTGCAGATGGTCCGGCAACTGGAGTTCGCGCTGTTCGACATGCGCCTGCATACCGACTTCGATCCCGACACCGGCAGCGTGCAGGGCCTGCTCGACGCGGTGCGGCGCGAGGTGGCGGCGATCGTTCCGCCGGTATTCAACCGCTTCCAGAACAACTTCACCCACGTGTTCGCCGGCAGCGGTTACGCCGCCGCGTACTACAGCTACAAGTGGGCCGAGGTGTTGTCGGCCGACGCCTTCAGCAAGTTCGAGGAAAACGGCGTGTTCGACCGCGCCACCGGCCGCGCGTTTCTGGAAAACATCCTGGAGCAGGGCGGGGCGCGCGAACCGATGGAATTGTTCGTCCAGTTCCGCGGCCGCAAACCCACCATCGACGCCCTGCTTAGGCATTCGGGTCTGGCGGCGTGAGCCGAGTCGCGGGGCCCCGCGCAGCGGGCGGCGACCGGCGAATCGACGCAGGGCCGCCGATACCAGGAAGTTGTGGTCCAGCACTTAACTCACTGAGGCGGCGGCCTGAGCCGAGTCGCGGGGCCCCGCGCAGCGGGCGGCGACCGGCGACAGGCCGCAGGCCGCCGTCACGACCACGTTATGGTTCAGTGCTCACTCACGGAGGCGGCGGGCCTGAGCCGCGGAGGAGGGCCCCGGCCCCCCTATAAATCCGCTTCCCGCCCGGGGTTTGCCAGCCAGCGGGCCACATCGTACAGTCATGGCTGGCCGGGACGATCTTTTGCTATGCTGAACATAGGTTTCGTCGCAACAACCGGGCGGCGTGTTCGACTGAGGGTATTGCCATGAAGATGATTTCAGTTGCTTTGGTGGGGATAGCGCTGGCCGTGGGCCTGGCGTGTGGCCCGGCGCAGGCCACCAAGCTCTACAAATGGGTCGACAAGGACGGCAAGGTCTCCTATCAGGACACCCCGCCGCCGACCAATGCCGGCAAGGTCGAGGAACAGTTCGTAAAGGGCGGCGATGCCGCCGGTTCCGACGCCATTTCCGAGATCGCCCAGAAATATCCGGTGGTGATTTACACGATTCCGAAATGTTCGTCGTGCGATCTGGCGCGCGGCTACCTGCAAAAACGCCAAGTACCGTTTACCGAGAAGAACGTGGCGCAGGGCAATCTCGCCAATCAGAAGGAATTGCAGGACCGGTTCGGGGAATTGGCGGTGCCCACCATCCTGGTTGGCACCAAGGCCATGAAGGGCGGGTATGTCGAGTCGCTCCTGGAAGGCGAGCTGGATGCGGCCGGCTATCCCAATCCGGGCAAACCGGCGACGCCGGCCGCCGAAGCCCCGACGCAATCCCAATATTAATCCATCTCTCGTTTCATCGATTCAAGGCGCGGTTCGCCGTGCGCGCCCGCCGCTCGCATGAAAATCGCAACCTGGAATGTGAATTCGCTGCGCGTGCGTTTGCCGCAGGTGCTGGACTGGGTCCGGGAAAAACAACCGGACGTGTTGTGCCTCCAGGAGACCAAGGTGACGGACGACGATTTCCCGCTCGCCGCCTGTCGCGACGCCGGCTATCACGTGGCGTTCTCCGGCCAGAAGACCTATAACGGCGTGGCGACGTTGAGCCGCGCGCCGCTGGCGGCGGTGACGAGCGCGTTTCCCGATTATCCCGACGGACAGAAGCGCCTGTTGGCGGCGACCGTCGACGATGTGCGCGTGCTCAATGTGTACGTTCCGAACGGCCAGGAGGTCGGCTCCGAGAAATACGTCTACAAGCTCGACTGGCTGCAGGCGCTCCGGCGCCTGATCGCCGCGGAACTCAAGACCTACCCCAAACTCGCGCTGCTCGGCGATTTCAATATCGCGCCGCAACCGCGCGATGTGCACGACCCGGCGGCATGGGAGGGGAAGGTGTTGTTCAGCGCGCCGGAGCGCGCCGCGTTCCAGGCGCTGGTGGATACCGGTCTGGAGGATGTATTTCGCGTTTTGGAGCAGCCCGAGAACAGTTTCAGCTGGTGGGATTATCGCGCCGGGGCGTTTCGACGCAATCACGGTCTGCGTATCGATCACATCCTGGCGAGCGCCGCGCTGGGCGCCCGCTGCCGGGCCTGCGCGATCGACACGACCCCGCGCGCGCGAGAGCGGCCCTCCGATCACGCCCCGGTGCTGGCCGAGCTCGATCTCGGCTAGCAGTTTGTGGAAAAACTCGTTTTTCAACAAACGCTGGAGAAAGCAGGTTTGCACAAAAATAGCCACGCAAGCGGGGTCAACCTCCGGACGGTTGTCGCGTTATATTCTTCATGCACCCGCATTTCGCGGGTGCGTCAACAATCAACAAATAATACGGAGACGACATGATCAAGCATATCGGTATTTTTGCATTCGCCGGCCTATTGCTGGCGGCTACCGCCGCACTCCACGCCGAACCCGGCACGCACACACCCGGCGCCGCCGCCCGCCAGCACAACCAGACCCATCGCATCAACCAGGGCGTGAAATCGGGCGAGCTCACCCACGAGGAGGCGCAGGGGTTGCGGGAAGACAAGCACGGCATCCGTCAGCAGAAACGCGCCGCCAAGGCGGACGGAACGGTCACCGGCCAGGAACGCAAGGATCTGCACAAGAGCCTTAACGAATCCAGCCAGAACATCTACGAGGAAAAGCACGACGCCGAAAAGCGTTGATGCTATTCACGGCCGGCTGTTAGGGAACCTCTGATTAAGTCGGAGGTTCCCGTCCGGCCAGGAGGGCCGGGCATTTTTCAAACACGCACTGTGTTTGAAAAATGAAGCAAAACGCCCATGTATTACAGGGCACGTTTTTCGCTTTGTGCCGCATAGGATGTGCAAATGCCGCGAAGCGCAAGGAAGCGCGGGAGCGGCCGTGTCTGAACAAACCAGGGATGGTCTTGTTCAGACTTTCCTTAGCGGCCGGCCGTGAATGTTGTGATTCGGATTAAAGCTCGAAACCCCAGACGTCGCGCATCAGCGCTCCCAATCCCTCGTACTCTTCTTTCTTGGCCGGTACGAAATCCTGGCCCTTGAATTCGTCGCGCAATAATTTGGTCGCGGCCTTGCCGTCCTCTGTCATCAGTGCCTCGGCGAACTTGGCGCGTAGCTCCGGCGACACGCGCGGCCCGCCGGCCGAGAATGCCTGGTTGGGCACCGGCTTGCTGTTGAAGACGGGCTTGGTGGCGCTTTTTTCCTTATCGAAGTCTTGCCAGAGCTTGGTTTGCAGAATACCGGCGTCGCATTTTCCGTCCACTACCGCCTTGTAGGCCGCCTGGAACCCCTTGGTTTCGACCAACAACGGTTGGCGCGCCGGGTTGGTGAATTCGACCAGCACCGTCAAGGTGGCCAGGTTGGGCGGCGCGAAGCCGCACAGCTTGCGGCCGGCCAGGTCCTTGAGTTCCTTGACGGCGGTGTTGTCCTTCTTGACGACCACTACGAATGCCAGATTACCCGGTAGTTTCACGAGCGGGGTGTGGTCGAGTTTGGCCATGCGCCAGCCGATGAACGCCGGGCCGTCGAACACGATATCGAACAGCCCCTTGCGCATATCGCTCTGGTAGGAAAGCCAGTTGTCGGTGTAACGGAAAACGACCTTTTGGCCGCTGATCTTCGAGAGAAAATCGGCGATCGGCTGATAGACCTCCTTAGCCTTGGCCGCCGACTCGCGCGGCGGGGCGGTGAACACCAGGTCGGCCGCGGCCGGCGCGGAAACGGTCGCGGCCAGCAAAAACCAGGCAACACGTAGTTTGGCTGCATTACTGCCCATGAGAACGATCTCCCCGTAGTCGTTGACTGTGCTAAATCGATGATTGCGGGTTTCAACGGCGCATGGCTGCGCTGAAGCACCCGGATTGTCCAACCCCCACTCGAAGTATAGTCAACGATATTTTTGTTGCTTCGTCGAGTTGCCAGCAGCGACGATCGCCTGACCTGGATCCACGGCGGATGTCCCGGTCGCCCGAGTCGTCTATCCCCCTATGTGCTATAAGTCTTTATGGATGACGAGAAATAGTACTAATGAGAACCATTTGCATTTGCGTTTTGATATGGCATAATGCGGCTCCTGACCAACATAGTGCAACGGAGAAATGGCAATAATGTCGTCAAAATATCTGATACGCATGCTGGTGTTGGCGGGGAGCTGGTCCCTGGCCGCGCCCGCCCAAGCACTTAATTATTACGAGTTGTCGGTATATTCCTATAAGACCCAGGCGCCCGGCGAGTTGGCGATCGAGAACCTCACGGTCTACACCGACCAAGGCCGCAAGGATGTCGGCGGCCCGGAATCCAACCAGGGATTGACCCGCAACAGCATCGAACTGGTTTTCGGTGTCACCAATAAGACCGAAATCGCAGGGTACCTGGATTATCAACGGCCGCGCGGCGGCGATTGGGAGCACGCCGCCACGCGCCTGCGCACCCGCACCCGGTTCTTCGAGAAGGGCGAATTGCCGGTCAATCTCGGGCTGTATGCGGAGTTGAACCGCTCGGCGCTGGACGACCGGGAGCTCGAATTCGAATTGCGCGGGATCGTGGACAAGGAGATCGGCGACTGGACGTTGATCGCCAATCCGATCCTCGAGAAGGTGGTGAAGGGCGGCGAACACGCCGGCAGCTGGGAGTTGCAATACGCCGCCAGCGCCGTCTACCGGCTGGACACGCACTGGCGCCCGCGCCTGGATGTGTTCGGCGATTTCGGCCCGCTCCGGGATTTCGACGGCCGCAAGGAACAGAAACACCTGCTCTCGCCGGCGATCGGCTATAAATTCGGAAATGGCTTATCGGCCGCGCTCGGCGTCGGCCTGGGTCTGACGCGCGCCACCGAGCAGCGCCTGGCGCGCGCCAAACTGGAATGGGAATTTTAGGACTGACGTACGCAAACCGAGGTATATCCATGTTTAAAACCAAGATTGGGTTGGCGCTTACGATGTTCGGTCTCGCGGCCATGGCCGCGCCGGTGCTTGCCGCCGAGGGGCTGGTCGTGTATTCGGCGCGCAACGAGCAACTGATCAAGCCGCTGTTCGATGCCTATACAAAGGAGACCGGCACACCGATCCAATTCATCACCGACAAGGAAGGGCCGCTGCTGGCGCGGCTCAAGGCCGAGGGCGCGAAGACCGCGGCCGACCTGTTGATTACGGTCGACGCCGGCAATCTCTGGCAGGCGGCCCGGGACGGGGTATTGGCCAAGATCGATTCCAAGATTCTCAACGCCAATATCCCGGCGCACCTGCGCGATCCGGACGACCGCTGGTTCGGGCTGTCGATCCGCGCCCGCACGCTGGTGTACAACAGCAAACGCGTGTCGCCGGCGCAGCTTTCCAGCTACGAGGACCTGGCCGATCCGAAGTGGAAGGGTCGACTGTGCCTGCGCACCTCGAAGAAGGTCTACAATCAATCCCTGACGGCGATGCTGATCGCGCATCTCGGCGAGGCCCAGACCGAGAAGATCGTGCGTGGCTGGGTGGCGAATCTCGCCACCGATGTGTTCGCCGACGATACCAAGCTCATGGAGGCGATGGCCGCCGGGCAATGCGACGTCGGGATCGTCAATACCTACTACTACGGCCGCCTCATGAAGAAACAACCGGGTTTGCCGCTCGCCTTGTTCTGGCCGAATCAGAACGACCGCGGCGTGCACGTGAACATCTCCGGCGCCGGCGTGACCGCGCATGCCAAACATCCCGCGCAGGCGGTCAAGTTTCTGGAATGGCTGTCATCGGAACAGGCGCAGAATCTGTTTGCCGATCGGGACCTGGAATATCCGGTCAATCCGCGGGTGAAACCGCATCCGTACGTGGCCGCCTGGGGAAGTTTCAAGCAGGACACCATCAACGTCGCGCAGTCCGGCGCCCTGCAGGCCAAGGCGGTGATGCTGATGGACCGCGCCGGTTACAAATAATCACGCCACCCGTGTCCGTCGCCGCCCAAACCCGCTTCCCCGCGACCGGCTCCGGCACCTGGTTGA
The DNA here is from genome assembly GCA_016218345.1 of Gammaproteobacteria bacterium. Taxonomy (GTDB): domain Bacteria; phylum Pseudomonadota; class Gammaproteobacteria; order Acidiferrobacterales; family UBA6901; genus JACREH01. Next base: position 8,564 of record JACREH010000083.1, on the reverse strand, counting down.
GCGCCCGCGGTCGTGGCTGGCGCGCGGGAGCGGGCCTGACCGCGCTGCTGGTCGCGCTGCCCATCGTGCTGGTGTTGTCGGCCTGGCTCGAACCGCAGCCGGAGGTGTGGCGGCATCTGGCCGACACCGTGCTCGGGGAATTGCTGCGCAACACCGCGGTATTGATCGTCGGCGTCGGGCTCGGTGTGGTGATCGTCGGCGTGGGACTCGCCTGGCTGACGGCGATGTACGAATTTCCCGGCCGGGCGCTGTTCGAATGGGCGCTGGTGCTGCCGCTCGCCATGCCGGCCTATGTGCTGGCATTCGTGGCGGTCGGTCTGCTCGATTTCAGCGGACCGGTGCAGACCGGCCTGCGCGCGCTGCTCGGTATCGAGGCGCTGTGGTTCCCGCCGATTCGCTCGGAAGGCGGTGTGATCGCGGTGCTGACGCTGGCGTTTTATCCGTATGTGTACATGCTGGCGCGCGCGGCGTTTCTGAGCCAGGGCCAGGCGATGCTGGAAAGCGGCCGGGTGCTGGGCCTGAGCACCTGGGGTGCGTTCCGGCGCGTGGCACTGCCCATGGCGCGGCCGGCGATCGCCGCCGGCGCGGCGCTCGCGCTCATGGAAACGCTCGCCGACTTCGGCGCGGTCACGGTGTTCAACTACGACACCTTTACGACCGCGATCTACAAGGCCTGGTTCGGTTTGTTCAACCTGCCGGCGGCGGCGCAATTGGCTTCGTTGTTGTTGTTGTTCGTGGGGCTGGCGCTGTACGGCGAGCGGCGCGCGCGCGGCCAGGCGCGTTATCACGCCGCCGTCCGCCGCGGCCGCGAGTCGCGCTATCGCTTGCGCGGCTGGCGCGCGGCCGCGGCCTCCGGGGTGGCGGCGCTCGTGGTCGGCGCGGCCTTCGTCGTACCGGTCGGACAACTGCTGGTGTGGGTGGCGGGCGGTGCCTGGCGGGATCTGGACAGCCGCTATTTCGATTTCCTGTTGCACACCGTGACGCTCGGCGCGGCAGCCGCGTCGATCACCGTGGCGATCGGCTTGCTGATCGCCCATGTGCGCCGTGCCTGGCCGACGCCGGGCACGCGCGCGCTCGCGCAGTTCGCCACCCTGGGGTACGCGTTGCCCGGTTCGGTGCTGGCGGTCGGCAGCATGCTGCTGTTCGTGTGGCTCGACCGGTGGCTGAGCGCCGACACCCCGGCCGACGCCGGGGCGGTCTTGAGCAGCGGCTTGGCGGCGTTGTTGTTCGCCTACGTGGTGCGGTTTCTGGCCGTGTCCTATGGACCGCTCGACAGCGCCTTCGAGCGCATCAAGCCTTCGATCGCCCAGGCGGCGCGCAGCCTCGGTGCCAGCCAGCGGGAATTGTTGTGGCGCGTGTACCTGCCGATCCTGCGGCCGGGACTATTGAGCGCCGCGTTGCTGGTGCTGGTCGAGGTCATGAAGGAAATGCCCGCGACCTTGCTGTTGCGGCCGTTCGGCTGGGACACGCTGGCGCTGCGTATTTTCGAGATGACCTCGGAAGGCGAATGGGAGCGCGCCGCGCTGCCGGCGCTGAGCCTGGTGCTGGTCGGGCTGTTGCCGGTGGCGTTGCTGGTGCGGCGCAGCGCCGCGAGTTAACCACGCGGGAATCGGGTGTTTAACGCGCTTGGCTTGGGTGGGTCGAGGCGTTATAGTGCCGAAAGACGACCACAACCCCGTGGGAGAGACCCCGTGTCACGCGGGGCGCCGAAGGCGCAACCCGCCCGGAATCGCTCAGGCAAAAGGACCGCGGGGTGCGACAGCAGGTCGACTCTGGAGAGAGACGGGGTGAACCCCGATCCACCGAAGGGGCTCAAGCTCTCAGGTTACCGGACAGAGGGGCGATGGATGACCGCATCCATCGCCCCTTTTTTTTGAGCACGGCAATGGGCCAACGCACTCCGCTGTACGATACGCATGTCGAGATGGGCGCCAAGATCGTCGATTTCGGCGGCTGGGACATGCCGTTGCATTACGGCTCGCAACTCGAGGAACACCACCGGGTGCGCCGCGCCGCCGGCATGTTCGATGTCTCGCACATGACCGTCGTCGATCTCAAGGGCGACAGGGTGCGCGAGCTGCTGCGCCGGCTGCTCGCCAACAACGTCGATAAGCTCACCACCCCGGGGCGCGCGCTCTATAGCTGCATGCTGAATCCCGCCGGCGGGGTGATCGACGACCTGATCGCCTACTACCGGGACGAGCGCTGGTTTCGCCTGGTGGTGAACGCCGGCACCACCGACAAAGACCTGGCCTGGATCGGCCGACAGGCCGCGCCGTTCGGGGCGGAGGTGGCGCCGCGCCGCGATCTCGCCATGATCGCCGTGCAGGGGCCGCAGGCGCGCGAGAAGGTGTACGCGGCGCTGGGCGAGGGGCTGCGCGAGGCCACCGAACGCCTCAAGCCGTTTCACGCGGTCGCGGTCGGCGAGCTGTTCATCGCCACCACCGGCTATACCGGCGAGGACGGCTTCGAGATCATGCTGCCGGCCAAGGCGGCGGTGTTCACCTGGCGCATGTTGCACGACGCTGGCGTGGCGCCGATCGGCCTGGGCGCGCGCGACACCCTGCGCCTCGAGGCCGGAATGAATTTATACGGCGCCGACATGGACGAGACCGTCACGCCGCTCGAATCCGGTTTGGAGTGGACGGTGGCGTGGAATCCGCCGGCGCGCGATTTCATCGGCCGCGCCGCGCTCGAAAAGCAAAAGACCCAGGGCGTGGCGCGCCGCCTGGTCGGGCTGGTGCTGGAGGACAAGGGCGTGTTGCGCAATCACCAAAAACTGGTGTGTGACGACGTCGGCGCGGGCGAGATCACCAGCGGCAGTTTCTCGCCGACCTTGAATAAGTCGATCGCCCTGGCGCGCGTGCCGGCGAAGGCCACGGGCGCTTGTCAGGTCGACATCCGCGGGAAATTCGCGACGGCGCGCATCGTCGACTATCCGTTCGTGCGCCACGGCCAAAGCTGTCTCAAATAATCATCGAGGAACCCAAGCCATGAGTAAAATTCCCGCCGAACTCAAATACGCCAAGACCCATGAATGGGCCAAGCCCATGCCGGACGGCTCGATCACGGTCGGCATCAGCGACCATGCCCAGGAGTTGCTCGGCGACATGGTGTTCGTGGAACTCCCGCAGGTCGGCGCCGAATTCGCCGCCGGTCAGGAATGCGCGGTGGTCGAGTCGGTCAAGGCCGCCTCGGACGTGTACGCGCCGGTCGCCGGCAAGGTGGTCGAGGTCAACGCCGCCGTGGCCGCGGCGCCCGAGAAAATGAATAAGGACCCGTACGGCGACGGCTGGATGTTCCGCCTGCAACCCAAATCGGCCGGGGACGTGAGCGCGCTGCTCGACGCCAAGGGCTACGCGGCGCTGGTGGCCGCGGAAAAGCATTAAGGAAGCTCTGAATAATTCCCAAACTAATATTTATCGCCGCAAAGGCGCAAAGGACGCAAAGAAAACCATGAGCATTTATCGAGAAAAACCTTTGCGTTCTTTGCGCCTTTGCGGCAAAACTTCATAGGGTTTAAGCATGCCGTTTATTCCGCATACCGATGCCGATGTTGCCGCCATGCTCAAGGCGATCGGCGCCGGCAAGATCGACGACCTGTTCGACGAGATTCCGCCGGCGCTGCGCTCTTCCGGGTTCAAGCAGGTGCCGGAGGGTCTGAGCGAGATGGAAATCGCGCGCCTCATGCTGGAGCGCGCCGAGGCCGATGGGCGCTATCACAATTTCATCGGCGCCGGCGCCTACGAGCATCACATTCCGGCGGCGGTCTGGCAGATCGCGACGCGCGGCGAGTTTTATTCGTCGTATACGCCTTACCAGGCCGAGGCCAGTCAGGGCACGCTGCAACTGCTGTACGAATACCAGACCATGATGGCGAGCCTCACCGGCATGGACGCGTCGAACGCCTCGCTCTACGACGGCGCCTCGGCGCTGGCCGAGGCGGTGCTGATGGCGGTGCGCGCCCATAAAAGCGGTCGCCGGGTGCTGGTGCCGAAGACGCTCCATCCGGTCTACCGCCAGGTGGTCCGCAGCATCGTCGCCAATCAGAAGATCGAACTCGTCGAACTGCCGTACGATCCCGCCGGCGGCCATACCGACCCGGCCGCGCTCGCGGCGGTCGCCACCGACGACTGCGCCGCGCTCGTGATCGCGCAGCCGAATTTCTTCGGAACGCTCGAGGAGGTCGACGCGCTCACCGACTGGGCGCACAGCCAGGGCCTGCTGGTGATCGCGTGCGTTAACCCGGTCGCGCTCGCCGTGCTCAAAGCCCCCGGCGAGTGGGGCGCGCGCGGCGCCGACATCGCGGTCGGCGAGGGCCAGCCGCTGGGCGCGCCGCTTTCCTCGGGCGGTCCGTATTTCGGTTTCATGTGCTGCAAGCAGGCGCTGCTGCGGCAGATGCCCGGGCGCATCATCGGCCGCACCGTCGACCGGGACGGCCAGCCCGGCTTCACGCTCACCCTCCAGGCGCGCGAGCAGCACATCCGCCGCTCGAAGGCGACCTCGAATATCTGCACCAATCAGGGCCTGCTGGTGTCCGCCGCGACCATTCACATGGCGCTGCTCGGGCCGGACGGCCTGGAGCGCGTCGCCGCGCACTCGCACGCCAACACCCTGGCGCTGGTCGCGCAACTCGCGGCCATCAAGGGTGTGGAAAAAGTGTTCAACCGCCCGCTGTTCCACGAGGCGGTGCTGCGTCTCGACCAGCCGGCCGAGGAGGTGCTGCGCGCGCTCGCGGCCCAGGGGATTCTGGGCGGCTACAATCTGGCGGCGCATTACCCGGAGTTGGGCCAGGCGGTATTGGTCTGCGCCACCGAGACCAAGACCGCGGCCGATCTCAAGAATTTTGCCTTCCACATGGAGCGCATCGTCAGCAAGCGCCGGCTCGACCCGCCGTGCGCCGTCAAGGTCAACCCGTCCGTTAAATAGTTATCCAAAGGAGAACAGTCATGGCAAACGTATTGTTTAAAGGCACACCGGCCCATACCAGCGGCGAACTGCCCAAGGTCGGCAGCAAGGCGCCGGATTTCAAGCTTACCGCTGGCGATCTCTCGGACGTCACGCTCGCGAGCTTCAAGGGCAAGAAGAAGCTGCTCAGCATCGCGCATTCCCTCGATACCGGGACCTGTGCCGCCGCCACCAAGCGCTTCAACGACTTCGCGAAGAATCGCCCGGACGTGGTGGTGCTCGTGGTGACCGCCGACCTGCCGTTCGCGCAGGCGCGGTTCTGCACGAGCGAGGGGATCAAAAACGTGGTGACGCTGTCGATGATGCGCGACCGGCATTTCGCCAAGGACTACGGTGTACTGCTGACCGATACCCCGATTGCCGGCCTGTGCGCCCGCTCGACGCTGGTGCTCGACGAGAACGACACGGTGTTGTACACCCAGCTCGGTCCGGAACTGACCGTCGAGCCCGACTACGACAAGGCCTTCGCGGCACTGAAGTAAGGAAGGGAGAGCCTATATGAGTTTTCAACGCAAAGACGCAAAGAAAACCGAATCAACGTAAATAAAGGCAAGGCATATGCTGATTTTCGAGCACTCCCAAACCGGCCGGCGCAATCCATCGCAGGCGCCGCTCGCGGCGGCGGCGGTCGCGGATATTCCCGCGCATCTGCGCCGGAGCAAGCGGCCGCTGCTGCCGGAGGTGTCGGAGATGCAGGCGGTGCGGCATTACACCCGCCTGTCGCAGAAGAATTTTTCGATCGACACCCAGTTTTATCCGCTCGGTTCGTGCACCATGAAATACAACCCGCGCGCCTGCAACAGCCTGGCGATGCTGCCGCCGTTCCTGGCGCGCCACCCGCTGGCGCCGGATTCCACCGGCCAGGGATTTCTGGCCTGTATGTACGAATTACAGGAGATATTGAAGGACGTTACCGGCATGCAAGCGGTGTCGCTCACGCCCATGGCCGGTGCCCAGGGCGAGTTCGCCGGCGTGGCCATGATCCGCGCTTACCACGACGCCCGCCACGACACGGCGCGCAGCGAAATCCTGGTGCCGGACGCGGCCCACGGCACCAATCCGGCGACCGCGGTGATGTGCGGCTATACGGTGCGCGAGATTCCGACCGACCGCGACGGCAACATCGACCTCGCCCTGCTCAAGGCCGCGCTCGGCCCGCACACCGCCGGGCTGATGCTGACCAATCCCTCGACCCTCGGGGTGTTCGAGAAGGACATCCAGCAGGTCCAGAAGCTGGTGCACGAGGCCGGCGGGCTGTTGTATTACGACGGCGCCAATCTCAACGCCATCCTCGGCAAGGTCAAACCGGGCGACATGGGTTTCGACGTGATTCACATGAACCTGCACAAGACCTTCTCCACGCCGCACGGCGGCGGCGGGCCGGGTGCCGGTCCGGTGGGCGTGAACGAAAAGTTGCAGCCGTTCCTGCCGGTGCCGATGGTCGCCCGGGCCAAGGACGATACCTATTATCTGCTCACCGAAAAAGAACGCCCGCAGACCATCGGCCGGCTGTCGGCGCACCTCGGCAACGCCGGGGTGCTGCTGCGCGCCTATGTGTACGCGCGCCTCCTGGGGCGCGAGGGCATGCACCGCGTCGGCGAATTCGCCACGCTCAACGCCAATTACCTGATGGCGCGCCTGACCCAGGCCGGTTTCGAGGCGGCCTATCCCAAGCGCCGCGCCACGCATGAATTCATCCTCACCCTCAAGAAGCTCAAGGAAGACACCGGCTGCAGCGCCATGGACGTCGCCAAGCGCCTGCTGGACAAGGGCTATCACGCCCCGACCACGTATTTCCCGCTGCTGGTGCCGGAATGTTTCCTGATCGAACCGAGCGAGACCGAGAGCAAAGAGGAGCTGGACGGTTTTGTCGACGCCATGAAGGCGATCCGCGACGAGGCCCGGAGCGACCCCGCGACGGTGCGCGACGCGCCGCACACCACGCCGGTGCGGCGCCTGGACGACGTCAAGGCGGCGCGCGAGTTGGATTTGGTCTGGAAGGCTTAGCGGCAAGTACCTTTTTTAAACCGCCAAGAACGCCAAGAAAGGTGATTTCCAGATTTCCACCGAGCTATTCCGGGTTTCCCCAGCTTTAAGTTCTAAGCTTGAAGCAACAAACCGTGGCGCGCGAACGTGGCGAGCAGCCGTTGGCAGTTTTCCGCCACTATGGCGGCGAGCGCTGTCCGATCGGCGGGGGCGGGGTCGAGTTGTAAACGGCCTTGCACGATGTCGTTCACCAGTATCGCGGCCAGTTCATCCCGGCTGTGAGTCCCGTCCAGTTGAGCCAACAACCGCATCGCGAACGCGTCCAGCCCCATCGGCAGGTGGCGCGCGCTGGCGGCGTGTCCCAGGCCCATGGCTGCCTGAGTACGCGCGAGCGCCGTGGCGTGCGGGCGTTCGCCGACGGCATGGAACAGCTTCCGCGGGGCGGCGCTCGCGCCCGCGAACTGGCGCAGATACAGCCGCACCAACTCGGTCAATAACGCATCCGGATCATCCGCACCGTGCGGCCCGCCGGCGGCCTGCACGCGCGAGCGCGCCTCGATGCGTAAGGTCGCGTAGTCCACGGCATCGGGATAGGCATCGGCCAAGGCGAGCACCGCGGCCTTGGCCAGCGGGTGCGACACGACGGCGATGGCGCCGTCCGGCGAGGTGAACGGTTGCGGCCGGTCAGTCATCAGGTCCGGCGGTTGGTTGGCCGAAAGACAGGCAAAATACGCGAGCGCCGCGAAGCGTTCGAGATCGAGCTCGCGATTGACGACGAGGCCGGCGCGGCACAGCAAGGTCTGGCGGAAGGTGCGCTGGCTGAGGAAGTCGATGCACTGCTCCTGTTCGAGCAGATCGTCGAAGCCGTCGACCAGCGCCGCGCCGGTTTCGCCGAGCGCATCGGAGAACATGCTGCGCAGTTCGGTCTCGCACAGGTATTGGAGTCCGTGGCGGCCGGCGGCGTCCATGAACGCGCTGAACAGCACCGGCTCGTTCACCTCGGCGAGATACTCGTGATACAGGTAGCTCGGGTGGCGCGTGCGCAACCGGGCGATCTCCGCGCGCAGCATTCCGGCCGTTGTGCCGGTCTGCGCAGCAAACACGCGTTCCAGCTTCTCCAGGGCCTCGGCGGCAAGCGCCAGCCGCGCGCGCGGCGCGGCCGCGGTGCGCGTGAAATACAGCAGCATGTCGCGCAGTATCGCGCGCCCGCGCCAGCCGGGCAGGGTGTTGTAACTCACATAGGCGATGCCGTGCGGGGCGAGGGCGTGTTGGCAGATCGCGAACAGCCGTTCGCGCACCGCCGCCGGCACCCAGGAATAGAACCCGTGTGCCAGGATGTAGTCGAATTGGCCGAGCGCGTGCGGGTCGAGCGCGAGCACATCGGCCTGTTCGATGCGCACGTTGGCGAGCCCGAGCGTATCGATCAGCGCCCGCCCGCCCGTCACCTGACTGCCCGACAGCTCCACCCCCAGGAATTCGCTGCCCGGCAGATGGAACGCCATCGGGATGAGATTGCCGCCGCTCGCGCACCCGAGTTCCAGCACCCGGCAACGTTCGGGGTCGGCGGGCGTCAGGCCGAACAGCGCCCCCTGCACGGCGAGATTGGCCGG
>JACREH010000080.1 GCA_016218345.1 Gammaproteobacteria bacterium | reverse complement strand
GACGGATGTCCTTGATGCCGACCTTGTCGATGGCGATATGACGCGTGTCCGGCTTGTTCTGGACGTCGGCGATGGGATCGAGCCGAGGGCCGCGCGACACGGAAGTCGCGCTTGCGGTTTCGGCGATGGGATCGAGCCGAGGGCCGCGCGACACGGAAGTCGCGCTTGCGGTTTCGGCGATGACGGCTTTGACTTGGGCGGTCGGTTTGGCGCTCATGGGGACCCCTCGAAACGGCGGCAGACTGCGATTAGTTGACTAAGCAACTCAAGTATAAGCAGTTCCTAATATACGCGCAAGCCCGCTCGGCAGCGCGGCGCGCACCGCGCGCACGATGCCGGCGGCATCCAGTCCGCAGGCGGCCAGCATCTCGGCGTGTTCGGCCTGTTCGAGAAAATTGTCGGGCAGGCCGAGGTGCAGCACCGCCGGGGTGCGTCCGTTGGCGGCCAAGCATTCGCTCACCGCGCCGCCGGCGCCGCCCGCCACGGTGTTCTCCTCGACCGTGACCAGAAGCGCATGGCTGTCGGCGAGTTTCAGGATCAATTGCTCGTCGAGCGGCTTGATGAAACGCATGTTGGCGACCGTGGCGTTGAGCGTATCGGCGGCGGCCAGCGCCGGCGCGACCATGCTGCCGAACGCGAGCATCGCCACGCGCTTGCCGTGGCGGCGGATCTCGCCCTGGCCGATCGGCAGCGTCGTCAGCGCTGGGTCGATCGCCGCCCCCGGTCCGCTGCCGCGCGGATAACGCACCGCCGCCGGGCCGCCGTGGCGGAACGCCGTGGTCAGCATCTGGCGGCATTCGTTTTCGTCGGCCGGCGCCATGACCGTCATGTTCGGCAGGCAGCGCAAGTACGACAGATCGAAACTGCCGGCATGGGTCGGGCCGTCGGCGCCGACCAGCCCGGCGCGGTCGATGGCCAGCGTCACCGGCAGATTCTGCAGGCAGATGTCGTGGATCAGTTGATCGTAGGCGCGCTGCAGGAACGTGGAATAGATCGCCACCACCGGCTTGAGGCCGTCGCAGGCCAGACCGGCGGCGAAGGTGAGGGCGTGCTGCTCGGCGATGCCGACGTCGAAATAGCGATCCGGAAAGCGCTCCGAGAATTCCACCATGCCCGAGCCCTCGCGCATCGCCGGGGTGATGGCCACGAGCCGCGGGTCGGCCGCGGCCATGTCGCACAGCCAGTCGCCGAACACCCGGGTGTAGGTCTGGCCGCTCGGCTTTTTTTCCATCTTGCCGGTGGCCGGATCGAACGGCGTGACGCCGTGGTAGACGCACGGGTCGCCCTCGGCCGGGTCGTAGCCCTTGCCCTTGCGGGTGACGATATGCAAGAACCTCGGGCCCTTGAGATCGCGCAGATTACGCAGGGTTTTGACCAGCGTGGGGATGTCGTGGCCGTCGATCGGACCGAAATAATTGAAGCCGAGTTCCTCGAACAGGGTCGAAGGCATGATCATGCCCTTGACGTGCTCTTCCCAGCGCTTGGCGAACTCCCACACCGGCGGGATCGTCGAGAGCACGGTCTTCGAGCCTTCGCGCACGCTGGTGAATACCTTGCCGGAGAGCACGCGCACCAGGTAATTGGACATGGCGCCGACATTCGGCGAGATGGACATGTCGTTGTCGTTGAGAATGACCAGCAGGTCGGCGTGGGCGTCGCCGGCGTTGTTGAGCGCCTCGAACGCCATGCCGGCGGAGAGCGCGCCGTCGCCGATCACCGCCACCACCTTGCGGTCGTCACCGGTGCGCGCCGCGGCCACGGCCATGCCGAGCGCGGCGCTCACCGAGGTGCTGGAGTGGCCGACGCCGAAGGTGTCGTATTCGCTCTCGGCGCGGCGCGGGAAGCCGGACAGGCCGTCCTTCTGGCGCAGTGTGGGCATGCGCCCGCGGCGGCCGGTCAGGATCTTGTGCGGGTAGGTCTGGTGGCCGATATCCCAGACCAGGCGGTCGTGCGGGGTATCGAAGACGTAATGCAGCGCGATGGTGAGCTCGACCGTGCCGAGGCCGGCGGCCAGGTGCCCGCCGGTCTTGCTCACGGTGTCGATCAGGTAGCGACGCAGCTCGCCGGCCAACTCGTCGAGTTCGGCGGGTTTGAGCCGGCGCAGGTCCTCCGGGTAGTCGACGCGCGCGAGCAACGGATAGGTCGGGGCGGGCATCGGTTTATGAAAAGACGAACGAAGTAGGCTTCATTAGCATATGGAAGGACGAACGAAGGCCGCTCCTGCGCGTCCTGCGACCGCCATGGATGGCGGAAGTGCGGAAAACGCAGGAGCAGTTTTTCCGCCGCTCGCGGCATTCGTACGTTCCTGTACAGCATAGGGCTTCATCAATGGCGGCGCTCGAGAATATAGTCGGCGATCTCGGCCAGGAACCAGGCATTATCGCCCAAACCGCCGAGGCTGGCGAGGGCTTGCCGGTGCAGACCGCGGGCCGCCGATTTGGCTTCCTCCAGGCCGAGAATCGCCGGGTAGGTGGGCTTGGCGCGCGCCGCGTCGCTGCCTTGCGGTTTGCCCAGGGTGGCGGTGTCGGTTTCGATATCGAGTATGTCGTCGGTGATCTGAAACGCCAGGCCCAGGCAGCGGCCATAGTCGGCGAGGCGTTCGAGGGTCGCCTCCGGCGTGGCGGCCTGGGCCAGCGCGCCCAGGCGCACGGCCGCGGACATGAGCGCGCCGGTCTTGCGCAGGTGCATGGCCTCGAGTTCGGCTGCGGTCAGGGTTTTTCCGACCGCCGCGAGATCGATCGCCTGGCCGCCGGCCATGCCCAGGCTGCCGGCGGCGTGCGCGAGCTGCGCGATCATTTGCAAGCGCCGCGCCGGTGCCGCGCCGGCGTCGTTCGCCAGGATTTCGAACGCCAGACTCTGGAGCGCGTCGCCGACCAGCATCGCGGTCGCCTCGTCGAATGCCCTGTGGCAGGTCGGCTTGCCGCGCCGCAGGTCGTCGTTGTCCATCGCCGGCAGGTCGTCGTGCACCAGCGAATAGGCGTGCAGGCATTCGACCGCGCAGGCCGGGGCATCGAGCATCTCGATCGCCGCGCCCAGGGCTTCGCCGGTCGCGTACACCAGACTGGCGCGCAGGCGTTTGCCGCCGGCCAGACAGGCGTAGCGCATGGCGGTGTGCAGGCGCGACGGGGCGTTGTCGGCGGGAGGTAAATAACGATCCAAGGCCCGCTCGACCCGTTCCCGGTAGCGGGTCAAGGTCTGTTCGAAGCGATTCAAGCGCCGTCCAGGTCTTCGTCTTTGTAGGGCGCGACGTTAACCTCGCCGGATTCGGCGAGCAGTTTCTCGACGCGCTGTTCGGCGTCCTTGAGGCCCTTCTGGCAGACGCGGGTAAGTTCGATGCCGCGTTGAAACGACGCTAGCGCCTGCTCCAGGTTTTGTTCGCCCGATTCCATTTTTTTCACGAGCTTTTCGAGCTCCGACAGCGCGGCCTCGAAATCGGGCAGGGCGGGTTTTTTCGGCATGGCGGTCCTCACGAGGGGCGACGTACTATGCGAAACGCTAACGCAGGCCCGCGTGGGCGTCAATGGCGCAGGTCGCGGGCCGATCGATATGCAACCGAGAGGCGTGCCGGAAAAGAAAAACCCCCGGCCGGAACCGGCCGGGGGTTTTCGTATTGGTGGAGGTGGCGGGAATTGAACCCGCGTCCGTAAGTACTCCATCGTCCGGATCTACATGCGTAGTCTGCCATTTATTTGACGCTCCGCTCCCCGGCAGACAGGGTCATCGTAGCGCTTAGCCTGCTATTGATTTGACGCCGGCCCAACAGGCACGAACCGGCGCGGTCCCGATTTGATGACCCCTCGACCCCAATCCTACGGGCGCGGCTCGGGCGAGAGGCTAGCGGGGATTAAGCCGCTAGAGCGTAGTTGTCGTCGTTGGCAACTATGGTTTTGCAGTTGGATTTACGAGGTGCTCTGCCCCTCGGCATGCCCCGGAGACTTCATGACCCACGTCGAAGCCGTGTCACCCCCGAGTTGAAACGCTGTCAGTGTATCCGATGCCGCCGGCGTATGCCATTTCAAGCGGTTCGTGAGCCGGAATATCGGGCTGCCGACGACGGTTTTCAAGCGCATGACGCCAGCGCCGCCCTCAACCGCGCCGCAGGGCGCGCGCGGTTTCGCGCTCGGTCTCGCGCTTCTTGATGCTCTCGCGCTTGTCGTGCAGTTGCTTGCCCTTGGCCAGGCCGATCTCGAGCTTGGCCCGGCCGCGTTTCCAATAGAGTTCCAGCGGGATCAGGGTGTAGCCCTTGCGCTCCACCGAGCCGATGAGTTTCCTGATCTCGTCGCGGTGCAGCAGCAGTTTGCGGGTGCGCGTCGGATCGGGCCGGACGTGGGTGGAGGCCGAGACCAGCGGCGAGAAATGCGCCCCCACCAGAAAAATCTCGTCGCGCTCCACGACCACGTAGCTTTCCTTGAGCTGGGCGCGGCCGGCGCGCAGGCTTTTCACCTCCCAACCTTCGAGTGCCATGCCGGCCTCGAATTTTTGCTCGATGAAATAGTCGTGCCAGGCCTTGCGGTTTTTGGCGATCAGCGCCGGCGCGGGTTTTTCGGCCTTGTTGTTCATGTGTCGTTCCGCTGCGGGACTTTCCAGGATGGGATGCTATCAAGGCGCCGCTATATTCAGGGATACCCGTGTGGCGTGGCGCTGCGTCGCACATTACTATAATAACAGGTATCGTGCGGTCTTGGCGGTTCGCTCATTCGTCAGGCGGGAGGCGGGAATGATAAAAATAAAACTGCGTGAATCCGTCCACGGCTATTGGGCGTCGCCGGGGTTGTTCATCCTGGCGGCCGGCGGGTTCGCCGTCGGCCTCAACAGCATCTGGTTGTTCCCGGTGCACCTCAGCCTGTACGGCGGTGGCGCGTTTCTGGCGATGTATCTCGTCTGGGTGGCGCTGCTCGGCATCCCGCTGATCGTGACCGAACTCATGCTCGGCCGTCTCGGCCGGCAGTCGCCGGTCAAGAGCCTGGGCGTGCTGGCCCGACAGGCGCGCGCCCGACCGGCCTGGCGGACGTTGGGCGCGCTGTGCGTGTTGATCGGTTTTCTGGTGCTGGTCTATTACTGCGTGATCGGCGGCTGGTTTTTGGCCTATGCCGCGCGCGCCGCCGGCGGCGCGCTCCAGAACCTGACCGTGGACGGCGCCGGCACGATGTTTTCGGGGTTCGTGCGCGACGCCGAGAAGCAACTGTTTTGGCATGCGTTGTTTCTGACCATGACCATGCTGGTGGTGGCGCGCGGCCTGCATCGCGGCCTGGAGGCCGTGGCCCGCTACCTCACGCCCATGCTGTTCAGCCTGTTGATCGTGCTGCTCGGCTATGCCGGGTATTCCGGCGAGTTCCTCGCGGCCCTCGAACACCTGCTCTATCCCGATTTCGTGCAACTCACCGGCGAGGGCGTGCTGATCGCGCTCGGCGATGCATTCTTCACCTTCGGTCTCGGCATGGGCGTGCTGCTCATGTACGGCGCCCATGCCCGCGAGGATACCCGGCTGGTGAAGATATCGGTCGCGGTGGCGGCGATCGACACGCTCGCCGGCCTGATGGCCGGCGTCGCGATCTACGCCATTTTATTCGCCGGTGGGGTCGCGCCGATGTCCGGCGCGGCGCTGGTGTTTCAGGCGCTGCCGGCGGCGCTCGAGCACCTGCCGCTCGGCCGCATGATATTGATCATTTTCTTCGCGCTGCTGATGATGGCCGCCTGGTTGCGTGCCATCGGTCTGATCGAACCGGCGCTCACCTGGCTCGAGGAACGCTATTTGCTTACCCGTCGCAACGCCGTCGTGCTGTGCGGACTGCTGGCCTGGGGTCTGGGGATCGTGGCCATTCTGTCTTTCAACGCCTGGGAGTTCTCGTTCACGCTGTTCGGCGCCAGCCGCGCCCTGGGTGCGTTCGATATCGTCCAGCTGCTCACCAGCCATGTGCTGGTGGTGGTGGCCGCGCTGCTGCTATCCTGGTTCGCCGGCTGGAAACTGCGCCCGGAATTGGCGCGCGCCGCGCTGCGCCTGCGCTCGCCGTGCACGTTCGACCTGTGGTTGTGGCTCAGCCGGCTGATCATCCCGGCGCTGTTGTTCGTGCTGCTCTATAACATCCGGCTGTTTTTATGAAGCCCTGCTACGCTCCGCGCCGTTCGTCTTTTCGCAGAATATGAGCACGATCCGCAAGTCGGCGCTGGTCCCGTACAGCGCCCATGAAATGTTCGTGCTGGTGGCCGATGTCGAGTCGTATAGCCAGTTCCTGCCGTGGTGCGGCGGCAGTCGCATCCTGTCGCGTGACGAAGACAGCGTAGCGGCGGCGATCGAGATCGCCCACAGCGGCGTCCACAAGACCTTCACCACCATCAATCGCATGCAGACCGACAAGATGATCGAGATGCGCCTGGTCGAGGGGCCGTTCAAGCATCTGTTCGGTTATTGGAGTTTTTTGGCGCTCGACGAACGCGCCTGCAAGGTGTCCTTGGATATGGAGTTCGAATTCTCCAACGCCATGCTCGGGCTGGTCATGGGGCCGGTGTTCAGTCGCATCGCCAACGATCTGGTGGACAGTTTCCGGCGGCGCGCCGAGCAACTGCATGGCCAACGCTGAGTCCGGTCCGCTCGGCGTGGAAGTCGTCTACGCGATTGCCGCGCGTCAACGGCTGGTCGCGCTCACGGTCGCGCCGGGCACGACCGTCGCCGAGGTCATCGAAGCGAGCGGAATCCTGCGGGAATTTCCCGAAATCGACCTGCGCGTGAATCGGGTCGGCGTCTTCGGACACCTGACGCGGCTCGGCGATGTCGTTCAGGCCGGGGATCGCGTGGAGATTTACCGGCCGTTGCCGGCCGATCCCAAGGAAGCGCGCCGGCAACGCGCGCGCCGGGCCGGCAAGCGCGGTTGAATCCGGTGCTGCGGAAGGCTAATGAATAAGATTTTGAACCGCCAAGACGCCAAGAAAGACTATTTTTGTGCTGTTGAAATTTGAGTGGGTTGCAACTCCCCTCTCCCCTCGCGGGAGAGGGGTGGGGGAGAGGGGGAAAGAGTTTCAGCGATATAAAACTTGGCGTTCTTGGCGGTTAATTTCGTTTTAGGGGTTTGTGCGGGCGGCCTGGGCCAGATCGCCCTCGATCGTCACCAGGGCGTCGTCCTGGAAGATCAGGGTCAGTTGTTGTTGGTTGCGCTTGCCGCTGCCTTTCTGGAATGAATACACATAATCCCAGCGGTCTTTGTGGAACGGGTCGGCGACGAGCGGCGTGCCGAGCGCATAGCGCACTTGGCGCTTGGTCATGCCGGGCTTGAGCGCGCCGACCATCTCGGCGGTGACGACGTTGCCTTGCTGAACGTCGGCGCGATAGGTCGACACGCACGCTGAGAGCGTCAAGGCCAGGAGGAGGATCGCCGGGTATTTGTACATTTGGGAATTAACTCGGGCTGATTTACACTGGCGCCATCATAGCGCATGGGCCGGGCTGGGTCATCCCCGCGCCGGCCTACCAACCCTCGCAGCGAGACATCATGACCGAAAGCGCCGATCTCAAAAAGGCCGGTCTCAAAGCCACCCTGCCGCGGCTCAAGATCCTGGGGATCCTCGAGGCCGCCAAGGTGCGACACATGACTGCCGAGGACGTCTACAAGGCGCTGCTCGATGCCGGCGAGGAGGTGGGGTTGGCCACCGTGTATCGCGTGCTCACCCAGTTCGAAGGCGCCGGCCTGGTGATTCGCCATAATTTCGAGGGTGGGCGGTCGGTGTTCGAGATCAACGAGGGCAGCCACCACGATCACATGGTGTGCCTGGAGTGCGGCAAGGTATTCGAGTTCTACGATCCGGCAATCGAGGAGCGCCAGCGCAAGATCGCCGAGAAGGCCGATTTCGTTGTCGCCGATCACTCGCTGTACATGTACGGCATGTGCCAGGGCATGAAGAAGAACGGCAAGTGTTCGAAGAAGTGACCGTGTTTATTAGAACCCATCTCAAATTCGGTACGTGGCAAATTGTTCGTCATGCCCGCGGAGGCGGGCATCCAGAAAATACCTGAAAATACTGGATTCCCGCTCCCCGTTCTAGCCGGGGACAAGCTTCGCGGGAATGACGGCCATGGGCGACACGAACATTTGCAGGAATTTTGAGATAGGTTCTAATCAAACCGCCAGCAACCATCCCCGCTCGCCGTTGGCACGGCGAGCAAGGAAGCGTCCTTACCTGGGGAATCTCTGAAAGAGTCCGCTCGTGGTGAGCTTGTCGAACCACGAGCGAATCGGAGCCTCTGAAATTCAGAGGCTTGCCGGTCACCCCTAGACAGGCTCAGGGCGAACGGCAGCTCTTTTTTCAGAGGTTCCTTTGCGCTTATCAACTATTTCTTCGGCGGTGTCAGCCCCGGGATGCCGCTTTCGAGCGGTGTCGGGGTGGTCGGCAGCAACGTCGGGTCTTTGAAGCCGTCGCCGCCGTCGGCGGCGCCGATATCCTGCGGCGTTTCCGGCGCCTGGTTGGCGTACACCTT
>JACREH010000078.1 GCA_016218345.1 Gammaproteobacteria bacterium | reverse complement strand
TTGGGATAAAACCGTGGCCGAAACGATCGCTCAAAGCGACGGGCTCACGCTCACCCAGGAGCACTGGGACGTGATCGACTATTTGCGCGACGCCTATATCAACAATAACGACGAGCAGCCGAACAACCGCGCGATCCTCAAGGCCATGCAGGAAAAGTGGCCGGGCCGCAAGGTCGACAACAAGACGCTGTTCGACCTGTTTCCCGGCAATCCCTCGAAACAGGCCGGCAAGATCGCCGGGCTGCCGGAGAGCATGCGGAAGGGCGGGTATTAATTTGTATCGCTCCCGCGATACTGTTATTCGATGCGCGTTCCGCCGCGCGCACGGGTTACTTTCCTTTCGCGGAAAGTAACCAAAGACATTTGCCCCTTCGTCGCACCCCACCTCCACGCATACGCGTGGAGGTGGGGTGCCCTGCGCCCCTCGGTCAGCGAGGGGGTTTTTCGACAGTACGTCCGTGTACTGCGAAAAACGCGCGCCTCCCGGGCGCGCCCCTATCGAGCCTTGTCCTCGCCGACCTCCGGTGCTCGGTGCGACTCAAGGGGCGGACGTCAAAACCCTAAAACCCCTTTCCGAAAGACAGCCCATTGAAATACAGGAAGAATATCAACTATTACTTACCGCAAAGACGCGGAGAACACAGAGAAAAAAGAGGTGTGCGTTAAAGTCAGGTCGGTTCAACTTGGCCCTGACACCGTTTAGCGGATCGTTAACCACATACACACAGCTACTACTAGGTACGTTGGCGGTACCAATTTAATGTGATAAATATCAAAAAAAATACGAACGTCGAACCAACAAGCGCGCTAACAATAAGCGTTGCGCCAGGTGTTGGAATTTTCACGAGTAAGTTCAGGATAAGCCATTCAAGCAGCGCTAGAGAAACAAACACCAATGCCTGAATTGATGCTGCCTTCAGATTACCTAGAAAGAAATCACGCTTAGTCTTACCAAGTTTTCCTGTTAAATAGCGTTTAGCCAGAATTGCCGCTATGGCATAGGCAGGCAAAAAAACGAGGAGCGCCAGTTGGCTTTTCAGTAAGGCCAGTAAAACGACAAGAAAATGAGCGAGAAAATACGCTCGGTTCATCAGGGAAAGGGTACGAAGAGATTAATTATTGAACGGCTCATTTTACTCCTTACTGCGGTCACCTGCGATCCATCTAGCCCAGTTGAATACCATCGTTCAACCCGTTGCCAAAAACGGTCACTAGTTACCCTTGGGTTTGTCCTTCGTGGTTTTCTGAAATTTCACCACGACTTCCTTTTGCGGCGCGGGTTCGTCGACGTAGTGCGGGCGCCGGGCCTGCGGCCGGCCGGCGGACTCGGCCAATTCGCGTTCGCGCGCGCTGATCAGCGCCAGGCACTGGCGTAAATCCTGAATGGTGCCGTCTGACAGCGGGTGACGCATGCCGGCCGGGGTGGCGGTGTCTTTGATGACGTTGGTGAGCGCCATTTTCACGGCGCGCAAAATGCGTTCTTCCTTGGAGGGCTCCGCGTCAGTCATGGCCGCAATCTCCCGAACTTGGCAAATTAATGCTTGCCGTGGCTCTTGGTGCCCTCGGCGACCCGATCCATGATCGCGAACAGCACGCCGGACACGATCAGCACGAAATGGATGCCGACCTTCCAGGCCAGTTGCTTGTCGGCCACCGTCCAGGCGCCCGGATCCCCCGGGTTGCCGACACTGGTGACGTTCACGAACGCCTTCAAGAGTTCGATCGCCGAGATCGCCACGATCGAGGCGATGAGCTTGACCTTGAGCCCGGAGAAATCCACCTTGCCCATCCAGTCCGGCCGGTCCTCGTGGCCGCCGGTATCGATCTTGGACACGAAGTTCTCGTAGCCGCTGAAGATGATGATGATCAGCAGGTTCGCCACCAGCGACATGTCCACCAGCGTAAGGACCGCAAGTATCACGTCGCTTTCGCTGGAGGTGAAAATGGTCGGCAACATGTGAAAAAATTCCTGGCCGAACTTGACCAGCAACAGCGCGACCGAAACCACCAGGCCCAGATAAAACGGCGCCAGCAGCCAGCGGCTGTTGAATATCAATACTTCCAGGGCGTGCTCGATTTGTTTCATGGTCCCGGCTCCGGCTAGGTGGATAACACTCTCAGCATTATCACGGGATCGCCCACGCAGAACAAGGCCGGACGCACCGCACTGGATCGTGAAGATGAGGTAATACTACTCGTTGGCCGCAGATGAACGCGGATAAACGCGGATTTTGCGGTAATGCAACTCCAGTCCGCGTCGCTTGTAGCGATCACGATTCCAGGCCTGTGTTACGAAAATATCTGCGTTTATCCGCGTTCATCTGCGGCTAATCTTTCTTTTCCAGTTTGAGCGATGCGGAATTGATGCAATACCGCAGGCCGGTCGGTTGCGGACCGTCCGGGAACACATGCCCGAGATGGGCGCCGCATTGCGCGCACATCACCTCGGTACGGCGCATGAACAGGCTGGTGTCCTCGTGCTCGGCGATGTTCTCGGAATTCAGCGGCCGGTAAAAACTCGGCCAGCCGCTGCCGGAATCGTATTTGGTCGCGGAGTTAAACAGCTCCACCCCGCAACACACGCACCGATACACCCCCGGCTCCTTGCAGTCGTGATACTGGCCGGTGAATGCGCGCTCGGTGCCCTTCTCGCGAGCGATCCGGTATTGCTCGGGGGTCAGCTGCGACTTCCACTCGGCGTCGCTCTTGGTGATCTTCGGTTTCATGCTGAAAGAACCTTTGTATGAGTTTTTGATACAAAGACGTAAAAATTAGCCACAGATGAACACGGATCAATACGGATAGTGGAAGCGATTTTTTATTTGGATCATCAATTATGATTAGGGTTCATCTGCGTTTATCTGTGGCCATACTTTCTATATATCCGACCACATGCGCACCAGGTTGACGTACACGGTATTGATGCGCGCCGTGTCCGGGCTGTCCGGCGCCTCCTTGAGCAGGCGCTCGCGCGCCTGGTTGAGGTCGTACAGCAGCTCGCGTTTCGCCGGGTCGCGCACCAGGCTCTGTACCCAGGTGACCGCCACGAGACGCTCGCCGCGCGTCACCTCGGCGACGCGGTGCAGGCTCGACGCCGGGTACATCACGCCGTCGCCCGCCGGTAGCTTTACCTGCTGCTCGCCGAAAGCGGTGTTGATGACCAGCTCGCCGCCGTCATAGTTCGCCGGATCGTTCAAAAAGATCGTGATGGCGATGTCGGTGCGGTACAGTCCCTCGTCGGTGCCCATGATGGGGTCGTCCACGTGGTTGCCATAGCGCATGCCGGGCGTGTAGCGCGCATAAAACGGCGTCGCCACTTTCAGCGCCAGTGCACCCGCGCGGTACACCGGATGGCGCACGAGACTGCCCATCACCAGGTTGTCGAGCGTCTGTATTTCCGCCGCCTGCCGATCCGCTTCCTGGTTGTGTTTCACGCGCGTGGCGGCCAGGCCGGCGGAGGCCTTGCCGTCCACGAATTTCACGCGCGCCAGCAGCTCGCGCGTGCCTTGAAGCTGGTCGAGGGTAAGTACGGCTTTCAGCGGCAGGAGCATGGACACAATTATAGGTAGAGGGAGGTTTCAGCGGTAGAACAATGAAATCCCGCCGCCCAATACGGCCCACGCCACCACCCGCCGGAAGCCGCGCTCGTTGACGCGCAGGTGCAGCTGGTTGCTGAACCAGAGCGCGATTGCCAGGAACGGGACGCTGAACAGCATCATCTCCAGAATTTCGTCGGTATAGGTGCCGTGCAGCAGGTATTCGACCGCGCGCAGGCCGTTCATGGCCAGAAAAAACGCAAACGCGTAGTGCCGCACCTCGGCCTTGGTCTCGAAGGTCGCCAGCAGCCGCGTCATGGCGATCGGCCCGCTGATGCCGAACAGCGCCTGCGACGTGCCGGCGAGCGTGTCCAGCACGCGCATGCCGGCCGGGCCGATCCGGGTGCGGTGCGGGGCGGCGACCAGGTACAGGCCGGCCGCCGTGATCGCCGAGGCGAGCAGCATTTGAAACACGCTCGCCGAGAAATAATAAAACAGCACGAACCCCGCGACCGCGCCCAGGCCGGCGAACGCCACCATCCCAACCATGAATCGCCGGTTCACCTGCTTGGGTGAGCGCATCAGGCCGATGGCCGCCACCAGGATCTGCGGCAACACCGAGTAGATCACCAGCGTCTTGGTGTCGTACAGAAAACTCAGCAACGGCAGCATCAAGATCGTGCCGGCCAGACCGAACACGATCTCGAAGGTGTAGGTAACGACGCAAACGAGCGTCAGGAGGACGATGGCTAACATGGTTTCATTGTATCGTCTCCGGCGACACTCACCATGTCCCTAGCCAGCTACCCCAGCCAGCGTTACGCGCGACGGCCAAAACCACAGGCTGAGCGCAAAACACGCCGGGATCGGCAAAATAACGCTTTCTAGATTATCACTATCTGATAACATCGAAACAATGATTGAGAGCTTTGGCAATCGGCTTGCTGAAGATTTGTTCTATGACAGGACCTCGAAAGAGGTGCGCCAGTTTCCTCCCGAGTTGAAGCGGGCGGCACGGCGAAAATTGCTGTATCTGCACGACGCTGCGGAACTCATGGACCTACGCACCCCGCCGGGGAACCGGTTGGAGGCAAAGAAAGGGCGGCTCGCGGGTTTCTACGCGATCCGAATCATCGATCAGTGGCGCATCCTGTTCCGGTGGGATGGCGGCAATGCCAATGACGTTCAGGTGACCGATTACCACTGAATCTGACGCGCAGGAGTGTTAGCGATGAGACAGCCCAAGAATCCGTTTCACCCCGGCGAGGTTCTCCTGGAGGAGTTTCTCAGGCCCGCTGGTGTTACCCAGATGGCGTTCGCCAAGAAGCTCGGCTGGACCCGCGCCCGACTGAACGAGCTCATCAAGGGCAAGCGCGGGGTTTCGGCCGAAGCGGCGCTGGACCTTGCCAAGGCACTGGGCACCTCCGCGAAGCTTTGGATGAACTTGCAGGCAACGTATGACCTTGATCAGGCGATGAAGCGCCGTAAAGCCGCCTGAATCGGCCCGTACCGCAACAACTTGGCGTTCTTGGCGCCTTGGCGGTTCAAAGCAATTTAGTTCTTACGCAAAACACACCCACGTCGTGGCGATGTACTTGACGCCCTGCTCGACGGTCGCGGCGCGGTGGATGTGGGTCCAGAACGGCGGGAACAGTACCAGCTTGCCTTCCTGCGGCGTTACCTTGACGTCTTGCAGCGCGAACTCGGTCTCGCCGCCCGGGCCCGCGACATCGTTCAGATACCAGAGCGCCACCAGTTGCCGGGCCATGAACTCGCCCGGTCCGCTGTCCACGTGCCAGTGGTAGTACTCGCCCGGCCGGTAGCGTTGCAGGTTATAACCGATGTCCTTGAAGCGGTTGACGCCGAAGAACGGATACATCATGGCCACTTCGCGCAGGCCGCCGGCCAGCGACTGGCGCAGCAGGCCGTCGATGTCCCGCCAGTCGTCGCGGCCGCTGATGAAAATATCGGTGGTTTTCTTGACGGCGCTTTCCTCGGCCTGGCCGCCGCCGATGCGCCCGGTGTTTTGCTGGTCGGCCTTTTCCTCGAAGCGCCGGATCGCCTCGTGGCAGATGTCCGGCTTGAGCGCACCGGCGATTTCGTAGATGAAGCTCAGCGGCTTCAGTTCCTTGATGCGCGCGCCCGGGAGCTGCGTCTGGTTTCGGTCGGTCATGAAGTTTTCATCGCGCGGCCGTTCGGTTAAGCGTACAACAGTTCGGTGCCTTGGATTTCACCGCTGGTGTCTATGTCCACGCCGACCGCGCCCGGCATGCGCGCGACGATATACGCCGCCATCAGCATGGCGGTGGCCTCGTTGCCGTTCTGGATGCCGGTGAGCAGTTTGTCGGCGACGATCTGGCAGCGTTGCAGTTGATCGGGGCACTCGACGAAGTCGCGGCTCATCTGCCAGCCCTGGTCCATGTCGCGATCCATTTTTGCGAAAAATTCCGCGCCGTCTTGCAGCCTGCCGGCTGGCACCTCGATCGCGAACACCTCGTCGCCGACAATCACTTTAAAGCGCATGCGTGTTCCTATCAAAACACCGGGTGGATGCCGGCTTGCAATCTAGCGTTACACGCCCGGCCGGGCGCGGCAAGCGGGTTTTCCGACGTCGCGCGCCTATCTATTAGGTGATAGCCTGGTCTATCCCCATCGAGAGGAACGTCGAAAAACCCGTGCGTCTTCGGGGAGTTGCGCGCGCGACCGTGGATTCGGCGGTCACCGCGGGTTTTGAACGCCCGCAGGCGATGCTTTACCATACGCGAAATCCAAGTCAGCAGGAGTCGCAGCTATGAGCAATGCCTATTACGAAGCCATCGACAAAATGGAAAAGAAGGGCGTCGATCCCGAATACATCAACGGCTGGGCCACCGGCTTTCTGCACAACCCCAAGCGCGAAGAACAGCGTCACAACGACGCCTATGACGCCGGCTACACCGCCGGTTGGGAAAAGCAGACCGCCGGTTTCGAAACCTGGGTCAAGAAGTAATCCTCCGCACGCCCGACTAGAACCTGTCTCAAAATACCCGGGTAGGTTGGGTTGAGCAAAGCGAAACCCAACAAATCGTTGGGTTACGGCGCGTTGCGCCTAACCCAACCTATGCCCGCCATGGATGGCGGAAGTGCGGAAAACGCAGGAGCAGTTTTTCCGCCATTGAAATCTTTTTTGGGATAGGTTCTAAGCTGGCGAACATTCGGTTCCGCCGGTATTGTTTTTTTAGTCCCTCACTCCGCGACCGCCCGCGCGTCGCTCACCTCGACCGACTCGAACGAGTCGCGCAGCCACCAATCGGCCTTCTGGGCCGCGGCCCGCTCGGCACCCTCGCCGCTCCCGCCCTTTTGCAGCGACGACACCAGCAGATCGATCTTCACCAGATTGGGCGTGTAATGGCGCGCAAGCGCCGCCAGCGCGTCCGGCTGGGCGATGCGCACGCCCGGCAGCGCGAAGCACGGCGACTGGGTATTCACCACGCGCACCTGCGAGAACACCGGCCATAGCCGGGTGCGCGCCTCGTTGGCTGCGTAGTCGCGCACGAACCGCGCGGTTTCTTCGACCGCTGCCAGCAGGCCGCGGTCGATGCCGTCGCGTTGCCCGAAATAATCGAGCGCCGGGTAATAGCCGAGCTTTTCCCGGCGCACCAGCTCGTCGATCCGCGCCGCCAGGTTCGCGCCGCCACCGGCCGCGAGTTCACCGAGGCGCGCTTCCAGCAACGCCATGGCGACGCGCACGCGCACGCTGAGCGCGGTCTTGACGATGCGGATGCCGCGGCCGTCGGTCATGACGCGCCGCGCAACGTCGCCAGCGCGGCCAGCACCGGCGCCGTGGCCGGCTCGAGCTTGCGGCGCAGCAGGCTGCCTTCGGCGGTGGTGCGCGCCAAGATGTCGGTCACGGCCGCCTCGCTCACATGGCTCAAGGCGACGAGCGCCCGGCACTCGGCCGCAAGCGCCGGCGCGCCGTGCAGCAACTCCGCCAGCGCCGGGATGTCGGTGGCGCTCGCCACCGACTGTTCCGCCACCCGCACAATGTCGGCGATGTCGCGCGCGTTCGGCGCGCCCGCGCGTGCCGCCTGAAAATACTCGCCGAGCACGTTCAGCACGGCCACCACCACGGCTTGCTGGCTCGGGCGCTGCAACGCCGCCTGACAGGCGTCGAGAAAATCCTGTCCCGGCCCGGACAGCGTCTGGGCCATGAGCCGCGCGAATGGGTTGCCGCCGGCCAGCAATGGCGCCAGCGCGGCCTGCGGTTCATTGGAATCGGCACGCGCCGCCCGCGGCCCGGGTAGGTCGTGCGGCAGGGCCGCCAGAAATCCGACGCGGTAGGCTGGTTGCTTGGCGCCCTTGTCCCATAAATTCTGGCGGGTCGCCGCGTCGATCAATCCCGGTTGCAACACCCGGCGCACGCTTTCGATCATCAGATAAGGATCGGTCTCGAACGCCAGGTGTTCGACCAGATGGGCGGCGAGAATCCGGCCCATCGTACCGCTCACCACCGCCGCGCGTTCGAGCATGCGCCGGGCGTTTTCGGAAGTGGGCGCGATCCACCACACCCGGCGCGCGAGTTCGTCGCTCAGGCCCACTGCGTGCGCCACCGCCGACACCGCCTCCGGTTCGCCGAGCAGCAGCAGCTCGGCGAGATTGGCGTCGCGCGCCTGGCCCATGCGCGTCCAGCGATTCAAGTGCAGCGGATAGCCGCCCGGCGAACCGAGCACCGCGCCGGACAGGAATTCGCGCACCGCCTTGAGGTAGCGGTCCGGCCGACAGTTGGGATTGAGCGCGACCTTGGCCTCGCCGCGTTCGGACAGGCCGTACACGCTCAGGGAGTTCTCGTCGATGCGAATCGCCTCGACGTTCTTGAGCAGCACGTGCAGCCGCAGACTGTCTTCGCTGGCTAATTCCATAATCTACTATTTCAAAACTCAGCCACGGATAAACACAGATGATTTTAGGGTTATCCCATCAATCTTTGTGAATCTGCGTTCATCTGCGGCTAAAATTAATTTAACTGAATACGCCGGCCCCACGGCGGCTGGGCCTTGCCCTTGACCAGCCACAGCACCGGAAACTCCGGCGCGCGCGCCGGAAACTCGCCCTGGGCGTCGGTGAAATACACCAGCAGATCGGGGGCGCGATCCTGGCGCGCGCTCCATTCGAACACCGGCACGAAGCTGGTCCCGCCGCCGCCGGGCAACTCGCCGGGCAGCGTCAACTCCTCCCACGGCTCGCACACCCACGGCCCGGCCGCCGCCAGCCGGCTGTCGCAGGCGTGCAGGGTGATACGCGCGCGCACTTGGCCCTTGAGGGCGTTGACCTCGGCCAGAAACGCGTTCAACTCGTCGCGGCTGATCGAGCCGCTGGTGTCGATCGCCACCGTCAACTCCACCTGGCTGCTGCGCAGGCTCGGCAGAATCGCCGCGCCCTCGCGCCGGCTCGGGCGCGTGAAGCTGTAGTCGTCGCGCGCGACCGCGGTCAGGTAACGCGCCAGCAACATGCGCCACGGCAGTTGCGGCTGCAACAGATGATCCACCAGCCGCGCCATCGCCCCGGTCAGCTTGCCGGCCTGCTGCGCCTGCTGGGCCGCGCCCGCCAGGCGCTGCTGCCACTGCACCGCCAAGGCGTCGCGCTCGGTTGCCGAGAGCGGCGGCGGTTGCCGCCGGCCGCCCCCGTCACGCGCCGGGTCGGGCTGGCCACCGCTCGCTGAATCGCTGTTGCCATCGGATTCGTCATAGACATGCCGGTCCATGGTCTCCTGCTCGTCGTTCTCGTCGAGACAGGGATAAATCTCCTCGGCGGTCATGTCCTCGAAACCCGGCACAACCAGCGCGTTCGGTGGCGGCTTCAGGCCCTCGCCGATCAGCAGCGGGTTGATGGCGAGATCGCAGGCCAGGTCCCAGCGGTGCTTGACGCGGTGCTGGCGGCGCGCGAAATGCGCGAGCGCGCAATGCAGCGCCTCGTGCGCCAGCACGAA
>JACREH010000077.1 GCA_016218345.1 Gammaproteobacteria bacterium | reverse complement strand
CCAGTGGGATGCTCGTCGTGGTGTGCTTGAGCTTGTGCCATTTTGTTAATCTCCTAAAGCCGGAATTCGCGTGGATTCGGGTTCGACAGCGGTGGTTAGCGCAGCGCCTTGACCTGGGCAGGTTGCACCACGTCGCCGGTCTTGTTGCCGAGGGCGTTGCGTTCGTAGGTCACGACCGCGGCGATATCGGCGACGTTCATCTGGCCTGCGTACGCCTGCATGGCGGTGCCGGGCTTGCCCTAGAGCACGATCTTGATGTGGTCGGCGACCGGGCCGGTGGCGATCTTGCTACCGGTCAGTTTCGGGAAGGTGGCGACACCCTCGCCCTTGGCGCCGTGACAGGCCGCGCACTGGGCGTAAACCTTCTCGCCCTTGGCGAGCAGTTCGGCCTTGGTCCATTGCTTACCGACATCGGCGGCCGCCGCCTGCGCCTGGGCCTTCTGGGCGCCGACCCATTGGGTGAATTTATCCTGCTCCACCGCCTCGACCACGATCGGCATGTAGCCGTGGTCCTTGCCGCACAACTCGGCGCACTGGCCGCGGTAGGTTCCGGGTTTGTTGGCAATCGCCCAGGTCTCGTTCAAGAAACCGGGGATGGCGTCCTTCTTGACGCCCAGTTGCGGCACCCACCAGGCGTGGATCACGTCGTTGGCGGTCACCAGGAAGCGCACCTTCTTGCCGACCGGGATCACCACCGGGTTGTCGACCTCTAATAGGTAATTGTCGCCTTTCTTGGCCTTGTTCTCGATCTGGTCGCGCGGGGTGGAGAGGGTGCTGAAGAAACTGACGTCGTGGTCGGGATATTCGTAACGCCACTTCCATTGATAGCCGGTGACCTTGATGACGATGTCGGCCTGGCTCTTGGTGTCTTCCATCTTGAGCAGCGTGGCGGTGGACGGGATGGCCATGCCGACCAGGATCAGGAACGGGATGGCGGTCCAGACGATCTCGATGGTGGTGCTTTCGTGGAAGGTGGCGGCCTTGTGGCCGCGGCTCTTGCGGTGCGCGAAGATCGAGTAAAACATGAAGCCGAATACGACCACGAAGATGATCAGGCAGATCACCATGATCATGTTGTGCAGGCCCAGGATCTCTTCGGCGATCGGCGAGGCCGGCGGCTGGAGATTGAGGCCGTAGGCGCCGTAGGCGAGGCCGGAAACGAGCGCCAGGGACAGGCCCGCAAACAGGTTGCGGACGGCGCCGATAAGTCTGGTGCGTTGCGGTGTGGACATGCCTTGATTCTCCAGTAGCTGAAAAATTTATAATTCTTGGTGACGCGCGGTTCGAACCGCGCGTTCAAATTCATTTCGTATTTTTGCGCGCCGGCGATGCGCGGGCCGAGTTCTTGGCTGTTTTCCCGGCCGGATTCAAGGCCTCATGGCCGGCTTGCTCCGACGAAAATAGCGCGCGCACGCTATCATACGGACGGAACCGCTGCAATATCTCAGACCGGTCATCCCGGCCGATTTTCGACATGCCCAACAAGATTGCGGCTCTTGCCGCGCGGAATTTTTCAAACAGCGCGTGTGTTTGAAGCGTGTCGGGAAATTGACATTCATCTCCATGCCGCACCGCAGGTTACTGAAAAACCGGACATTTCATCGGGCTGCTTGGCCGCGCGTTAAACCGAGGGCTTTGGTCGGGTTTTGATATACCTAATCAAGCAAGGTCTCAACACTCAAGCACCGCGCGGCAACGGCCGGATCGGTGTGCGCTTCATCCATATAAGGAATCTCCCCCAGCAACGGCGCCGCCAGGCGTTCGCGCAGCGCCGCGACATAACCTTCTAATGCGCCGTCGGCATCGTTCGATAAGTGATTCGCCACCCAGCCGGCCAGGCGGCAACCGGCATGCTCGATCGCCGCCGCGGTCAGGAGCGCGTGATTGAGACAACCCAGGCGGATGCCGACCACCAGCACCACCGGCAGGCGCAGGCGCGCCGCGACGTCGGCCATGGTGTGGGTGGCGTCGATCGGCACTATCCAGCCGCCCACGCCTTCCACCACCACCGCCTCGGCGCGCGCCTGCAATTGCACAAATGTCTTGGTAATCGTGTCGATCGAAATCGTGACGCCTTCGGCTTGCGCCGCCAGGTGCGGCGCGGTGGCGGCGCGCAGCGCATAGGGATTGACCGCGGCGTATTCGAGAGAAACGCTGCTCGCCGCCGTGAGCGCCTCGGCATCGCTATGGCGCATGCCATCGGCGGTCGAATGACAGCCGCTCGCCACCGGCTTCATGCCGACAGCACTCAGGCCGCGCGCGCGCAGCGCGTGCAACAGCGCGCAACTCACCAGGGTCTTGCCGACGTTCGTGTCGGTGCCGGTAACAAACCATGCGTGGTTCATAGCAAAACTACCTCGAAAAAACTCAACGCAAAGGCGCGAAGGCGCCAAGGAAAACAAAAAAGCAAGGTTCTATGGGTTAACCCAATAAAGCCTTTCTTTGCGTCTTGGCGTCTTTGCGTTGGGTGTTTAATCTATTTTCCCGGCCGGCGCAGTTGGGTCAGCGGCACGGCCACGCCGGCGGACGCGGCCGGCGGGCCCCAAGCCTGGCCGTACACGACCTCATAAGTGGCCGGGATGCGGCCGTCGCGCGCCTTCGCCTCGTAGGCGGCGCGAAAGCGCGCGAACCGGTCCTTGCCGGTGAGCGCGCGCGGGCGGTCATGGGCGACGTTGTGCGCGCCGATGTCCTTGAGTTCGCGCAACAGGCTCATGACATCCTTATAGGTCAGCGTCAGCCGATCGACGTCCATCACCGGTTCGGCCAGGCGCGCGCGCATCAGCGCGTCGCCCAGGTCGTGCATGTCGATGAAACCGTGCACGTGCGGCGCGCCGTCGACCGCCGCCCAGGCGTGGCGCAGTTCGCGCAGGGTATCGGGCCCGAAGCTGGTGAACATAAACAGACCGCCGGGACGCAGCACACGCGCGACCTCCGGGAACACCCGCTCGGGATCGCACCATTGCAGGCTGAGATTGGAGATCACCATGTCGAAGCTGGCGGCGGCGAACGGCAGGCGCTCGGCGTCGCCGCCCAGCCAGCGGTTGCGCCGCCACCAGCCGTCGCGGCGGCGCGCCGCGCGCAACATCGCCGGCGCGATATCGAGACCGATCACCTCGGTCTGGCGGTAGCGCTTGCGCAGGGCGCGCGTGCAATAGCCGCTGCCGCAGCCGAGATCGAGAACCCTGGTCGGCACGAGCTTGATGACGTCGAGGCGCGCCAACAGCCGCGCGCCGATCTCGCGCTGCAGCCAGGCGGCGCGTTCGTAGGCCGGCGCGGCGCGCTCGAAGGCGCGGCGCATCTGACCGCGATCCAGGGCGAACGATTTCTCAGTCATGCAAAAATTCGTCCAGACAGGCGTTGAATTCGCGGCCATGCGACAGAAACGGCGCATGCCCGGCGGGGGCGATCAAATCGAGCCGGGCGTGCGGCAGGCCCGCCGCGAGTGCGCGCGCCGCCCCCGGCGGGCTCAGGCGATCGCGCCCGCCGTGGATGATCCGGGTCGGCACGCGCACCTCGCCCAAGCGCGCGCGCAAATCGGTCTGCGACAGGATCGCCAAGCCCTCGCGCAGCGCCTCGGCATCGGGCGCACCGTGGCGCAGCAATTCGGCGCGCAACGCCCGCAGCGTGGCATGCGCCTCGTCGGCGCCGCCGACCTGCAAACTCAGGAAGCGCTGCAAGGTCGCCTGATAATCGCCGCTTAACTCGGCGGCGAATTCCGCGAGGATCTCGGGGCTGATCGCCTGCGGCCAATCGGGCGCGCGCGAGAACCGCGGCGTGGCGCCGGTCAGCACCAGCCTTTGCACCTTGTCGGGATACCGCAACGCGGCGTTGAGCGCGACCAGCGCGCCCAGCGACCACCCCAGCCAGATCGCTGGACCGTCGATCTGTTCCGCGACCGCCGCCGCCAATGCGTCCAGGCTCAACGGCGCATTGCGCGGGCTGCGGCCATGGCCGGGCAGATCGACCACGGTGACGCGAAAGCGCGCGGCCAGGTGTGCCGGCAAGTCGCCCCACGCGCCGCCGTGCAGACCCCAACCGTGGATCATGACGATGTCCGGTCCGTGACCGATCCGTTCGGAGTAAATTGTCGGGGTGTTATTCATACTTTTTCATCGATATCGTGTAGCGAACGTTATTTGTATCGCCTGTGGCGATGTATTTTAATTGCGGTTCCCGCACCGCGGGCGTGGTACTTTCTTGTCGCGACAAGAAAGTACCCAAAGAAGCGCCGCCCCTCCGGCGCGACATCCCCTGCGCTTCTCGGCCGAGGCGGGGGTTTTTTCGACGGCACATCCCTATGCCGCGAAAAACGCGCGCATCCCATGCGCGCCCCTGGCGGGCCTCTTCCGCCTCGGCCTGCGATGCTCGGCGCGCCGGCAAAGGGGAGAACGTCAACACCCGATCGTATAAATCTCTCAACCGCTATCTATTAAATCCTTACGGTTCTTGGTATAGGTGTCGCCCCTTGAGTCGCACCGAGCACCGCAGGGCGGCGAGGACAAGGCCCACCAGGGGCGCGCCCGGGAGGCGCGCGTTTTTCGCAGTACACGGACGTACTGTCGAAAAACCCCCTCGCCGGCCGAGGAGCGCAGGGCACCCCACTGCCAAAGCGCAACGCGCTTTGGCAGTGGGGTGCGACGATGGGGCAAAATGGCTTTGGTGACTTTCGCCGAAACGAAAGTCACTCGTGCGCGCGGCGAAACGCGCATAAAAAACAACATCGTCTCCGGCGAGACAAAACCGTTTCTCATACACTATTTCCCGAAACCCCGATACCGCTCAGCGCGTCCAGCAGCCGATCCACATGCGCGGCGCTGTGCGCCGCCGAAAACGTGATGCGCAGGCGCGCGCCGTGCGCCGGCACGGTCGGCGGGCGGATCGCCGGCACCAGAATGCCCTGCGCGCGCAGCCGCCGGCTCGCGGCCAGCGCCTGTTCCGGCTCGCCCAGGATCAGCGGCTGAATCGGCGTGACCGAGGGCGCGAGCGTCAGTCCCAGGCGGGCGGCGCCGGCGCGGAATCGCTGTACCAACATATGTAGATGTTCGCGGCGCCAGGGTTCGGCCTGGACCAGTTGCAGGCTGGCGCGGGTCGCCTCGGCCACGGCCGGCGGCAGGGCCGTGGTATATATATAAGTACGCGCCTCTTGGATCAGATACTCGATCAACTCCTCGGAACCGGCCAGGAACGCGCCGAAACTGCCGAACGCCTTGCCCAACGTGCCCATGAGGATGGCCGGGGCACGCGGCGCAATTCCATAATGCTCGAACGTGCCGCGCCCGCCCTCGCCCAGCACACCGAGGCCGTGGGCGTCATCGATCAACAGCGTGGCGTTATGTTTCTCGGCAAGTGAAATGAGCGTCGGCAACGGCGCGATGTCGCCGTCCATGCTGAACACCCCGTCGCTGACGATGAGCTTTTCGCCTGACGTCTGCGCCAGCAGAGTCTCCAGACGAGCCATATCGGCGTGCGCAAACCGCTTGACGGTCGCCTGGCTCAGGCGCGCGGCGTCGATCAGCGAGGCGTGATTGAGCTTATCCTCGAACAACGTGGCGTGGCGATCGGCGAGCGCCGCGACCGCGCCCAGGTTGGCCATGTAACCGGTCGAGAACAACAGCGCGCGTTCCGTGCCGACGAACGCCGCGAGTTCTTCCTCCAGGGCATGATGGGCGGCGCTGTGACCGCCGAGCAGATGCGAGGCACCGGCGCCCACGCCGTAGCGCTCGGCCCCGGCCTTGAATGCCGCGACCACCGCCGGGTGATTGGCCAACCCGAGATAATCGTTGCTGCAAAACGCCAGCAGCGTCTCACCGCCGACGCGCGGCTCGACGCCTTGCGGGCCGTCCAGGATTTCGCGGCGGCGATAGAGCTGCTGGGCACGACGGCGTGCGAGTTCGGTGGCGATACGTGGCATGATCGTTGTTGGTCGGCACGAACGGGGCGATTCCCCGCCGCGACAGGTATGGATATGATCGGTGCACAGTTTAAGACCGGGATTTTCCCAGTCAACATAAATTGCATCGGGTGATTTACAATAGCCTAAAAAATGTGCAGTCGTGGCTGGACGCCCGCCCCTGCCCGGTGTGCCAGGGGCGGGCCGCGCACGGCCGGGATTTCTGCGCCGGGTGCGCGGCCGCCCTGCCGTATCTCGGCCCGGCCTGTCCGCGCTGCGCCGCGCCGCACGATCTCGGCGCGGGCGCTGCGGAGTGCGGACGCTGCCAGACCGAAGCCCCGGCCTACACCGCCGGCAGCGCGCTGTTCCGTTACGCCTTCCCGGTCGACCGTCTGATTCAGGGGCTCAAGTACCACGGCCAACTGCACCACGCGCGTGTGCTGGGCGAGGCGCTGGCGGCGGAGCTGGCGGGACGGCGCTTGCCGGAGCGCATCCTGCCGGTGCCGCTGCATGCCGCGCGCCTGCGCGAACGCGGCTATAACCAATCCCTGGAACTCGCGCGCGTGCTGGCGCGACGCCTGAAGGTGGAACTCGACTACCGGTCGCTGCAACGCACCCGTGCCACCGCGCCGCAAACCGGCCTGCCGCTTGAGCAACGCGCCCGCAACGTGCGTCAGGCGTTCGCGCTCGCGCCCGGCTTCCACGCCCGCCACGTGGCAATCGTCGACGACGTCATGACCAGCGGCCACACCGCCAACGCCGCGGCGAAATGCCTGCGGCACGCCGGGGTCGAGGAGGTGGAGGTGTGGGTGGTGGCACGGGCGTGATACCGGAACTCACGTATCACGCACGCGATGCCTGGATCTTATCTGAGTCGGCTGCGCCGACATATATAACATTGCGGTTCCCGCACCGCGGGCGGGTTACTTTCGTTTCGGCGAAAGTAACCAAAGCCATTCGCCCCTGCTGACCCGCCCCACCACCCAAGCAAAGATCGCTTGGGTGGTGGGGTCCCCTGCGCGCCTCGGGCAACGAGGGGGTTTTTCGACGGCACTTTTCTGCTGCGCCCTCCTGCTCCGCAGAAAAGCCCAGGGCATACCTCCTGTCTGCCCGCTCACCGCTTCGCGGCTCGCCCCTATGCCGCGAAAAACGCGCGTATCCCATACGCGCCCCGCATCCCATCCCGATGCGGGCCTCTTCCTCGCCGCCCTCCGGTGCTCGGCGGGCCAGAAGGGGCGGGTAACGTCAACGGCCTTACTATTAAAAGCAAACCTTGGTGCCTTGGGTTCTTTAGTTCTTGGTTTTCTTGGTTTGCTGCTCGCCCCTTGAGTCGCACCGAGCACCGCAGGCCGAGACGGATACTGGCCCGACAGGGGCCGCGCCTGGGAGGCGCGCGTTGGCCGCAGGACAGGAGGTCCTGTCGGCCAACCCCCGTCTCGGCCGAGGAGCGCAGGGCACCCCACCTAACGCGTAAAACGCGTTGGGTGGGGTGCGACGACGGGCCAAAATGGCT
>JACREH010000010.1 GCA_016218345.1 Gammaproteobacteria bacterium | reverse complement strand
TTTAATAATAATTTTCAGCCGCAGATGAACGCCGATGAACGCAGATAAGACCCCGAATCGGCGTTGCTTTCATCCGCGGTTATCTGTGTTCATCCGTGGCTAAACTATGATTCATATATCCCGGCCCGAGGGCAACATCGGTCTGCGGCACGTGGCGCTGCGGGTGCGCGCGCTCGATGCCTGCGAGCGGTTTTACACCGAGATAATAGGTATGCGCGTCGAATGGCGGCCGGACACCGACAACGTGTACCTGACGAGCGGCCATGATAACCTCGCGCTCCACCGGGTGACGGCAGAGCCGGGCCCCGATGACCGCCAGCGGCTCGATCATATCGGATTCATCGTGCCGCGCAGCGAACAGGTCGACAAGTGGCATGCCTTCCTCACCGCCAACGAGGTTCCGATCGTCGCACCGCCGCGCACCCATCGCGACGGCGCGCGCAGCCTGTACTGCCGCGATCCGGACGGCAATACCGTGCAATTAATTTACCATCCAGGTCTATCAGAATGCTGAACACACTCGGCGCCCTTCCAAACGACCCCGTTGTGGGAGAGGGACTGTAAAGTGCTTATGAGTGCCTAACAAAATGAACCGAACTCGACGATCGACCCCTACCCCAACCCTCCCCCTTCCAGGGGGAGGGAGCGGGAGGGGGTGCGGCGCATCACATGTTGATAGGTGTTCAAAAGTAGCGCCATTGAGGTACGTCACTGATACCGCTGAGCGGAGACTGATGTGAGCGCCGACCGATTGCCGTCGCAGGCCGCGCGCCCCCCGGCGGTCGAGGCCGCCTATGTAACGCCCGCGGCGCTCGATGCGTTGCTGCGCGCGGGGCGGTCGCTCATGGGCGAGATCCGGTTCGGTCTGGCGGCGGGCGATCCGGCCGCCCCCCACCCGCAGGCGCAGGTCGGCATGGCGCAGTTGAACGACCCGCCGCTCATCGAGGCGTGGCTGAGCCGCCAGCCGGTGAGTTATCACCGGGCCGGTCGGATCCGGTTCGCGCGCAACGACGAGGTGTTGTTCGGTTGCATCGCGCTGGCCGACGTTGCGCCGGCCGGGTTCGAGCAGGTAGTGCGCGGCTGTTACGCCGAGATCCTGCCGTTTCTGGATGCCCAGGGCTATCCGCAACTGATGCGCATGTGGAATTATTTTCCGGCGATCAACGCCGCGCTCGACGATCTCGACCGCTACCAGTGTTTCTGCCGCGGCCGCTTCGAGGCGCTCCAGGACTATTACGCCGGGCAGTTCGATCAACGCCTGCCGGCGGCCAGCGCGGTCGGTTCGCACGACGGCGACCTGGTGATTTATTTCATCGCCGCCAAGACCCCGGGCAGACACTGCGAAAACCCCCGGCAGATGAGCGCCTACCACTACCCGCCGCAATACGGCCCGCGCAGCCCGTCGTTCGCACGCGCCACGCTCAAGCGCTTAGATAATTCCGCCCATCTGTACATTTCCGGCACCGCCAGCATCGTCGGCCACGAGTCCCTGCACCTCGGCGACCCGCGCGCGCAGCTCGAGGAAACCCTGGAGAACATCCGCGCCCTGATCGAGCGCGTCGAGCGCGACGACCGCCTCGCCTTCGGCGGTCTCGACGGCCTCACCCATCTGAAGGTTTACATCCGTTATCCCGAACACCTGGCGCTCATCCAGCCGCGCCTCGACGCGCTGTTCGGCCCGCAGGTCGCCCGGCTGTACCTGGCCGCCGATATTTGCCGGGCAGAGTTGCTGATGGAGGTCGAGGCGATCGCGCGGACGCCGTAAGAAAATCTGACCGAGTTGCATCTATGTTTCGCCCCGCGGTCTATGGCAAAATGCCGTTGTCGCCGGGCGTCCGGCGCGGTCCATTTATTTATCAGGTGAAAGAGATGTCCGACACGGCCACAAGTCTTGAAAGCGAAGTTGCGCAGTTGATCGTCGAGGCGCTCAATCTCGAGGATGTCAAACCGGAATCCATCGACCCGGAGGCGCCGCTGTTCCGCGAGGGGCTGGGGCTCGACTCGATCGACGCCCTGGAGCTGGCGCTGGCGATCTCCAAGAAATACGGTTTCAAGCTGCAATCCGACGACAAAAAAAACGCCGATATCTTCCGTTCGCTGCGCACCCTGTCGAAGCACATCGAGCAGCATCGCGCCGCCTGACACCGGGCATCGCCGCATGCGCACCGTGGTTTTCCTGCTCGGCCTGATCGTTTACCCGCTGGCGGTGCACGGCCTGGTGTGGCTGGGCGTGCCGTGGGTCGCGGTCGTCGGGCTGATCGCGACCAGCGTGGTCTCACTGGCGATGCTGGCGTCGGCGCGGGGCGCGAACCGTCGCCACGCCTGGCTCGCGCTCTATGCGCTGCTGGCCATGGTCGGGGTCGCCAACGTCTCGACCGGTTCGGTGTATGCGCTGTTTCTGCCGCCGATCATCGTGCATCTCGGGCTGATGGTGTTCTTCGGCGCCAGCCTGCGACCCGGCCGGACGTCGTTCATCGAGCGCCTGATGCGGCTCGAAGGCCGGCGCGAGTTGTCCAAGCCGCTGCAAGCCTACGCGTGCCGGCTCACCTGGATCTGGACGGCGTATTTCGGCGCGGTCGCGGCGGTCGCGTTGTTGCTCGCCTGGCGCGCGCCGCTCGAGGTCTGGTCGTTGTTCGTCAATGTCCTGAATTTCGTTTTTATCGGCGTATTGCTCGCGCTCCAATACCTGTATCGCTGGGCGCGATTCGGGCCGGCCGGCATGTTGCCGCCCTGGCGGCTCGTGCGGCGGTTGTTGCGGGTGCCGCTGAGCGACCGCGCCCATCCGCTCTACGGCGGAATTCGTAAATGACGATGCTGCCGTTCCTGCCGGATTCCGCCCCCGGGCGGATCGTCGCCTGGCGGAACGGCGCGGCCGTCGATCAACGACAGTTCCTGCGCGACGTGCACGTGCTGGCCGCGCGCCTGCCGGCGCGCGGGTACGTGCTTAACCACTGTGACGACCGTTATTGTTTTCTGGTCGGACTGGTCGCGGCGCTGCTGCGCGGCCAGGTGAGCCTGTTTCCATCGAACCGCGCGCCGCAGGTCTTGCAGCAATTGGCCGACGACTTTCCTGGCGCGTATTGCCTGACCGACCGCGCCGACGAGGCCGCACCGATGGAGTTGCACCCGATCGGCGATCTGTCCGGCGCGCCGCTAACCGGGTCGTGTGCCGTGCCGGCATTCCCCGCCGACCAACCGGCGGCGATCGCGTTCACCTCCGGCAGCACCGGCACGCCCAAGCGCTATCTCAAGAGCTGGGGCGGGTTCGTGCACGAGGCGCGGGTGGCCGGGCGCGCGCTCGGCTTGGCACACGGCCGGAGTGGGCCGGAAACCGGCTCCTGCGTTTCCGGCACTTCCGCCGTCCATGGCGGTCGGGTAGTGGTCGCGACCGTGCCGCCGCAGCATATGTACGGCTTCATCGCCTCGATCATGCTGCCGACCCAATTCGGCTATGCGCTCGACGCCGCCCGGCCGTTTTATCCCGCGGACATCCGCGCCGCCCTGGCCGTACATAAAGAGCCGGCGATCCTGGCGACCACGCCGGTGCACATCCGCGCCTGCGTGCTGGACGGCGCGCGCCTGCCGGCGCTCGATTTCATTTTGTCCTCGACCGCGCCGCTCGATGCCGCCATGGCCGCCGAGGCCGAACGGCTGTTCGATACCCGTGTCCTGGAGTTCTATGGCAGCACCGAAACCGGCGCGATCGCCGCGCGCCGTCAGGCCGAGACCCGGACATGGCGGACGTTCGACGACATCGCGGTCGCCCTCGGCGAGCGCGGGTTCACCGTCACGGCGCCGTATTTATCCGAGCCCATGGTGTTGACCGATAGCGTCGAGGTGAACGGCCCGCGCGAATTCATGCTGTTCGGGCGCGACAGCGATCTGATCAAGATCGCCGGCAAGCGCGCCTCGCTCGCCGACCTGAACGCCCGCCTGCTGGCGATCGCGGGCGTGCAGGACGGCGCGTTTTTCGCGCCCGACCCGGTTGGCACGCGCGAGCCGCGCCTGACCGCGTTCGCGGTAGCGCCCGGCCGGAGCGTGGCCGAGATCCTGCAGGCGTTGCGCGCCAGCATCGACCCGGTGTTCCTGCCGCGCCCGCTGCGCCTGGTCGCGAGCCTGCCGCGCAACGCCACCGGCAAACTGCCGCGCGCGCAGCTTATGCGCTTGTTGGAAACCGAGGTAAGCGAATAAAGATTATCTATGAGTTTTTGCCGCAGAGACGCAGAGGACGCAGAGAAAAACTTTCTTGGGTTAGAATCGGGTGAGCTTGATCTATGTCTTGATCCCGTCCATATGTAGTGGACTAGAGATTCTAATGATGAAATTGGTTTTCTCAGCGTTCTCTGCGTCTCTGCGGCGAAAAATAATTTAATCAGAGTTTCAGTAAACATGACCCGCATCCTGGTGCTGTATTACTCCCAAACCGGCCAGCTCACGCGCGCCGCGCGCGCCATGCTGGCGCCGCTGGCCGCGCGCCGCGATGTCGAGGTCGTCTGGCAGGAACTCAAACCGGTCACGCCCTATCCGTTCCCGTGGAGTTTCTTCCGGTTTCTGGACGCGTTTCCGGAGTGCGTGTATCTCGATCCGGCGCCGATCGCGCCGGTCGGGTTCGACGCCGCAACGCGCTTCGACCTGATCGTGGTCGCCTATCAGGTGTGGTTTCTGGCGCCGTCGCCGCCGATCGTGGCGTTTCTGCAATCGCCGGCCGCCGCCGTGCTCAAGGACACGCCGACGATCACGCTCATCGCCTGCCGCAACATGTGGCTGAGCGCCCAGGAGAAGATGCGGACGCTGCTCGCGGCGCGCGGCGCGCGCCTGATCGACAACGTGGTGTTGGTCGATCAAGGCCCGCCGTGGGCGACCTTCGTGACCACGCCGCGCTGGCTGCTGACCGGCAGACAGGACGGCTTCTGGGGGGTGTTCCCGCCGGCCGGGGTGAGCGCCGCCGATATCGCCGGCGCGGCCCGTTTCGGGCGCGCGCTGGTCGACGGCTTCGACAAGCTGCGTGCCGGCGCCGGCGGATCGCTGTTGCACGGCCTGGGCGCGGTCAAGGTCGATCCCGGCTACATCGCCGGCGAGAAAATCGCCCAGCGCAGTTTCCGGCTGTGGGGCCGGCTGCTGCGCGCCGTCGGCCCGCCGGGCCACCCGGGACGGCGCGCGCTGCTGTTGCTCTATGCGCTGTTTTTGGTCACCATGATCCTGACCGTGCTGCCGGCGAGCATGCTGGTGCGCGCGGCGCTGCGGCCGTTGCTGCGACGCCGGCTGGACACCGAGGTGGCGCGCCTGGAGCAGCCGTCGGGTTCATCCGACGAGCGCATGGCGCGCTACGCGCGTGTCGATACCCGATTGTAACGTCAACACCCGACAGATAAGCACATGTCCCGACCGACCGCCTATATCACCGACCTCGCCCGGTTCCTGCCGAACGCGCCGGTCGGTAACGACGATATCGAGGCCGTGCTCGGTCAGGTGAACGGCCGGCCGTCGCGCTCGCGCAAACTGGTGTTGCGCAACAACGGCATCCGGACCCGCTACTACGCCATCGACCGGGCGACCGGGGGCTACACCCATACCAACGCCCAGATGGCCGCCGCCGCGGTGCGCGCGCTCGCCGACAAGAGCGGCTTCGATCTCGACGATTTGGAATGCCTGTGCGCCGGTACGTCCAGCCCCGACCTGGTCCAGCCCTCGCACGGGCACATGGTGCACGGCGAGCTGGCCGCGCCGCCGTGCGAGGTATTCACCGCCGCCGGGGTGTGCACCTCGTCGCTGTCGGCATTGCGCTATGCCATGTTGAACGTGCAGGCCGGCTTGTACCGCAGCGCCATCAGCATCGGTTCGGAGTTTCCGTCGCGCTACCTGCGCGCCCGGAATTTCGACAAGGAGCAGGACAGCCGGGTCGCCGAGCTGGAACTGCGCCCGGAACTGGCGTTCGAGAAGGATTTCCTGCGGTGGATGTTGTCGGACGGCGCCGGCGCCGCGCTGCTGCGGCCGGAGCCGAACGCCGGACGGTTGTCGCTGCGTATCGACTGGATCGACATGCTGTCGTTGGCCGGCGACATGCCGGTGTGCATGTACAGCGGCGGCAACAAGCGTGCCGACGGCAGCATGCAATACTGGCACGAGCTCGACGACCCGCTCGACATCGTGCGCCAGGGATTCTACGCGCTCAAGCAAGATGCGCGCATCCTGAACGAACACGTCATCCGGGCGTCCATCGACCGCGCGCTCATCCCGGTCGCCCGCCGGCGCGGCCTTGCGCCCGCGGACGTGACCTGGTTCCTGCCGCATTATTCCTCGGAATACTTTCGCGCGCGGTTGCACGATCGCATGGTGCAGCAAGGCTTCGATATTCCGCTGGCGCGCTGGTTCACGAATCTCACCCAGGTCGGCAACATCGGCTCGGCCTCGATCTATCTCATCCTGGAGGAGCTGTTCTACTCCGGCCGGCTCCGGCCGGGCGATCGGCTGTTGTGCTATATCCCCGAGAGCGCGCGCTTCAGCTTCGGGTACATGCACCTCACGGCGGTGTGACACGGCGCCATGAAAGACCACGAAGTCCCGCAGGACGATTCGATACTGGGCGAACACAAGCGCGCCGTGTACGCGACCGACGCGCGCGGCCGCTA
>JACREH010000076.1 GCA_016218345.1 Gammaproteobacteria bacterium | reverse complement strand
GGCGCCGATTTCGGCCGGGTGCTGGTCGGCATGCAGGTGCCGCCCGAGGACAAGCAGGCGTTTCAGGCGTTTCTCGACAATCTCGGCTACGAGTATGTCGAGGAGACCGCCAACCCCGCGTACAAACTGTTCTTAAGCTAAGGAAGGAAGGTCTGACTAAATATGATAATTTGACGCAAAGGCCGCCGCCGCACATCCTGCGCTTACGCGGCATTCGTACATCCCTGTACATTACGCGAAGGCGCAAAGAAAAGCCTGGGTAAACAAGCAAAAAATCTTTGCGTCTTTGCGCCTCTGCGTCGAAAATAAAATTTAGAGTTACCCTAACCGATATCGTCTTTCTTGGCGTTCTTGGCGGTTCGCGATCATACTTTTTACCCCATCGACGCCGCGTTGAGCAGTCCGGCGGCGAGCGAGATCACCGCCAGCAGC
Source organism: Gammaproteobacteria bacterium (assembly GCA_016218345.1). Taxonomy (GTDB): domain Bacteria; phylum Pseudomonadota; class Gammaproteobacteria; order Acidiferrobacterales; family UBA6901; genus JACREH01. Next base: position 9,759 of record JACREH010000076.1, on the reverse strand, counting down.
ACCGCCGCGGCGACGCGGCCCTTCTTCATGTCGTCGAACAACTCCGGGATCAACAGGCGTGCCACCCCGAGCACACCGAGCTGCACGACCAGGGCGATCGCTCCCCAGGCGAGCAGGTCGTTGAAGCTCGCGCTGTGCGCGACCGCGCCGGCGAGCGGCAGACAGTAGCCCAGGAGCGCGCCGCCCAGGCCGATGGCGGCGGCGACATTGCCCTTGCGGATCAGCGGAATCTCGTTGTACGGTGTGACCCGCGAGTAAACGAAAGCGAACAGCAGGAGCAGCGCCACGGCGCCGAAGAAAAATTCCAGGAACACCGGCAGGCCGGCGATCGACTCGGGGATAATTGACATGTTTCCTCCTGATGCTGGGGGGACGAACTGGCTGATGTTGTTGGTTATCGGCCCGCCGGTCAGTATCTGCCGGCACCCGCGGCCTTGGCGTCGATCACGGCTTGGAGGCGTCTTTTATTAGCTCCACATTGCTGATGACAACATCTTCCCTGGGTACATCGCGGTGCCCGCCGGCCACGCCGGTCGCCACCGCTTCGATCTTTTTCACCACCTCCAGGCCGTTGGTGACCTTGCCGAACACCGTATAACCCCAGCCGCGCGTGGTTTTTTCGGTGTGATCGAGCATGGCATTGTCCACGGTGTTGATGAAGAACTGCGCAGTGGCGGAGTGCGGGTCGCCGGTGCGTGCCATGGCGATCGTGCCGGTGGCATTTTTCAGGCCGTTGTCGGCCTCGTTCTTGATCGCCATCCCGGTGGTCTTCTGCTGCATGCCGGGGACAAAACCGCCGCCCTGGATCATGAAACCGGGGATCACGCGGTGAAAAATCGTGCCGTTGTAGAAGCCGCGCTCGACATAATTGAGAAAATTCTTGACCGTCACGGGCGAGCGCCGGGCATCGAGTTCCAGCTCGATCGCGCCCATGCTGGTGGTCATGCGCACGCGCGGGTTGTCGGACTTGGCCACCGGTTCGGCCGCGGATACGGACAGCGGCACGGCAAGGACGGCAAACATGGCAAGCAGGAATTTGAGTCGTTTCATACTATCTATTCTCCATGGTAAATAGTGAGCGAATTCGTCGTTGGGTAATCTGTCTGGGCGAGCGCAGGGAACCCCGGAGGATGGTACGGCTCGCTGGATTCTGGCGCGCGCGGTTGTCGCTATCCTACCTGGGACCCACCATCTTGAAAATGGCATCCCACTCCCGTTTCGTGACCGGCAGGATCGAGAGCCGGTTGCCGCGCGCCAGGAGTTGCATGTTCTTGAGCGCCGGGTTGTGCTTGAGCGCGAAAAGCGTGACCGGGTGCTTGAATTCTCGTTCCAGCCGCACGTCGACCATGTACCAGATCGGATTCGCCGGCGAGCTTTTCGGGTCGAAGTGCTCGCCATCCGGATTCCAGGCGGTGTGGTCCGGGTAGCCGGCGCGCACGATTTTCACGATCCCGGCGATGCCGGGTTCGGCGCAGCTCGAATGGTAAAAAAACGCCAGATCGCCCTTGCGCATGGCGTCGCGCAGGAAGTTGCGCGCCTGGTAGTTGCGCACCCCGTCCCAGTGTTCGGTGCGTTTCGGCCGGGCCTTGAGGTGATGCAGGCCGAAACAGCCCGGCTCGGTTTTCATCAGCCAGTAGTTCATGCGTCGGCCGGTTCGTAGTGCAGAATTTTCTCCGTTTCGGCGTGCGCCGCGGCGACCCATTCCCGGACCGCCGGCAACGCCAGCAGCATGCGCATATATTCGCCGGCCGCGCCGTCCACGGCCACCTGATAGGTCTGGAAGCGCAGCGCCACCGGCGCATACATGGCATCGGCGATGCAGAAGCGCCCGAACAGGAACGGTCCACCGGCCGCGTGGCGGGCGCGGCAATCGTTCCAGATCGCGGTGATGCGCTCGATGTCCTGCAACACCTCGGGCGTGCGGCCGCGAGTCGGCATGCGCCGGCGGATGTTCATGAACATCCCGTGGCGTAGCGCCAGAAATCCGGAATGCATCTCGGCACTGACGGCGCGCGCCTCGGCGCGCGCCGCAATCTCCGCCGGCCACAGCTGTTTCTCCGGGAAGCGGTCGGCCAGGTACTCGCAGATCGCGAGCGAATCCCAGACGCGGACCGTGCCGTGCTGGAGCGCCGGCACCTTTCCGGATGGCGAGTATTTCAACACCTGCCCCCGCCAGTCACCGACGTACAGCGGGATGTAGCACTCGGAAAACGCGATACCGGCCTGCTTAAGCGCCAGCCACGGGCGCAACGACCACGAGGAGTAATTCTTGTTGCCGATGACCAGTATCAGATTTTCCATGGAGGCGCCTATTTGTTGGCTTCGCCCGCCATCGAATACACCGCCCGGTCGGTGACCACGGCGTCGAGCGCGATGTCCCAGTCGTTCACCGGCAGTTGCGCGACCCGCTGGCAGTCGTGGGCCAGGCCGACAACGCGCGGCTTTTTCCAGACCCGGCGCAGACGCAAATACTCCAGGCAACGGTCGTAAAACCCAGCGCCCATGCCCAGCCGGTTGCCGGCGAGATCGAAGCCGACCAGCGGCAGCAGGATCAAGTCGAGCTGGCGCGCCCGCAGCCACTCGCCGGCGATGCGCGGCTCGGGGATGCCGTAGGTGTTGAGTGTCAGCGGCGTGTCCGGCATGACGCGCGCGAACCACAGATGTTCGTGCGGCGTGTGCGACAACACCGGCAGGTAACAATCCTTTCCGAGCGTCCAGATGCGCTCGATCAACGGGCGCGGGTCGATTTCACCGTCGTTCGGCAGGTAGCAGGCGATCCGCCGGCTCGCCCGGAATGCACGCGTCGCCGTCAAACGGTGCGCGAGCTCGGCGGCGGCGCGTGCCTGCTGGCGGCGCGTGAGCGCGCCGCGGCGCGCGCGCAGTTGCCGGCGAAGTTCTGCTTTAGTGGGGGTGGCGGTCACCGGGGGATAATAATAAGGAGGCGCCCTCCGCCTGTGCCGTACCGTCCGTTGCCCTGAACCGAAGGTCCAGGTGGGTGCCACCGAGATGCATCAGGCTTTCCGCGCGAGGCGGACGTGCACAACAGCATCTACTTGAGCGGCTCCCGTGTCATGAGTTATAGGTTCAAGGACGTTGGGCGGTTACGTACACCGCAGGGGGCGCCAATTCGTTATGAAGTCATCTCAAAAACTACTGCGCGTGCGTGATCCGGGGTCGGGCGGTGCTCGAAACCGTCATTGACTGGCGTGTCAACTCCGGTTCCTGCGCTCCGGCCTCCCCCGGCTGACGCCCGCTCGCGACGTTTTTGAGATGACTTCATGAATCGTTCATCACTTCGTCCTGCAAGACGGCGTCGATCTTGTCTTGCAGGCGCTTGAGCTTGTCGTTCACTTCCGGCGCGAGCGGCGCGCCGCCGGTGCGCAGCTCCAGCAACTCGCTGGCGATGTTGAGCGCCGCCATGATCGCACAACGCTCGGTACCGAGCACCTTGCCGCTGTCCTGGATCTCGCGCATCTTTTCGTCCAGATAGCGGGCCGCGGCGGTCAGGCCCTCACGCTCGTTCTCCGGGCAGGCAACCATGAACTCCTTGCCCAGGATCGAAACATTCATGCCGCCGTGCGCGGCCTTCATCCGCTGCGCTCCAGGCTCTTGAGCCGGCCGATCATGGACTCGATGCGGGTGCGCGCGATCTGGGTCTTCTCGACCAGGCGGGCGTGTTCCTGAGCCAGATCCCGCTGGCCAGACTTGAGCGAGCGATTCTCCTTTTTCAAACGCTGGACGGCGGCGATCAACTGCTCGACCCGTTGCTCCAGCATTTTCAGGTTTTCGTTATCCACTCGTTAGGGTCACCGGCCTGAACTGTATTCAATATAGGACCGCAGACGGCTGCGGTCAACGCTTTTTATACCGGCGTCGCGGGTGTAGACTGGCCAACCCCGCCGCACTCCGCCGCCCGATGCGCCTGCCGGCCGCGTCAGGCATAATGAAGCCATGGACAAGGCCATATTCGACAAGCGCCGGCGCGACCTCATGCAGCAGATGGGCGGCGGCTTGGCGCTGATCCCGACCGCGCCGGTGCGCAACCGCAACCGCGACGTCAATTTTCCGTTCCGTCCGGACAGCGACTTCTACTATCTCACCCATTTCCCCGAGCCCGAGGCGTGCGCGGTGCTGGTGCCGGGCCGGGCGCACGGCGAGTTCATCCTGTTCTGCCGGGAACGCAACCCGGAAAAGGAGATCTGGGACGGCCGCCGCGCCGGGCTGGACGGCGCGCGCGAACTGTACGGCGCCGACGACGCCTTTCCGATCGACGACATCGACGAAATCCTGCCGGGGCTGCTGGAAAACCGCGAAAAAGTATTTTGCAGCATGGGCCGGCACCCGGACTTCGACGCCAAGCTCATGGAATGGGTCAACGAGGTGCGCGCCAAGAGCCGCAACGGCGTGAGCGCGCCCGGCGAGTTCGTCGACCTCAATCACCTGCTCCACGAGATGCGGCTGTTCAAGCGCCCCGAGGAGATCCGGCTCATGAAGCGCGCCGCCAAGGTCTCGACCCAGGCACACCGGCGCGCCATGCAGACCTGCCGGCCGGGGCTGATGGAATACGAGATCGAGGCCGAGCTGCTGCACGAATTCAAGAAGGGCGGCAGCCAGTCGCCGGCCTATCCGCCGATCGTGGGCGGCGGCGCCAACAGCTGCATCCTGCATTACACCGAGAACAACACCGAGCTCAAGGCCGGCGACATGCTGCTGATCGACGCCGGCGCCGAGATCGACGGCTACGCCGCCGATATCACCCGCAGCTTTCCGGTGAGCGGCAAATTCAGCGCCGAGCAACGCGCCGTCTACGAGGTGGTGCTGGCCGCGCAGCACGCCGCCATCGAGCGGGTGAAAAGCGGCAACCACTGGAACGAGCCGCACGAGGCCGCGGTGCGCATCCTGGTCGACGGCCTGATGCAGCTCAAGCTGCTGAACGGCAGTACCGATCAACTGCTGGAGACCGGCGCCTACAAGCGCTTCTACATGCACCGCACCGGCCATTGGCTGGGCCTGGACGTGCACGACGTCGGCGACTACAAGCTGCACGACACCTGGCGGCTGCTCGAACCCGGCATGGTGCTGACCGTCGAGCCCGGCCTGTACATCGCCGCCGGCGACCCGGCCATCCCGCCGGGATTCTGGAACACCGGCATCCGCATCGAGGACGACGTACTGGTCACGCGCGACGGCAACGAAGTCCTGAGCCGCGACGCGCCCAAGACGGTCGACGACATCGAAGCCTTGATGAAAGGCTGAATTAAAGAGAGGTTTTTAATAATTTTTGCCGCAGAGGCGCAGAGACGCAGAGAAATTCAGGGTTAAAGGAAAAAACATGCCACACTGATTTGCGGGTGTGTATTTTGTCTTGTGTGTGTTAACCATTATCCACCTTTTTGATTTGGTTTTCTCTGTGCCTCTGCGTCTCTGCGGCAGAACATCTTATGAATAAAGATTTCGACATCATCATCGTCGGCGGCGGCTTGGCCGGCGCGAGCTTGGCTATCGCCCTGGGCGATAGCGGCCTGCGTATTGCGGTCGTCGAGGCGGCGCCGTTCGGCGCACCGGCCGGTTTCGACGGCCGCACGGTGGCGCTCAACTACGGCTCGCGCCGCATCTTCGCGGCGCTCGGGCTGTGGGAGCGCATCGTCTCGCTCGGCGCCTGTCCGATCGAGCGCATTCATATCTCCGACCGCGGGCGCTTCGGCTTCACCCGCCTGGAGGCGGCGTCCATGGGCGTCGAGGCGCTCGGCTACGTGGTCGAAATCGGCGTGCTCGGCCAGGCGCTGCAACAGGCGCTTCGTGGCCTCGCCAACGTCCGCCTGATCGCGCCGGCGCGCCTGCAACAACTCACGATTACCGGAGAATCCGCCACGGTCACGCTCGATGCCGAGAGCGGCGCCGGGCCGCTCACCGCCCGGCTGGTGGTCGGCGCTGACGGCACGCGCTCGGCGGTGCGCGCCGCCGCCGATATCGCCGACGAGACCACTGACTACCGCCAGACCGCCATCGTCGCCAACGTCACCCCGGAGCGGCCACACGGCTTTACCGCCTACGAGCGCTTTACGTCCAGCGGCCCGCTGGCGCTCCTGCCCAAGATCGAGAATCGCATGGCGGTGGTGTGGAGCGCGCGCAGCCAGGACGCCGACGGCCTGATGGCCTTGAGCGACGCGGAGTTCTTGCGGGGCCTGCAAGCGCGCTTCGGCAACCGCCTCGGGCGACTCACCCAACTCGGCAAGCGCCAGGCCCATCCGCTCGCGCTCACCGAGGCCGCCGAACACGTGCGCCCGCGCCTGGCACTGGTCGGCAACGCCGCCCACACCGTCCACCCGGTCGCCGGTCAGGGATTCAACCTGGGCCTGCGCGACGTCGCCGCGCTCGCGGAAATCCTGGTGGATAGCGCGCGCGCCGGCGACGATATCGGCACCCTGAGCGTGTTGAATGAATTCGCCGCCTGGCGCCAAAACGACGACCGCGCGGTGATGCGCTTCACCAACGGGCTGGTGCGGATTTTCTCGAACGACTTCACGCCGCTCGCGCTGGCGCGCGGCCTGGGGCTGACACTCGTCGACCTCGCCCCGCCCCTCAAACGCGCGCTGCTGCGCCGCACCATGGGCCTGTCGGGTCGGTTACCGCGCCTGGCGCGCGGGTTGACTATATGATCATTTGCCGCAGAGACGCAGAGATCGCAGAGAAAACCAAGTCAAAAAATACGGATGATGGTTAACACACACAAGACTAAATGCACACCCGCAAACCGGTGTTGCGTGTTCGTGCCTTTAACCCTGAATTTCTCCGCGTCCTCTGCGCCTCTGCGGCAAAAATTTATATGAAATCGAACTACGACATCCTCATCGTCGGCGGCGGCATGGTCGGCAGCCTGCTGGCCTGCGCGCTCGGCGGCGCCGAGTTCAAGGTGGCGGTGCTCGAACACCAGCCGCCGGCCGCGCCGCCCGAAGGCGGCTTCGATCAGCGCGTCAGCGCCATCACCCTCGCGTCGGTGGCGATCTTCCAGGCGGTCGGCGCCTGGGCGGCGATGCAAGCGCGCGCCGCGCCGGTGCGCGAGATGCGGATCGTGGATGCCACCGGCACCGGTTCGATTCATTTCGACGCCGCCGAGATCGGCGAGCCCTGCCTCGCCTATATCGTCGAGAATCGCGTCATTCAGACGGCGCTGGTCGAGCGCCTGCACCGCTTCACCAACATCCACTGGGTTTGCCCGGCCGAGATCACCGACTTCGATATTAAGCATGACGGTTCGACCGTCACGGTCACCGACGGCCGCGCGCTCGGCGCGCGGCTGATCGTGGGCGCCGATGGCGCCGACTCGGCCACCCGCCGCGCCGCCGGCCTCGATACCCAGCGCCTGCGCCTCGACCAGAAAGGCATCGTCGCCACGGTCCGCACCGAACGGCCGCACGCCGAAAACGCCCGCCAGCGTTTCCTCCCCACCGGCCCGCTCGCGTTCCTGCCGCTTGCCGAACCCCACACTTGCTCGATTGTCTGGTCGGCGGACAACGCCTTGGCCGACGAACTGCTGGCGCTCGACGACGCCGCATTCACCGTGCGCTTGCAGAAAACCTTCGGCGACGACCTGGGGAAGATCGAATCGCTCGGCCCGCGCGCGGCGTTCCCGCTGGCGCTCAGTCACGCGCGCCATTACACCGCCGATGGCCTGGCGCTGATCGGCGACGCCGCCCATACCGTCCACCCGCTCGCCGGCCAGGGCGTGAACCTCGGGTTTCTGGATGCCGCCGCGCTCGCCGAGGTGCTGCTGGATGCGCGCGCCAAGCAACGCGACATCGGCGCCCACGCCGTGCTGCGCCGCTACGAACGCTGGCGCAAGGCCGACAACCTCTCGATGGTCGCGGTCACCGGCGGCTTCAAGTATCTGTTCGGCAACGACCTGCCGCTGGTGCGCGACCTGCGCAATCTCGGGCTCGACCTCACCGACGCCGCCACCCCGATCAAGAACCGCATCATCCGCCGAGCGGCGGGGTTGGAGGGGGATTTGCCGAGGCTGGCGCGAAGAACGGCATGATATTTGAGTGGAGAAGATACCGTGGTGGCAACCAGGAAGAGTACCCTGACTCATGAAATCACTACGTAATTTATTACTGGGGATTTTCGGCGAGAGCCCGCGGCCAACAGGCACTCCACACGAGGCTGACGAGGCTGTTGATCTGCCTGCCGGGTTTCGCATGTTCGTGCATCCAGAAGATGATTTGGGTTTCCGCCGAAATCGCTATTACGAAGTTGAGGAAACGGCATTGTGTGAGCGCTTGGTCAAGCGTGGCGATCGGGTGCTCGATGTGGGCGCGAACATCGGCTATTTCACGCTTCTGCTGGCACGCCTGGTCGGTCCGGACGGTGAGGTGTTTTCCTTCGAGCCGGATCCGGAGCATTTCTCCTTGCTCACGCGCAGTGTGGCTCTGAACGGCTTCGGGCAGGTGCGCGCCTTCAACGAGGCAGCCGGCGCCGGCCCGGCGGCGCTGAAGCTATACCGCAGCGAAGTCAACAGCGGCATGCATCGGTTGTATGCGTCGGTGGTGTGCTCAGCGGAGTATGTCACCGTCCCGGTTTGTCGCATCGATGCCAAAATCACCGGCCCGGTGGATTTCATCAAGCTGGACATCGAAGGCTACGAGTGGTTCGCACTGCGCGGCATGGATGCGATGGTGAGAAACAGCCCGAATGTGGCCTTGCTGATGGAATTCTCGCCGCTGTCGATGTGGGAAGCCGGCTATTCCCCGCTGGAAGTGCTCTCGCTGCTGGAAGCATGGGGCATGAATCTCCATCGGAACGTTGACGGAGCCTGGCGGTCTTGTTCGCTTCCGGCGCTGAGGGCGGCACTCGAACGTCTGCCGCAAACCGAGTTACTTGCGCTGATAGCCGACAGTCGGGGAAAATCGTTCGAGGCGATCTTACAGGCCTCCCAATCGCTCTTGCGGCGGCACAACTACCCTTACCCGATGTTTGAGAACATTCTGTTAATCAGGCGCCCGCTTGACCCAAACCCGGCGTAAGCGCCCGGTTTCTTCTGGCGGGCTTACAGCCGCGTCAATGCAGGCCGACAACCTCTCGATGGTCGCCGTCACCGGCGGCTTCAAGTATTTATTCGGCAACGACCTGCCGATCGTGCGCGACCTTCGGAACCTCGGGCTCGACCTCACCAACGCCGCCACCCCGATCAAGAACCGCATCGTAAGAAGAGCGGCGGGGCTAGAAGGGGATTTGCCGCGATTGGCGCGTAGAATCGTTTAATACCGGTCGCATATCCAACGACTCGTTTCACACCCATGACAAACGTCAGGAGGAACCAATTGTCTGCATGAGAGTCACCACCGGCAAGGTCGTGGTCGAGGGTGATCCCCTCGATGAGGGCGCCGTCGTGACCGTACTTGCACCGGAAGATGGTGAAACCTTCGAATTGAGTCCCGAGGCCGAGGCGGCGCTGCTCGTCGCGATCGGCGAGGCCGACTGGGGTGAGGTTGTCAACGGAGACGAAGTCCTTCGTAAGCTCGATAGAAACGAATGAGCTAAACACGCAACACCCGTCGCAGCGCCAGCGCCACCACCGGCAACAGCCCCAACGCACACACCACGGTCGCGCCGGTCGGGAGATCGGCGGCGTACGACGCGGCCAGTCCGGCAAGCGCGCCGGCCACGCTCAGGCCCCAGGCGATCACCAGCCGCCGGCCGAAAGTCTTGGCGAGCAGCGCGGCGCTGAACGCCGGAATGATCAGGAACGCGAACACCATC
>JACREH010000075.1 GCA_016218345.1 Gammaproteobacteria bacterium | reverse complement strand
TTCGAGGGGACTGTCGACCTGGATCTATTATGAATGACCAGACGAACGAGCGCCGCGCAGTAGGGCGACGTTTATGAATGACCAGACGAACGAGCGCCGCGCAGTAGGGCGACATTTATGAGCCAAAAATTGCCGAACGACGACTCCGCGGACGGAGGAGGTAGAGCCGCGTCGGGAACGGCGGCCGAAGAACCGGACAAGGAACCGTCCCTGGAAGAAACCATCGCGCGCCATCTCGCCGACAATCCCGATTTTTTCGAGCGCCACGTCGAGCTGCTCGCGGCGCTGCGCATCCCGCACTCCGAAACCGGCCGGGCGGTGTCGCTCATCGAGCGCCAGGTGGAGGTGTTGCGCCACAAGCACCGCGACCTGCACCGCCAATTGCGCGACCTCATCGCCATCGCGCGCCAGAACGACATCCTGTCCGAGCGCCTGCACCGGTTCGCGACCGCCATGATCTCCGCCGCCTCGCTCGACGACGTGTTGAGCACCGCCCAGGACATCCTGCGCCAGGAATTCAAGCTCGACGCTGTGGCGATTCTCCTTATCGGCGGTCCGCCGGCGCTGGCCGGACGCCCGGGGTTTGTCGCCGCCGGCGATTGCAAACTCGATGAATTGTTCCAGCGGTACGCGCCGGACAAGCCGGCGATCGGCGCGAAACTCGACGCCGATGCGCTCGCCTACCTGTTCGGCGATCAGGCCAACCCGGTCGGCTCGTATGCGGTGGCGGCGCTGGGATCGGCATCCGGCCTGCGCGGTTTGCTCGGTCTCAGCAGCAACGACCCGAAACGTTTCCATCCCGACATGGCCAGCCACTACCTCACCAAGCTGAGCGATCTGCTGATGACCGGCTTGGCGCGCCACGTGTAGATGGCCGCGCGCGCTTCGGCTCCGCCGCCCCCGGGCGCGCCGGCCGAGGTCGATCGTTTTCTGCAACATCTCCGCACCGAACGGCGCATGTCGCCGCACACCGTCAGCAACTATCAACGCGATCTGCTGCGCCTGAGCGCGTTCTGCGCGCAGCACGGCGTCGGCGATTGGCGCGCCTTCGATGTCCACCAGGCGCGCGCCTATGTCGCGGCGCTGCGCCGCGGCGGCCTTTCCGGCCGCAGCATCCAGCGGTTGTTGTCGGCGGCGCGCTCGTTCTACCGTTATCTGTTGCGCGAAAAACAGGTGACGCACAATCCGCTGATCGGCGTGACCGCGCCGAAATCACCCAAGCGCCTGCCCAAAACCCTGAGCGCCGAACAGACCGGCGCACTGGTCGGCATCGACGCCACCGACCCGTTGGGTTTCCGCGATCTCGCCATTTTGGAATTGTTTTATTCCTCCGGCCTGCGTCTGGCGGAATTGGTCGGACTCGATCTCGACGCCGTCGACCTCGACGACGCCACCGTGCGCGTGACCGGCAAGGGCGGAAAGCAGCGCGTGCTGCCGGTCGGGCGGTACGCGCGCGCCGCCTTGACCCGCTGGCTGGCGGCGCGCACACAATTCGCCGCGCCCGGCGAGGCGGCGCTGTTCGTCGGCCGCAACGGCGCGCGCCTGGGCGCGCGCGCCGTGCAACTGCGCCTGCGCCACTGGGCGCGCCGCCAGGGCATCGAGGTGTCGGTGCATCCGCACATGCTGCGGCATTCGTTCGCCAGCCACCTGCTCGAATCGAGCGGCGACCTGCGCGCCGTCCAGGAACTCCTGGGGCATGCCGACATCAGCACCACCCAGATCTACACCCATCTCGATTTTCAGCACCTCGCCAAGGTGTACGATCAGGCGCACCCGCGCGCCCGCCGCAAGAAGTAGCGGCCGGCTGTTTGCCCCTGCCGATTCAAAGCCTTTTCGAACCCGGCATGGCGGGTGTCGGCGGTTTTATGGTATTTTGAAATAAATCGTCATGTGGAGCATGAACAGTGAGCAGAAGTTGTCTCAAAAACGTCGCGAGCGGGTGTCAGCCGGGTGAGGCCGGAGCGCAGCAACCGGAGTTGACACGCCAGTCAATGAGGATTTCGAGCACCGCCCGACCCCGGATCACGCACGCGGAGCAGTTTTTGAGATGACTTCTAGCGGTTGCAGCGCCTTGGAGCCTTATGCCCTGCGCGTGATCGGCGACAGCATGGAGCCGGAGTTCCCGGACGGCTGCATCATCATCGTCGATCCGGGCGGCGTGGCGCGCGACGGCGCCTATGTCGTGATCGATTTCGCGGGCGACGTATTCTTCCGCCAGTTCGTGATCGACGGCGAGCGCCGGTTCTTGAAACCGGTGAACGAGAAATACGGCGGCTTCGAATTGACCGGTGAATACAACGTGCGCGGCGTGGTGGTGCAGCGCGCCGGCCGGCGGCGCTCACAGCACAAGCATTACGCATAGAATTGGGCGTGCATAAACTCTACGTCGCCGCCAACGTGCCCGAGGCCTACATCGTCCTCAACATGCTGGCACGCGCCGGCATCGAGGCGCGGGTGCTCAACGAGCACGCCGCCGGCGGCATGGGCGAGCTGCCGTTCACCCACACCTATCCGGAGGTGTGGATCGACGAGGACGCCGACCGGAAACTGGCCGCGCGCATCCTGGCGGACTATCAGCAGCGCCCGCCGGCCACGGGCTCGGTTCGTTGCCGCCAGTGCAACGCCGAGAATCCGGGCGATTTCGAGATTTGCTGGCAATGCGGCGGGGCGGTCAGCGGCTGATGAGTTCTAACCGCTACTATTTTTTGCCGCAGATGAACGCAGATTCTTTATAGCCTTAATTTATCCGTGTTCATCCGTGGCTGATGTATTATTGCTTTGCGTGAAAAGTTGATAGTTTTTAGCCAACAACCAGGAGGAGCAACATGAGCGAGCATACGTACAAGATCATCGATTTGGTCGGATCGTCCGCCAAGGGCTCCGACGAGGCCATCCAAAATGCCATCGCGCGCGCCGGCAAGACCCTGAAAAATCTCGACTGGTTCGAGGTCGTCGAGACGCGCGGACATCTCAAGGACGGCAAGATCGCGCATTTTCAGGTGAAGATCAGGGTTGGGTTTCGGTTGGAATAAGGTTCTTGCGTTGCGCAAGTTGGCAACGTCCATAGTGTTGTATCGCCTCCGGCGATAGATTTAATTATTGCGGTTTCCGCACCGCAGGCAGGTTACTTTCGTTTCGGCGAAAGTAACCAAAGCCATTTGCCCCTTCGTCGCACCCCACCCTAACGCGCCATGCGCGTTAGGGTGGGGTGCCCTGCGCTCCTCGGTCGGCGAGGGAGTTTTTCGACAGTACTTTTCCGCTGCGCCATCCTGCTCCGCGGAAAAGTCCAGGGCATACTTCCCTGTATGCCCGCTCGTCGCTTTGCGACTCGCCCCTGTACTGCGAAAAACGCGCGCTTTCACGCTCCGCTATCCTTGCTCCCGCGCGAAAGACCAGTGCTTGCCATCCGTGGCAAGCCCGTTCAGCGGGGTGAGGGTCCACCGGACCCTCACCTGTATCCGCTTCACCCCATGCGCGCCCCGCATGGTAATGCCATGCGGGCCTATTCCTCGCCGCCCTCCGGTGCTCGGTGCGACTCAAGGGGCGACACCAAAATTCGAAACCTAACCCCAAGCCAAAGTCTTCGCCCACTTGGCGCGCAATTTCCTGTAACCCCACCGTTTGGCGCGGTTTTTTTGCCCCCCTTGAATTCGCTGCTCTCGCCCGCATTAACAAAAACACGCAGCGCGATGATCCCGATCATGGTGCGGCGGACATTGTTGACTCACTTGCAACTAATTTGGAGGCTTTAACCATGGCTAGATTCTTGACACCGATAACCCGCGTTCCGGTACGCAACCCGTGGCGGGTGGGCAATGACGACTTTGAGGCGCTGGTGGATCAGTTTTTCCGCCCGACGCGCCTGTTCGACGAAGAGACCGCCGGCATGGTCCCGCGCATGGACGTGGTGGAGCATGCGAACGACTTCGTGATCCGCACCGAGCTGCCGGGCGTGAAGAAGGAAGACATCGAGGTCACCTTCGAGAACGGCGTGCTCACCATCAGCGGCGAGACCAAGGCCGAGACCGAGGAAAAGCAGGACGGCCAGGTCATCCGCCAGGAACGCCGCTACGGCAAATACTTGCGCAGCCTGCGCCTGGCCACGCCGATCGACGAGAAGCAGGTCAAGGCCAACTACAAGGACGGCGTGCTGGAACTGACCTTGCCCAAGGCCGAAGAGGCCAAGCCCAAGAAGATCACGGTGGATGTGGGGTAATTTTTTTGCTGTCGCTTTGTAGAAAAGGCCGCGTAAGCGGCCTTTTTTATTTGTATCGCCTTCGGCGATGGAATTTATTTTTGCGGTTCCCGCACCGCGGGCGAGGTACTTTCTTGTCGCGACAAGAAAGTACCCAAAGAAGCGCCGCCCCTCCGGCGCGACATCCCCTGCGCTTCTCGGCCGAGGCGGGGGTTGGCCGACAGGACTTCCATGTCCTGCGGCCAACGCGCGCTTTCACGCTCCGCTATCCGTACTCTCGCGTGAAAGACCAGTGCTTGCCATCCGTGGCAAGCCCGTTCAGCGGGGCGAGGGTCCACTGGACCCTCAGCCTTTCTCCGCTTCACCCCAGGCGCGCCCCTATCGGGTCTGATCCGCCTCGGCCTGCGATGCTCGGCGCGCCGGAAAGGGGGGAACGTCAACACCCGAACGTCAAAACCCTAACATCAAAACCCTAAAGCTTTATGGTTGGGGGTTGGTTCTTTAAGGTTTGGGAGTCGCCCCTTGAGTCGCACCGAGCACCGCAGGTCGGCGAGGATAAGGCCCGCATGGCCGTATCATGCGGGGCGCGCACGGGAGGCGCGCGTTGGCCGCAGGACAGGATGTCCTGTCGGCCAACCCCCTCGCCGAGCGAGGAGCGCAG
>JACREH010000074.1 GCA_016218345.1 Gammaproteobacteria bacterium | reverse complement strand
CCCAAGAGTTCATATCGACGGCGGTGTTTGGCACCTCGATGTCGGCTCATCACATCCTGGGGCTGTAGCCGGTCCCAAGGGTATGGCTGTTCGCCATTTAAAGTGGTACGCGAGCTGGGTTCAGAACGTCGTGAGACAGTTTGGTCCCTATCTGCGGTGGGCGCTGGAGATTTGAGAGGATCTGTCCTTAGTACGAGAGGACCGGGATGGACGTACCTCTGGTGTTCCGGTTGTCACGCCAGTGGCATTGCCGGGTAGCCAAGTACGGTCGGGATAACCGCTGAAAGCATCTAAGCGGGAAACCCACCTCAAGATGAGATCTCCCGGGGGTTTAACTCCCCTAAAGGTTCGTCGAAGACCACGACGTTGATAGGCAGGGTGTGTAAGCGCCGTAAGGCGTTGAGCTAACCTGTACTAATTGGCCGTGCGGCTTGACCATATAACACCCAAAATGTTTGGGTGTGGTTGAAGCCAGTGCATATACCCTACGTAACGCCTTACTGTTAACTACTCGAATTTTTTATTCCGGAAGGAAGCCTCGGCTTTTTTTCGAAACGGTTTGCCTGGCGGCCATAGCGAGTGGGAACCACCCGATCCCATCCCGAACTCGGAAGTGAAACTGCTCAGCGCCGATGATAGTATGGGGTCTCCCTATGCGAAAGTAGGACACTGCCAGGTTCTTATTAGTAAAAATGCCCAGCCTTTGCGCTGGGCATTTTTTTGCCCACGATCGTTCAGTGCACGTCGAGTCGGGCGAGCTCGGCAAGCAGGGAAAGAATCAGTTGCTTGCCGCGCGCGCCCATGCCGGCGGAGAGCGTGTCCGCGTCGCGCTCGCCGCGTGTCAGCCGGTGCAGCACCGCACCCAGACGCGCCATGTCGCCGCCGGCGCGCGTCATCTGTTCGGCCATCGCCGCCAAATGTTGCAGCGCCTGCACATCGCCCTTGCCGGCCGCATGGATGAGATGCGCCAACCCCGGCGCCGCGAACCGTGCCTCCGGTCGGGCGTCGGGATCGGGCAGGGTGCCCGGGTCGTGCAGGCCTTTCAGGATGGCGCCCACGAGCACGCCGTCTTCCTCGTCCAGGCCGTTCAATAGACTCGCCTCGCGCCGGCCGGCCAAGATCGAACGAATAGTGCGCACCAGATCGTTCCAGCCACTGGCTTCGGATGCCGCCAATAGCGGTTCGAGCTGCGGCAGCAGATCGCGATTGTGACAGGCCATGACCACGGCATGAATCAGCGCCGCGTGCGCCTGGACGATTTGCCTGGCCTTCTCGGGAAGAGTGGACATCTGGTTCCGTTTCAGCTCCCGAGCGGCGGCAGCGGCTGACTGCAACGATCGTAAATCAGCGCAGTGCCGTCCCAGCGGGCCGCGGTATTGAGTCGATGTTCGGCGGTAACATCGGGTTCGATGAGATGCAGCATTCGAACGCCGCCGGCGGTGAGGTAATCGGCTATCAGCGCGCGATGACAGTCCGCCGGGAGTTTTTCGGCGCACAACAGCACGCAGGGCGTTCCCCGGGCCATGCGTAGGAGTTGATCGATGCCCTTGCGGAACAGATCTGTCCCCATGAAATCGGCGAATCCGCGTCGACCGTCGTCGGCGAGAGCGACATGCGGGGAATCGGGCCGGGGTTGGCGCCGACCACCGAATTGTCGGCCGGCCCAATGATAATCCATGCCCGAGGCGTTCACGGCGCGTCGCAGCGCGTCCGACTCGAACTGTGGGAAGCGCTGCGAACCCGGTTGAGCGCGCACGTCGATCAGCGCCTCGATGCCGGCCGTGCTCAACAGTGCGAGAAAGGCGTCGATCGACCGGTCGCTGTGACCGATGGTATATATGACCGCGGGCTGGAAGTTTTGCGTGGGCACGCCGATTATATTACCCTGAAATAATGCGCCACGCGGCCCCGTATAATTATCCACGCCGAACCCTATGATAGGTCTTTTGCAACGCGTCAGCGACGCGCGAGTCAGGGTCGGCGGCGAGATCGTCGCCGCCATTGGCCGGGGGTTGTTGGTGCTGGTCGGCTTCGAGCAGGGCGACGATGAAGCCCGGGCCGATCGGTTGCTGGAGCGGTTATTGGGTTATCGTGTGTTCGCCGACACCGCCGGCAAGATGAACTTGAGTGTGCGCGAGGTCGAGGGCGGTCTGTTGTTGGTGCCGCAGTTCACGCTGGCCGCCGATACCGACAAGGGCATGCGCCCGAGTTTCACGCCGGCGGCCGCGCCCGAAACGGGCCGTCGCCTGTTCGACTATCTCGTCGGCCAGGCCGAGCGCCGGCATGCGCCGGTACAGGCCGGGCGATTCGGCGCCGATATGCAAGTCACGCTCACCAACGACGGACCGGTGACGTTTTGGCTGCGGGTTTGAATGCCTTATTCCGCTCGCGACAATAACCGCGAAAACAGCGTCGACCAACGATCCAGCTTGGACGGTGGCATCGATACCCGATCGGCCACCAACAGCGCCTCCGGCACCCGCGCCTGAATGGCGGCCGGCAATTCCAGGCATATGCCCGGGATCGGTTTGACCGACACCCACAACAGATTCAACCTCATATTGAAGTCCGCAAACACCACCGCCTCGCCGTACTGATGCAAGGTCAGCTCGACGGCCTTCAGGGTTTCGATAATCTGGGCGCGTGGGCGGTGGCGCAGCGTGGGCAGGATCATCATGAAGTCGCTGAGCGGGCGACCGTCCGTCCCGTGGGTGGGGACCCGCTTCCACAGGGGTTCGGCCGGCTCCAGGGACAGGCCGGCGATCAGGGGGTTTTGGCTCGGAAACCGGCGAGGCCGCATGGGGTTATCGTGCCAGAGGGCCGGCGCACAGGAAAGTGCCCGGGCGCGCCGAACTGAACCGGAGAATGACCGTCGCGCCGGCAAAAAAGCCGACTAAACTTAGCCTAAGCCGGTCCGGACAGGCGGAATCGCCTGTAAACGGGCCGGCAGGCGCTTCAGGGGTGGGGCGCGCGGCGGTTCGCCGGCAAGGACTAGGTAGAACACCAAAAGGTTGCCCATGCTCGAGACTCAACAAGCCAAACCCGCCGGCACGCGGGTGTTGGTGGTCGATGACTCCAAGGTCATTCGTCAGGCCATCAAGAAAATGCTCAACGCCGACTTCGACGTGGTCACGTCGGAAGACGGCGAGCGCGGCTGGCAGCAATTGTTGCACGACGGAGAAATCAAGGCGCTCATCACCGATATCGACATGCCGGTACTGGACGGCTATGCGTTCATTTGCCGGATCCGCGCCAGCGAGGATGACCGTATCCGCGATCTGCCGATCATCACCATCACCGGCGCCGAGGATGACGAGACCAAGGCGCGCGCCTATGCTTGCGGCTCGACCGACTTCATCACCAAGCCGCTCGACGCCATCCAGCTCAAGACCCGGGTACGCGCGTATATAAGGTACGACCAGCACGCGCGCGTGCTCGAGGAAAAGGTCGACGCGCTTGCCGATGACGCCGTCAACGACCCGCTTACCCAACTGCGCAGCCGCCGCTATTTCTTGCAGCGCGGCACCCAGGACATCTCGCATTGCCTGCGGCACAACGAGGACATGTCGTTGTTGCGCCTGGATATCGACGATTTCAAGAAGATTTACAAGCAGCACGGCGACGACGCCGTCGATCAGCTGCTGGTCTGGTTCGCCAAGTTGCTTTCGCAAACCGTGCGGACCGACGACACCGTGGCGCGCATCGCCGGATCGGCGTTCGCCGTGCTCACGCCCTCGACCAGCCGCGCCGACGCCCTGCAGTTGGCCGATCGGCTGCGCGTAACGATCGCCGCGCAGGCCTTCAGTCACCGCGAGAACGAGACCGTCGTGACCGCCAGCATCGGCCTGGCGAGCGTGCGTGCCGACCGCCGCCAGAATCTGGAGCATTTGCTCAAGCTGGCCGAGGAGCGGCTGATTCACGCCCGCAGCGAAGGCGGTAATCGCGTCTGCGTCAGCGTGCTGGGCGATGCGCTGGCGGAACCCGAGGAGGTGGTGTTGGCCGCCGCCCCGGAGACACCGGCGGGCGGCGCCGCGATGGGCGGGGTAGTGCCGTTCGATCTTGTCGCGACCGGCGAGGTCGCATCCGCACCGCTCACGGCAGAGGCCAAACCGTCGGCGCCGACGGCGGATGCCGACGCCGAGATGATCGGTATCGACAGGGCCTTGCAATTGCTGGAGCAGGGGCGCGGCGAGCGGCTTCAGCCGTTTATCGAAAGCCTGATGCAGCGCCTGCAACCGCTGCTGGCGTTTCATCGCGCATCGCTCGGCGCCAAGATCCAGCAACCCCTCAAGAAGAAATTGTCGTCCGGGAAATAGGCCGTTACGCCCGGTCGACCGGAAACGCCAGCACTTCCGCCAGCGTCCTCGCCCCGGCCGCGAGCATCGCCAGCCGGTCGAAACCGAGCGCCACTCCGGCGCAATCCGGAAGCCCTGCCGTCAGCGCCGCCAGCAGGCGTTCATCGAGCGGCACCGCCGGCAGTCCGGCGGCGACGGCGCGCGCGTGCAGTTGCCGTTCGAAGCGAGTCCGCTGTTCCGCGGCATCGGCGAGTTCGTGAAAGCCGTTGGCGAGCTCGATGCCGTTCACATACAGCTCGAAACGCGAGGCCAGCGGCGGATCGCCCGGCCGTACCCGGGCGAGCGCGGCTTGGGACGCCGGGTAGTCGTACACGAACGTGAGACGGCCGACACCGAGCCGGGGTTCGACCACATGACTCAGCAACAGATCGCGCCACAGCGCGGCATCGTGTTGCCCGGCGAGGCCGTCCGGGGGGTGGATGCCGTGGCGGGCGGCGCAGGCGGCGAACTGCTCGTGGCCCGCACGATGCGGATCGATGCCGGCATGGCGCTGAAAAACCTCCTGATAGGAGAGCGATTCGGTCGCCGCCAGCGGGATGTGCACGGACAACAACCCGGTCACTAGTTCCGCCACCTCGGACATGAGCGCGCGATGATCGTAACCGATGCGATACCATTCGAGCAGGGTGAATTCGGGATTGTGCAGACGCCCGGCCTCGCCGTCGCGGAAGACCTTGCCGAGTTGGTAGATCGCCCCGCTGCCGGCGGCAAGCAGTCGCTTCATGGCGAATTCCGGCGAGCTATGCAGATACAACTCCCGGCCGTGCGTCGCGCCCGGGCCGGTGTAGCGGGTGACGAGGCTCCGCAGATGCGGGTCGGGGATGCCGGCTGCGGACAGGACCGGTGTCTCCACCTCCAGCACGGCGCGCTGCGCGAAAAAATCCCGGATATGCGCGAGCATTCGGGCGCGCAGCCGGAGCACCTCAAGCGAAGCGGTCGGACGCCAGTCAGTCACGGCTAATCGGCGGGGCCTGGGGGCGCGAGGTCTTGCCCCTCACCCCGTTCTTTTTTTCGTACTCCCGGAAGCGGAACATATCGACGGTCCTGCCGGAGGGGTCGGTGAGATAGGCGGTATCGTTCTGGTCCCAGGCCATGCTCGGCCAGTGGACGATCCCCGTATTTCCGCCTTCGCCGTTGCCGCCCGTGGTGCCGGAGACAATCAGGGTATAACCCGGGGCCTCGATGGCGATGTCCGGGAAGACATATTTCAGTCCGCCCTCGTTCGACAGCGCATAGCCGGCCAATCGGACCCGCCGGTCAGCGAGATTGGCGATGCGCACGTAGGCGTGGGTATCCGGGTCGGCGCGATGCACGCTGGTGATCTTGAGAAGCTTTTTATCGCCGCCGCCCGACCAGATTCCGACTTTGCGGCGCTTGGCCTTTTCCTGCGCCTCCAGGAGCAGTGCATTGTGGCGGCGGTCCGGGCCGATAAAGAAGGCATGGGCCAGGCCCTCCTGCACCAAGCGGGCGTTGACCAGTTGGTCGCCTGCGTAGACATAGGCCAACAATCGCCCGTAGGCATCGGATTTTTCCTGATCGATTTCCAGGCGGATCTCGCGGTTCGAGACCAGCGACTCGTTGAAGTGCTTGGCCTTGTAATAAAACGCTTCTTGCTTTTCGGGGGCGTTGATTCCCAGATAGCGGACCTTGCGGCCGTCTTCCAGGAGCACGGTGTCGCCGTCGAACACCTGTCGAACCCGCGCCAGTTCGTGCGTGTCCGCCGGGGCGGATGCGGCGGCGGCCAGAAACACCAGGCAGACGGCGCGGCATGCAGCGGTTTTCATGGCATCGCCCAGGTTCGATTTTGCTCGCGCCGGCCGCACGCCCGAGGCGGGCTTATTCCTTGGCGCGCGCCAGGTATTCGCCGGTGCGGGTGTTGACCTTGACGAGTTCGCCGGTCTGGATGAACAGCGGCACGCGCACCACCGCGCCGGTCTCGAGCGTGGCCGGTTTGCCGCCGCCGCCGCTGGTGTCGCCGCGCACGCCCGGGTCGGTCTCGACGATCTTCAGCACCACGGTGTTGGGCGGATCGACGGTGAGCGGCACGCCGTTCCACAGCGTCACGACGCAGATGTCCTGCTCCTTGAGCCATTTGGTGTTGTCGCCGATGGCGGTTTTATCGGCGGCGATCTGCTCGAAGGTATCGGGACGCATGAAGTGCCAGAATTGGCCGTCGTTGTAGAGGTACTGCATTTCGGTGTCGACCACGTCGGCGGCCTCGACGCTGTCGCCGGATTTGAAGGTGCGTTCGATCACCCGCCCGGTCTTCAGGTTGCGTATCCGGACGCGGTTGAAGGCCTGGCCCTTGCCGGGTTTGACAAACTCGTTTTCAATGATGGAATACGGGTCGTTGTCCAGCATGATCTTGAGGCCGGGCCGGAATTCATTGGTACTGTACGTCGCCATGTAACACCTGTTTAGAAAGGGCCGTTGGAAAAATAAAGCGCGCTATGATACCTCGAACCCATCCATTAAGGCAGACACCCGCCTGGCAGACCGAGTTGGCCCGCGCCGTCACCGATCCGGCCGAGCTACTCAAGACGCTGGAATTGGACATGGGGCTGTTGCCGGCCGCGCGCCGCGCCGCCCGGGAGTTCGGGCTGCGGGTGCCGCGCGGCTTTGTCGCGCGCATGCGCAAGGGCGATCCACGCGATCCGCTGCTCCTCCAGGTCATGCCGTTGGCCGCGGAGTGCCAAGCGGCGCCGGGGTTCGACACCGACCCGGTCGGCGACCGGGCCGCCATGGCGGTGCCCGGGCTGTTGCACAAGTATCGAGGGCGGGTGTTGCTCACCGTCACCGGCGCCTGCGCCGTCCACTGCCGGTATTGCTTCCGGCGTCATTTCCCGTACAGCGAGGCCAACCCGGCGGCCGACCAATGGCGCCCGGCGCTCGCCTACATCGCCGCCGACGATGGCATCGGCGAGGTGATCTTGAGCGGCGGCGATCCCCTGACGTTGACCGACCGGCGCCTGGGCGAATTCGTCGCCCAACTCGGCGCGATACCGCATGTGCGACGGTTGCGCGTGCACACTCGCTTGCCGGTCGTGTTGCCGGAGCGCGTGACCGCCGAGCTGCTGGATTGGCTTTCGAGCACGCACCTCAAGACCGTGGTGGTGGTGCATGCCAACCACGCCAACGAGGTCGATGCCGGGGTGCGCGCCGCGCTTCTGCGGCTGCGCACATCCGGAGTAACGCTGCTCAATCAGGCGGTGCTGCTGCGCGGGGTCAACGATTGCGTGCGCACGCTCGAGGAGCTGAGCTTGGCGCTGTTCGATGCCGGGGTGCTTCCGTATTATTTGCATGCCCTGGACCGGGTAGGGGGGGCGGCGCACTTCGAGGTCGAGGAGGCCGCGGCGCGCGCCCTGCTGGCCGAACTCAGCGCCCGCTTGCCGGGCTACTTGGTGCCGCGTCTGGTGCGCGAACTGCCTGGCGCACCCGCCAAGATGCCACTATGCTTGTGAAGGTGTCAGCCGGTCCAACAACAGGCGGGGGAGGGATGTCCGATGCGCTATGCCGTTATCATCGATCTCGATTACGTCAGTAACGACTACGAGGTCTGCAAGACCATCTGGGCGACTATTAGGGACGAGATGCTCAAGCAGGGTTTCTATCCGGACGGCCGCCGGTTCGTGATAAATGCCCCGAACGACGAGGCCTGCGGCCGGGCGCGCAAGGCGATGGAGATGGTCGAGGCCAGACTCGAACACCTCGAAAAGCGCCTGCCCAACTATCTCAAGACATTTTACGGTTTCCGGCTCGACTGCGTGGTGAGTCTGCTCGTCTCGCCGGTGGAAAACATCCAAGTGCAAGAACCGGATCAATAGCCATTCCGTTCAACGGGCGCCGAAGGGCGCACCTCCCGATTCTTCGCTGAACGATGGAGCATATCGAAGCCTCGATCGAGATCGATGCCCCGCCCGCGGCGGTGTTCGCGGTCGTTACCGATCTGTGCCGGCGCGCGCGGTTCAATCCAGGCTGGGCGGTTCTGGGTTGCGAGCCGCTCGACGGCCCGATGGCTGTCGGCGCGCGCTACCGTTTTATCACCCGGCGCGGCCAGGTCGTCGCCGAACATGTGAGCCGCGTGGCGGTCTATGAGCCACCGTGGCGGCTGGTGTTGCGCTCCGAGACCCATCCCGATCTTGAAATCCAGTTGACCGTGGTCGCCACGCCGGGCGGTGCCCGGCTTACGCATGCCGAATCGTTCAACCGGTTGCCGGCCGTATCCGGGCCGCCGGATCGACCGCGGTCGTTCGGGACCCTGTTGCGCCAATGGCTGATGTTCGAGCAGGAGGGTTATGCCGAGGCTGTTGCCGACGAGACACATGACGCCCTGCAGGCGCAGATCCGGGGCGAGATTCACGCCTGGTTGGCGGCCATCAAGCAGGCGATCGAGGCCGATACCGCCGCGGAAGGTCGACGGCCCCGGTGACGCTCAGGGGTTGAGCTGGCGATAAATGTTGTCGGCCACGCGCAGCAGTTGCGGTTTATCGATTTCGCCCGACAAGGCGTATCCGAGCGGCCCGTCAACCCAGTAAAACACGCCCACGCGCCCTTCCTGGGCGTAGCGGAACGCGGTCTCGCGGTTGCCGCCGGCGTCGGTGCGCACATACAGCGTGAGGCGATTGCCGCGCGCGTCCTGGTACATGAACTGCGCGGCCGGGCCGTTGTCGGCGGGCAGCAAGCGGCCGCCGACCAGCTCATAACCGCTGTCGGCGAGGCGCGGCGCGCGCACCTCCCGACCGAGTCGTTTGGACAGCCAACCGACGAGATGGGACTCTTCTTCCGCGCGCACCTCCACCGGGTGCAGCACCTCCGGTGTATAGACCACATGCGCAAGCGCCGCTTGCTGCGCCAGGACATTCGTCGCGAGCGGCATCGGCGCTTCGGGGCCGCGCAGCAACCAGCCGAGTATCCCGCCGACCAGCACCCAGGCGGCCATGGCGGCGATGCGTAACACGGCAGGCAAGCGGCGACGTGCCGTGACGACGCGCAATGTCGCCGGCACGGCTTCGTCCAGCGCCGGGTCGAACAGGGCGTGCAGGGCCTGGTTTTGCCGGCGGTAGGCATCGATGCGTTCGCGCTCGACCGGGTTGGCGGACAACCATGCCTCGACCTCGGCCCGGCGCGCCGTGCCGAGCCGCCCGTCCACGTAGGCGTGCAGTTCGGTTTCGGTGATCGGTTGGGGTGCGTTGGTCATTTCACTCTCCTCAGCGCCGGGCCGCTGCTGTCCGACATCAGGACGCGCAGGCGTTCACGCCCGCGCGCCAGACGCGACATCACCGTGCCGACCGGGATGCCGAGCGTGCCGGCGGCCTGTGCGTAGCTCATTTCTTCGAGCCCGACGAGCAGCACCACCGTGCGCTGATCGATCGGCAGTTGCGCGAGCGCGGTTTGCAGGTCGCGTAACGTCAGCCCATCCTCCTGGTCCGCAGGCAGCGGCGCGTCCAGGTTGTCAGCCAGCGGCACGCAGTCGGGCCGGCTCCGCTGCCGGCGGATATCGTTCGCGTGCAGGTTATGCATGATGGTGAAGAGCCAGGCGCGCAGGTCGCTGCCCGGTTGCCAAAGATGCAGGCGTTCGCAGGCACGCGTCAGACAATCCTGCACCAGATCGTCGGCGCGCGTGCGGTCGCCGACCAATGCCCGGGCGTAGCGGCGCAGGCGCGGAATGTGTTCGGCGATCAGATCGGTGTCGGCGTTCATCGGGGGAGGCGGCTCGGGCATGGGTGATTCTACCGCACCGGGGTCTCGGCCATTGCGCACACCACCAACGTTGTTTTCCGGATCGGAACGGTCGCCGATCAGGATGGTACTGTGAGGGTAAACACCCCGGCGGCGGGTTTATTCCCGGGCGCGGGTGTTTTTCGCGGGTGTGGCGCGGCCCGAGGCGCGCGTGTCCTGCCCCGCCCGGTTTGCTACTATCTGCGCATGTCGACCCGCAACGAATTACTCAAGCTCCTGGCCGACGGCGGCTTTCACTCCGGCACCGACATGGGCGAGCGGTTGGGGGTGAGCCGGGCGGCGGTATGCAAGGCGATCCAGGCGCTGACCGACGCCGGCGTCGGCATCCATCGCGTCACCGGCCGGGGTTATCGACTGGAGGCGCCGTTCCGGCCGCTCGACCGCAGCCGCATCCTGCGCGCGGTCGTCAAGCACGGGCTCAAGTGGAAGGGCGGGCTCGATGTGCTGGAGCAGGTCGATTCGACCAACCTCGAGTTGCTGCGCCAGGCGCAGACCGCGCCGATCGACGGGCGGGTGTGCGTGGCCGAGGCCCAGACCGGCGGCCGCGGCCGGCGCGGGCGCGGCTGGGTGGCGACGCCGTATCGCAACATTCTGTTTTCCATCGCCTGGCGGTTCGAATCGGGGTCGGCGCTGATCGGCGGCCTGAGTCTGGCGGCGGGTGTGGCGGTGTTGCGCGCGCTGCGCGCCTACGGGATCGACGGTGCCGCGCTCAAATGGCCGAACGACGTCATCTGGATCGCTCCCGGCATCCTGCCTAACGCGACACTGGCACATCCCTGTGCGGCGGGGGGCCGCAAGCTCGCCGGGCTGTTGATCGACGTGCGTGGCGAGGCCGCCGGGCCGCTGCTGGCGGTCATCGGCCTCGGCCTCAATGTGCGGATCGAGGCGCGCGACGCGGCGCGCATCGATCAGCCGTGGGTGGATCTGTCCGAGATTGCCGGCCAGGCGATCGATCGCGACCGCCTGATCGCGCTGCTGATCCGCGAATTCGTCGAGGCGCTGCGGCAATTCGAATGCGCCGGTTTCGCGGCCTTCAAGGACGAATGGCAGCATCATCATTACTATAGTAACAAGCGTGTCGGCCTGGCGCGCGCCGAGTCACCGACGCTGTACGGCACCGTGGCGGGCGTCGACGACCAAGGGGCGCTGTTGTTGCGCGATGCGCGCGGACGCGTGCAGACCTTTCATTCCGGAGAAATCAGCATGAGGGTGGCGGTGTGAGCCGCGGCGCAGGGGCCCCACGCGCCGCGCGGGGATGCAACCGGCGAATCGCCGCTGGCCGCCGACCGCACGGCGTTATGGTTCGGTGCGGACTCACGGAGGCGGCGCAATGAATCTGTTGGTCGATCTCGGCAACAGCCGCGTCAAATGGGCCTATGCCGGCGGGCAACGCTGGGAGGTCGGGGCCGAGGCCATTCCCGCCGAGGGGTTTTCGCTGTTGCTCGACCGCCTCTGGGCTGGCCGCCCCGCGCCCGAGCAGGTGGTGGTGAGCAGCGTCCACGGCCCGCATCGCCACCGGCTGTTGCACGACTGGGTGGCGCGTCATTGGGGGCGCGAACCGCGCTTCATTCAGGCGCAAGCCCGCCAATTGGGTGTCAGTAATCTTTATCGCGATCCATCGGCGCTCGGTGCCGACCGCTGGGCGGCGTTGATCGCGGCCCGCCATCTGTCGCCGGCCGCGCAATGCGTGGTCGATTGCGGCACGGCCGTGACCGTCGACGCGCTGTCGGCGGACGGCGAATTCCTGGGCGGTGTGATCCTGCCGGGTATCAACATGGCGCGCGCCGCGTTGCTTGCCAACACCCAGGGGATCCGCGTCGCCGAAGGCGAGGATGGCGATTGCCTGGCGCGCGCCACCGGCGACGGTGTGGCGGCCGGCAGCGTGTTCGGTCTGGCCGGGGCGATCGAGCGCATCGTGGCCGAGCAGCGCCGGGTGCTGGGCGCGGAGGCGCGTGTGCTGCTGACCGGCGGCGACGCGCCGCGGCTGTTGGCGCTGGTGCGCGGACCGGTCGCGCACGAACCCGAGCTGGTGTTGAAGGGCCTCAAGCTGATCGCCGAGGCGCCGGCATGAAGTGGCTGTTTTCGGCGCTGCTGCTGGCCAACATCGGTCTATTCATGTGGGCCAGCTGGTATAAGGACCTGGGGGTCGAGCCCGCCAGGAAGCCGCGCCCGCCGGTCAACGCCGAAAAAATGCTGCCGCTCTCGACGCCTGGCCTCAAGCTCGCGCCGCGCCCGGCCGGCGGCGATCGCCTGGAGCTGTTGACGCCCGTCGAACGCGAGGCGCTCGGGTCCGAAAAATTCTGCTACACGATCGGCCCGTTCGAGTCGCGCGAGGCTGCGCTCAAGGCCGGCGCGTTCCTGGACGAGTCGCAGATCGAGTACGGCACGCGCGCCGCCGAGGATAAATCCGAGAGCAGCTATTGGGTGTTCCTTCCGCCGCTCGCCACCCGTCAGGAAGCCCAGGCCAAGGTCAAGGAATTGGCCAAGCTCGGCTTCAAGGAGCATTTCATCACCCAGGAGGCCGGGCGCGACAACGCCATCTCGCTCGGCGTGTTCGGGCAGCGCGAAAACGCCGAGAGCCTGATGGCGGAACTGAAGGGCAAAGGCATCGAGGCCAAACTGGAAACGCGCTACCGACTGCGTCTGCTGCACTGGCTCAATCTGCGCGCCGCCGATCTGACCGAGAGTCAAGTCGAGCACCTGGCCCAAATCGAATGGGGTCCGGCCGAAATCCGCGTGCGCCAGGCGGCCTGCAGCGGCAGCCCCGACAAATCCGCCGGTCGCGATGGGGAATAGCGGACGGATTAAACGGATGTTTTATGATGTTAGTTGCATCCGAGCGCGACGGTTTGCCTTTGGCGATTCACTTATCTAGAATCGTTAAATCAACTTGTTGTCACGCCCTTTGTTCTCTCACCGATCACGCCCGCATAGCTCAGCCGGTAGAGCATCTGATTTGTAATCAGAGGGTCGGGGGTTCGATTCCCTCTGCGGGCTCCATACCAGCACTGTAAATATCCGGTATTTTCACGGCCGGTCTCGACCGGTTGAATCCACCCAGCACGCGCGCTAACCTGATGCGATAGACAGCGCCGGTAGTTACCATCCGCCGCTTCAAGTATTACTGACCGGAGGCCGTCACCATGTCGCACACCTATGAAGAGTTGAAACACAAAACCGTGGCCGAATTGCGCGAGATCGCCAAGAGCATCGAGCACGAGGCGGTCAAGGGCGCGAGCCAGATGAACAAGGATCACGTGCTCAAGGCGTTGTGTACCGCCCTGGGGATCGAGATGCACGCCCACCATGAGGTGGTCGGCATCGACAAGACCGCGATTAAGACCCGCATCCATGCGCTCAAGAAAAAGCGCGACGAGATACTGGCCTCGCAGGACCGTGCCGAGCTGTCCGGTGTGTTGCGCCAGATTCACGCGCTCAAGCGCCAGATTCGCCGCGCCACGGTCTAAACAGAAAGCGCGCGTCGCGCCGGCATTACTGCTCGTGGACCCCGACATGGCGCGCATCGGCCTCGACCCGGACGGCAGCATCGTCAATGAACATTGCGCGTTGATCTATGCGCCGCGTCGCGGGCGCGACCGTTTCCCGGAGAATTGCGTGCGGTTGATGGAATCCGAGGCGGCGGCGCGCGCCGCCGCCGATTCCGGCGCACACCTGTATCCGGCGCGCGTGCTCGGGCCGTCGCGTTCCTCGGAAGGCTTCCGGTTGTATTATCTGGTGTGCTGGTTGGACGCGGGCGAGTAAAACCCCATACAAATCCGCGATCTTTTGCCGCCCCTTGACGCCCCCCCCCAGCTCCGAAGAAGTAATATGAAAGAAGCATTCCTCATGAAATGGAAAAAATGGTTATTACCACTAGTATTGGGTGTGGTCGCCTTTCTAGCTGGTTATCATGTGGCTAACGAAATAAATGAAACAAAGACCGAAAGTTATATACATACCATTGCTGAGACACATGCAATACAGGTGTTGACCTACGAAGGGACACAAAGCGCAGAGGCCTATAAGAAGGGAGATCCCCATGTAGCTATTGCATTACTTGAACACAATATTAGTTGGCTGAACATCTTTAAGAACAGTGAACTGAGTTTCATGTCACCTAAGATATTGGCAAAGGATATCGCTGTATCACACGTCAGATTATCAAATATGTATGAGCGGTTGGGTAATATGTTAGAACGTGATGTCCACCTTCAGAAAGCGGTGGGTGAGTATCGTATGAGTGGCAGCGAAATCACTTCTGAGCAGCTTCTTCAGTTAGTAAGCAAGATGGATGAATCCATCGTGAAACAATAGTGTCAGACTGAGGCGTACCCGTCTCCACAGACACATAGGTAAGGAACTACCATCTGCACTTCATAGCGCATCGGGCTTATTGTAGCCCCCGATTTCACAATTCTCGACCCTTGTCGGGATATCTGCGAAATCGGGGGGAGCTTCAGATAATCCCGTAACGACGCTATGAGGCTGGTGCGTGGCCGAGTGCCGCCAAGCCATCGGCGGCGAGTTCCCGCACCTGCCGCTCCGGGTCGTTCAGTAGGCATTCGAGGTGGGTGATCGCCCGGGAATCGCGGGTGAGCGCCAGATAATGACAGGCGTCGCCGCGAATATGCGCATCCT
>JACREH010000072.1 GCA_016218345.1 Gammaproteobacteria bacterium | reverse complement strand
TTCTCCGCGCGCTCTGCGTCTCTGCGGCAAGAATTCATACTGATTTCTAGATTTTCACTTAGTAACCGGTCGACTGCATGTCGAGGTGGGTGCTGACCCGCGCCAGCCGGCACACGCCGCTGTCGATGCGTCCGTCCGGGTACAGGTCCAGCCAGCGGTAACCGGGCGGCATCGCGTCCAGGGCGAAGTCCTCGCTGTGCGGCTTGAATTGAAAGCAGGTGGACGGCGTGGCCAGCAGCCGCACGCCGTTGCGCGCGCCGTCGTATTCCTGGTGAACATGCCCCCATAACACGCCGCGCACCTGCGGATGACGATCGAGCACCGCAAAAAAATCCCCGGCGTTCTCCAGCACCATGGTGTCGAGCCAGCGGCTGCCCATCGGCACCGGCTGATGATGCAGGCACACCAGGGCGGGCATGGCCGGTGCGGCACTCAGTTGCTGATCGAGCAGCGCCAGTTCCGCGGCCGCCAGGCGCCCGCCGTCGCTGCCGGGGATCGACGAATCCAGCAGCACGATCCGCCAGCCGCCGCGCTCGATCTGTTTCGCCAGCCGCGCCGGCCCGCCGGTGGTGGCCTCCCGCAGTTGCCGGGCCTCGTCGTGATTGCCGGCCAGCAACAGCACCGGCACGTCGAACGTTCGAAAGTAATCCTGGAGCTGCGCGTAACCGCTGTCGGAACCGTCATGCACCAGATCCCCGGTGACCAGCACCAGGTCCGGTTGCCGGTGGTTTTTTTGGGAAAGCTCCAGCACGCATTTCAACGATTCATGGGTATTCAAGCCGAGCAGCCGCCCCTGCCGGTCGGCGAGCAGGTGAGTATCGGTGAATTGCAGCAGCCTGAGGGGCTGCGCGCTTGGGCTGGAATGCGGCATACGCCGGGCGATCGGTGGTTTTATGTGTCGTTATTGGGCAACGGTGAATTGAAATTCACCGGTAAGCGAGCCGTGATTGAAATCGCCCAGCTCGATGTCCTCGTTGATGTCGCGCCCGTGGACGCGCCAGGCATACCACCCGCCCGGTTGCAACACGCCGTCAGGCAGCGACAAGGCGGGTTCGGTCAAAAGTTTGGACTCGAAAACTTTCTTGCCGTCGTCCCACTTGTCGAAAACAAAAACCTTGTAATAGCGCGCAGTCGGCACTGCCCCCCAGCGCAGCTCCTTGGGGAGCGCGACATTCTCGGCGGCGTCCGGCGGCGATAATCCCTTATCGGCCAGCGCCATGCGTTCGATGCGCACATAGTCCTCGGCCCCATATACCCGGCCGTCGGTCAGGCGGATGCGTGCCTTATACCAGCCGTCGGCGGCGCCCGCGCCCACCGGCAATTGGGTGATGAACACGCGCTTCTCCGGGCTGCCGGTTTTTTGTTTGACGTTGTAACGCCCGAGATCGAGCTTGCACAGCGCTTCGCCGTCCGGCTTGAGCACCTCGACCTCCTGCACGCGCTCGAACTGGGTGGTGGAAAATACCAGCATGTAGAACATCGGCCGGTCCGGCCAATGGCAGATATGGATATCGAAGAACCCGACGTCGGTATAGTGCGGATCCTTGGCCGACGGCGGGATCACGCCGGTGTCATCCGCATAACCGACTGCCGCCCAAACCAGTAGGCAGCCGATCAGCCCGGCGGTCCATCGGCGCACAATCTTTGTTAGCACCCAGCCCCCTTATATGAACCTGTTTAAAAAAGAGTATAGCCGCGAAAGCACCAAGAACATGTGGCAGAACCCTTCGAAAATCGTCTTTTCTTGGCGTTCTTGGCGGTTCAAGACCATTCTTAACGCATGTACGTTCCGCGTTTCTGTGACGTACGTCACAGTATTTCGTCGCGGATGTTATTTGCGATTCACGGCGATGTTGGTGGCGCGCAGGCGCATGCTCAGGCCGCGCAGCAAGCCGAGGCTCAGTTCCGGGTAGCGCAGGATTAACCCGCGCAACTTGCTCTTTTCCAGGCTCAGCAGCTTGGCGTCCGCCAGCACGTGCACGGTGGCGGAGCGCGGCAGTTCGTCGAAGATGTTCATCTCGCCGAAGCATTCGCCCGGGCCGATCTCGGCCACGAACGTCCTGGCGGTCGGATCCGGATCGAGCGACACGCCCACCCGGCCCGACTCGACGATGTACATGTGATCGCCCTGTTCGTCGATATCGAACACCCGGTCGCCGGCGAAGTACATCTCCTCGGTCAGTTCCTGGGCCACGACTCGCAGGTCCTCGGTCGAGACATGCGCGAACAGCGCCGATTTCCGCAACATCAAGATGCGATCGAACAGGTCGGCCATGATTATCTCGCCGCGCTCAAGGCGTGTTCGGCACAACTGCGCAGCCAGGGGTCTTTGCCGGCCCGGCACCAACTTAGCATGTCCTTGATATCCCGAAATCGATGGGTTTGGTCGGCGGCTATTCTGCCGGCTGGGCCGACGCTGTCAAGCAGGCCACCCAACACCGCCGCCAGTTTCTTGTTGTCGATATGGCGCACCGCCTCGGCGGCGTTGGCCATGCAGCGCCGATCGCCGGATTGCAGGCCGGCGCGGATCGGACCGATCGTCGCCGGATTCTCGACGTGCTCGATGGCCAGCAACGAAAGATCGATAGTCTGACGCAGCCGCTCCTCCAGGACGTATTCCATCAATTCGAGCGCCGACTCGCGTGGCATGGCGGTGTCCTTGAGCAGACCGAGGGCCAGGGCCAGCACCCGGGCATCCTCGGCCTTGCGCAGGGCGATGCGTTCCAGCACCTCGCGCGGTGGGCGATGTTTCAGCAGCACCCGCAACGCCGCCTCCTGGGCGCGCGCCGAGCCGCTGTTCAGCAGGATCCAATCGCGCAGATAGGCATCGGCTCGGCCGTTCTCGTGGCTGATCTGGCCGGCCGCGGCTTGGCGGACGCTGGCATGGGTATCCTCGACCGCCGCCTGCAACAGCCGAGCGCGTTCGGCGTCCGGGAGCAACCGGTAACAGGCCACACAACAGCAGCGGACCTTGGCATCCGGGTCGTGCGACAAATTATCGAGCACCACCGCTAATTCCGGAATCACGGTTTCCGGCCAGTGCGTCAGGGCGTCGAGCGCCATGTAGCGCACCCGCGTGTTGGCATGTTGCAACAACGCCAGCAACTGCGGTTGATAATGTGTCTCGGGCTGGCGGGCGAGCAGTTCAAGTCCGGCGGCGTTGTCGGACATCTCTCCGGAGGTCAACAGCTCCAGTAAGCGTCGGTCGGCCTCGGCATACAGCCGCCGCAGCGAGAACCGATGGGCGCCGTAAACGCCCACGGACGCGAGCCGCGGGTTGGACGAGGCCAGCGCGGTTTCCACCAGGTTCACGGCGCGCTCGTCACGGCGCTCGAAAAACCATTCAAGGATAGTGGCCTTGAGATGATCGTCGGCCTGATCGAGCTGCTTCCACAGGTAATCGGCCAACGGCGGCGGGTTGAACGGCATCAACAGTCTTATTAATTGATCGCGCGCCGCATGACCGGCGGTCGCGTGGCGCGGCAGGATGATCTCGGCCGAGTGATGGAAGAACAGCGCCACCAGTTTCTTGGCGTAGGCCACGGACATTTCGTCGTCCGGCTGCTGCACCCCGCGGCGCAATTCTTTCAGAAGTTCATCGCCGGCGCTCGTGTACACCACATCCAGCGGCTGATCGGGCAGGAACAGTCTTTCGCGCAATACCGAGATCATGCCGCTGACATAGGCGCGGTTGGTCTTGGTGTTGAAATACAGATACAGCAGCGACGCGCCCAGCCCGGCGATCAGGAAATAGATCGGCACCTTATATATCTGGGCGAGCACCAGGATGCCGCCGGCCAGCGCCAGCGCCACCGGCAACACCAGGCCGGCGGCCATGGCCCGCGCCCGCCCTTGCATGTAATTCGGCAGCGCGTTGAACAGCAGGTTGCGCACCGGATTGCGGAACGCCTTCATGAGCGCGTCTTTATTAATACTCGCGAAGATCGCCGCCGGCAGGCTGAAGCTCAGGATCAGCAGGCCGTAACTGACGACGCTCGTGATCGGAAAAATCAGGTTCACGGTGCGCACGCCGAAGCGGTGCAACAGCTTGTTGGTCAGAAAAATCTGGATCAACAGCGCCAGCGCGCTGGTAACAGCCGAAAGCATGCCGAAAAACGCCGTCAGCGATTCCTCGGTCGTGAAGGTCTCGGCATACACGCGGTTGACGGAATACGACAGGATATAAAACATGATGGCGGTGAAGAACAACGCCAGCGACGAATAGCGCACCAGTTCCGAGGTCTTGGCAAACTTGAGGCCGTGGGTGATCTGGCCGATGCACTGGCGGAACTCACCGGCGCTCTTGCGACCCGGCCGGAAATACGGCGAGACGCCGTGGCGGCGATGATGCACCAGCATCGCCGCCAGGGCGGCGACGATCAACCCGCTCCAGATCAGCAGAATGTTCGGCACGCCGACGAGCGGCGCGGTCAGCGCCAGAAACACGCCGCCGGCGATGGTGCCGAGCTGCGCCCCGCCGAACACCAGCGGCAGCAGGCGTTTGGCCTGCAAGGTTTCGAAGTTCTGGTTGACGTACAGACTGAAGTGCAGAATCAGCAGGTCCGAGGTCAGCTCGTACAACAGGAAATAAGCGGGAA
Source organism: Gammaproteobacteria bacterium (assembly GCA_016218345.1). Classification (GTDB taxonomy): domain Bacteria; phylum Pseudomonadota; class Gammaproteobacteria; order Acidiferrobacterales; family UBA6901; genus JACREH01. Next base: position 2,843 of record JACREH010000072.1, on the reverse strand, counting down.
AGGCGGCCTCGGTGACGGCAAACGCGATCAAAACCCAGTTGCCGATGAGCAGAAAGAAGATGCTCACGAAGAACACCTTGAACAGGCGCTCGGCCGGCAAACGGTCGGCGAACGCCGCGTACACCATGGTCACCGTCATCAGCAGCCCGGCGAGAATCAGGTACATCACCGGCAGGTATTGAATGCCGTAGCGCTTGAAGAACAACGCGTCGGTGGTGCCGCGCCCGAGCGCCAGGCCGGCGCCGATCAGAAAGAAGAACAGCAGGAAATATCCGACCTGCGGAAGCTCGTCTTCCTTGATGAGAAAAAACGCACCGAGCCGCTTCAGCATCTCGGCACCTCGGGTGCCGACCCGCGGTGACGCGCTCTCCAGAAAGGGAATTTTGCCGGCAAACGCACGTTCCTAATTTATAGTTAATATCGCCGCGGCTAACGACCGAAGGCGGCGTGTCTCGCCCCGCGCGCCGAGTCGGATCCGGGTGGCGGTTGCGGCGTTCATGATACGCGAAAACATCGGCGGCGCGAGTGGCGAAAAGCCGTGCTTGACGGTCGGAATGGGCCGGACATCGGCGGTTGACCCCCTACCGGCAGCATGCTAAAAAACAGGGGGTTTTTCGCCTAATGGCTCACCGTTCCGGATAACAATTATCTCTAGAGAGCGAATAAACACCAAACCACCGGCGGGTACAGATACCGGGTAACCATTTGCATGGGAGAACAGAGCCTGTAAGCAATTCGTAAGTTCGTCCTGGTTAAATCCACGACAAATGCACCGAAGGCGCAAACGCGCAGATTCCCGAGACGGAAGGCCTCGAGTCCGGCATTGTGACGCAAATCACAGAACCGGAAGGCGCGTAACGCTAGTCTCCAAAAAGGACAAACTCGATGACATCACAACAAGGTTGTGACTCAACCGAAGCATAAGAAAGATCGTTTAGGAGAAACAAGATGAACGAATCGACCGCGCACAAACCTGCTGGCCCTTACCGCCTGGGCCTGTGTCTTTCCCTGCTGGCATTCGCCACGGGCACCGTGTTCCTTTCCGGCCCGGCGCTGGCCGTAACCTTCACGGTCAACAGCACCGCGGATATTGTGGATGCCAACTCCGGGGACGGCATCTGCGCGACCAGCGTTGCCACCGGCAGCGTTTGCACGCTGCGCGCCGCCATCCAGGAGTCCAACGCCCTGGCCGGAGCCGATATCATCATTCTGCCGTCCGGCACCTACACCCTCACGATCGCTGGCGCTAACGAGGATTTCGCGGCCACCGGCGATCTCGACATCTACGATAACTTGACGATCACCGGCGCCGGCGCGACCACGACCAGCGTCAATGGCGGCGGCCTCGACCGCGTGTTCGACATCGACCCGCCGGATAACGGCCCAACCGTCAACATCTCCGGTATTACGATCACGGGCGGTTCGGTTCCTTCGGACAGCGGCGGCGGGGTCTACAACAATGGCGGCGGTACCGCCGATACGACCTTGACCAATGTGATGGTAGTTGTGAATGTCGCCACGAGTGGCGCCGGCATCGCCGTCGGGTCCAGCACCACGATGACGATCAATTCCAGCACCATTGCCGCCAATATCAACTTCGGCGGAAATGGTGCCGGCATATTCAACGATGGCACGCTGATGGTCACGAACAGCACCATTAGCACCAATGTTGCCACGGGCGACGGTTATGGCGGCGGTATCTACGGTGCCTCTGGATCCCAGGCGACGGTGCAGAGCAGCACCATTGCGAACAACGCTACGGCGCTGGCCAGCGGCGGCGGGAACCTCTACACGAATAATCTCTTCACGACCGCGGCGATCACCTTGTACAACAGCATCGTCGCAATCAGCGCCGGCGGCGGGAACTGCAACTCTTTCGGCAGCGGCGTGCAAATCGTCTCGCTCGGCTACAACCTTGACAGCGCCAACACCTGCGGCTTCGCCAGTGCCGGCGATCTGATCAACACCAACCCGTTGCTCGGCGCGCTCGCCGCCAACGGCGGGCAAACGCTGACGCATGCCCTGCCCTTCGGCAGCCCGGCGGTCGACGCCGGCAACAACACCGGCTGCCCGACCACCGACCAGCGCGGTGTCGCTCGCCCGGCGGACGGCGACGGCAACGCCACCGCCACCTGCGATATCGGCGCCTATGAGTTGCTTATACCCAACATCAACGTCATCCCGCTGCCAGTGAGCTTCGGTAACGTCACAATCGGCTCTGGCGGCGCCAACCTCACGGTGACCGTGGCCAACACCGGCACCGCCGATCTGGTCCTGGGAACGATCACCGCCCCGGCGGCGCCGTTCGCCCGCGTCGGTGGCAGTTGCACCAATGGTCAGACACTCTTGCCGGGGGGAAGCTGCACGATCGCCGTGCGCTTTACCCCCACGGCCGCCGGGGCCGCCGCCGGCAGCTTCTCGATCCCTTCGAACGATCCGAACGTCGGCACCGCCAACGGCCAGAACAATGTGCTGGTGAATCTCACCGGCACGGGCGTCGCGCCGCCGGCCGACCCGCCGCCGGGAGGAAGTCCACCACCACCGCCACCTCCGCCTCCGCCGCCGGGCCCGACGCCGCCACCCGGCCCCGGCGGCGGACTGCCGCCCGACCTGAGCAATCCCCCGCTCTGGCCGTTCACCGTGCCCGGCGCCTCGGGCGAGGCGTTGGTGGCCGATGCCACCGGCGTGGTGGTGGCCGGCTACGCCTCGAACGGCGCCAATTCGGACCTGCTGCTGGCGCGCTTCGATACCGGCGGCGTGAAGCAATGGGAACGCCGTCTGGATTTGGGCGGGCATGAGTTCGGGTACGGGCTGGCGCAAGACAGTGTCGGACGACTCACGGT
>JACREH010000073.1 GCA_016218345.1 Gammaproteobacteria bacterium | reverse complement strand
GCAGGTCCGGCGTGTCGGTATCGCTCCTCCGGTACGGTCCGAGTGCCCGCAGACGCGCGCGGAACAGCGCCAACTCCCGCTCGATGGTAGCGGGATCGGCGCGTCCCAGCCAGAGCGTGGCAATGCGCTGGCGCGGCACGCGCCGGCGCAGTTGCGGGTCGCGTTGCCCGGTCAGGCGCTGTCCGGTCCAGTCGCTACCGAAACGAAACCGGCAGTCGGCGTCCTGGCAGCCGGCCAGCACCAGGCCGTCGGCGTGCCGGCGGCTGAGCACGAAATCGATGAACGCCGGCGGCAGCATGCCGATACACGGCAGCTCCAGCACCGCCGCGCCGGCCCGCCGGAAGGCGGCCGGATCGGGGCCGAACCGGCAGGTGTATACCAGCAGGCGCTCGTCGCCGTGCAACGCGGCGGTCTCTGCCAGGGAGCGGGCGCGCAATTCACGCACCGGCAGCTCCGGCAGCTCGATGCCGGCCACCAGCTCGGCGGCGCGCCGGAACGGCATGGCCGTCGGGCAGGCGCCGACGCAGATGCCGCAACTCACGCACAGCGCCGCATCGACCTCGGCCTGCTGCTCGAACGGCAGGCCGTCGGTGCGCGGTCCTAAGATCACGGCGCTGTACGGGCAGTCGGCGAAACAGCGCCCGCAACCGTTGCAGTTCGCCAGGCTCACCACTGCCACCGGCGCGCGCCGCGCCGGTGGCAGCCACGGCAGCAGCATCAGCAACAACGTGCCGCCGCCGAGCAGCGCCCACACCCCGCCGGCCGACCAGCGATCGATCAGCGGGTAGACCGGCAGATAAAACCAGTCCAGATGCACGACGCCGACCGCGCGGTCGAGATTGGCCGGCGCCTGGCTGAGCGCCGGGTGGACGAGCGAGAGCGCGAGCAGCGCCAGCAGCGTGCCGGCGGCGAGCGCGCGCGGCGGATTGGTGCGCGCGCGGCTGATGCGCTGAATGTGAATCCACATGCCGAGCAGCAACAGCAGCGGGATGCCGATGTGCAGAAACGACAACAGCGAGAAGAACCGGTCGCTGACCGCGTCCTGGTTCAGAAAATTGCGCGCAATCGGCTCGCTGAACAGCGGCAGCCAGTCGAGCCATTCGGCGGTGACGATGGCGATGTATTGGGCGAGTTCGTCCCACACCAGCCAGTAGCCGCCGATGCCGGAGGCATACAAAAACCCCAGCAGCAACACCCCGGTCAGCCACGAATACCAGCGCACCCCACCGAGGCGGTCGAAGGCGAACTCGCGCAGCATGTGCAGCAGGGACGCCACCACCATGGCGTCGGAGGCGTAGCGGTGCAGGCTGCGCATCACCCCGCCCAGGTACCATTGTTCGTGCGTCAGGTATTCGATCGAGCGGTAGGCGCCGAGGATGCTGGTCTCGAAGAATATGTACAGATAAATCCCGCTGACCGCGACGATCCAGAAAAAGTAAAACGCCAGCGCGCCGAGGTGATGAAAGGGGTTGAGCGCCGCACCGAAGGCGCCGTCGAATACCGCCTCGATGCGCAGCAGCACGGCCCGCGCCAGCGCTTGAATGGGTTTCAGCAACATACGCCCCTACAACGTGGAATTGTCGCAGTAGCTTACCAGCCGAGGAGGGTGGGTCAATTTGACGAGGATCAAGCGCGCGTCCCGGGACGTTGGCGGCGCCACTCGCGTACCACCAGAAAGCCGATGAACCCGAGACTCGACAGGCCGATGAACAGGCCGATGAAAATCGAATAATCGAAACGATAGCGGTCGCTGGACGGATCGTACACCGTGCAGAACAGTTTGATCTTGTTGCCGAGGCCGGCCAGGAACGACGCCGCCACCGGTTGGCCGAATACCAGCTCCTTGAGCGGCTCGACCAAGAGCGGCGTGTCGAAACTCATGCCGTACACCTGGCGGTAGATCTTGCCGTCGCCGTCCAGCACCGTCGCCTGGATCAGGTGATCGAAGCCCTGGGGCGCCGGAAAGTAGAGGAATCCCAGGTCGCTGCCGAGCCGGGCGAGGGTGGCGGCGTCGGTGCTGAGAAAATCCCAGCCGCCGAGGTCGAGACGCTGCTGGGCCGCGAACTGGGCCATGGCCTCGGGGTTGTCGTGGACGGTGTCGAAACCGACGGTCGCCACCCGGAAACTGTCGGTGCCGAGCGCGGCGCGCGCGATGCGCACCACCTTGGCGAGGTGTTGGGTGGTGGTCGGGCAGATGTGGTGGCAGCTGGTGTACACCAGGCTGATCACCAGCGGCTGGCCGCGGTAGTCGGACAGGTGCACGACCCGGCCGTCGCTGGCGGTGAACGCGGCCTCGCCCGGGATGCGGCCGAGCGTCGCCTGGCTCACGGCCAGCGCCGCCTTGGGGTCGAAGGCGCCGTCTGGCGCCGGCGCGGCGTCGTGTCGGGGGGCGGCCAATGCCGGCGCGGCGCTTAGCAGCGCCAGCAGCGCGCCGCACAGCACAACCGGCCAGGATCGGGGCGTCATCACGCTCATCCTAAACGAGAAAAGCCCCGGGCGGGACTGGCCCACCCGGGGGTTACGGCACAGGCCGGAAGGGCCTGTGCTAACAGGTTGTTGAAAAAGTCCCTCCTGGCCTTTTTCAACCCGAAAAGCAAAAAGTGTGATTTTTGCTTTTCTTCATTTTTCAAACACTTGCGTGTTTGAAAAATGGCGGTACATCCCTATACCGCACCGCAGGTTGTTGAAGAACTCGTTTTTCAACAACCTGCTAACTCAGTCCCCATACCGAGGACAGATATTTCCAGTTCACGAAGTAATACAACACGAACGCCGTGAGGAACACCAGCGCCAGCACCAGCGTGCCGGGCACGGCGACGCCGGCGAAACCGATGCGCGCGTGGTCGACGGTCACCGACGGCGCGATCAGCGGCATGGAGAATTTCACCGCCGGATCCTTGCGCTTGCCGAAGAACACCGAGCCCACGGCGACGATGATGAACGCCGCCCCGCCGATCACCGCCAGGATGGTGCTGATGCCCATGACGCCGAGCAGCAGCTGGGCGGTGGCCGGGAAGTCATGACTGAACAGCGCGCCGCTGAACGAGATGTCCCAATGGCGCCGCGGGATGCCGAGCGTGCCGGCGCCCATCATGAACAGCGAAAACCCCGACATGCCGATGCCGAACAGGTACGGTTGCCACTTGGCCAGTCCCGGGAACATCACCTCGCGCCGGAACAACACCGGGATCAGCCAGTAGGTGAGCGCCATGAATGCCAGTGTCGTGCCGCCCACGACCGTGGCGTGGAAGTGGCCGGGTACGTATAGGGTGTTATGGATGATGAGGTTGATCTGTTCGGTGCCCATGACCACGCCCGAGATACCGCCCAGGAAGCCGAAGATGATGAGCGACAGGAACATGCCGGAGAACGACGGGTTGCCCCACGGCGCCTTGCGCAGCCATTCGAACAGGCCCTTGTTGAAGCCCTTATGGCGCTGCGCCGCCTCGATCGCGCCCGGCACGGTCAGCCCGTGGATCATGGACGCCATCACCGCCAGGTACATGGCATAGCTGGTGTTGAAGATCTTCCATTCCGAACTGATGCCGGGATCCACCAGGATGTGGTGCGCCGAAGCGAGCTGCAGGAACAGGATATAAAGCAGGAACGCCATGCGCGAAACTTTTTCGCTCAAGGGCTTGGCGCCGAACACCACGCCGGCGATGGCATACCACACCGCAATATGGGCGGCGACGTTGATCTGCTGCGACGAATGCCCGAACGCCCACCAGATGACCCGGTAAACCAGCGGGTCCATGTAGCTGATGTAGCCGATCTTCCAGAGCAGCGTCGGGATCAGGACGATCGCCCCCGAGGCGATGGTGAAGATGGCGATGATGCAGGCGGTGAGCGCGCCGAAGGTCACGAGCGGCAGCGAACCCTCCCCATAGGTGCGCTCGGCGCGCGCGATCACGAGCGTGCCCAGGAACACGAAGCAGCCGATCAGGGCGCCGACCGCGAACAGAATCAGGCCGAGATAGAAGTGCGGTTCGGCCGACATCGGCACGTACGAGGTCATCATCACGCTCGAACCGCCCTGGAAGATCGCGACATTGGTGGTGATCGAGCCGATCAGCATGAGGATGAAGCCGAGCCAGGCCCAGCGCGGAGTCGCCAACCGGCATTTGAGCAGGGTCGAGGAGGTGAAATACAGCACCGCGATTTCGAAGAAGATGATCCAGAACACCAGCACGCCCAGGCCATGGGCGGTCAGCAGCAGGTAAAACCAATCGGCCGGCAGCAGGTGCACCGCCGGCCAGCGCGTCAGGCCGAGCATCAGCCCCAGTACGCCGCCGACCAGCAGAAACACGATGCCGGCCACGGCGTTCAATTTCATGAGTGTCTCGGCCGGCTTGTGGAACACCAGGCCGGTGTCGGGACAGGTACGGAATTCTGCGGTAGTCGCCATGATCCTCTCCTTAATTTATAGAAAGCAAGCCTGCACAAAATTAACCATAACTAGTTATTTCACGTAGATCTTGCCGATCATTTTATGGTGGCCGATGCCGCAATACTCATTGCACACCACGGTATACGCGCCGGCCTTGTTGGGCGTGATGGTGATCACCATTTCGTAACCCGGCACCACCTGGACGTTGATGTTCTCGGGCTGCAAGGAAAAGCCGTGTTGCCAATCCATGGAGGTAAGGTGCAGGCGATAGCTCTTGCCATTTTCCAGTTCCAGGATCGGCCACCAGTCCCACAGCCGCGCGATCAGGTAAACGTCGCTGCCGGCGGGCGGCGCGACCACCGGGAACTGACGCTCGGTCTCGGTGCGCACCGTGTATTGATCGACCATCGCCTGAGTCTTTTTGGCGAACGCCTCGGGGGTGGTGCGGTAGGCCTCGTTCGAAAGGTTTTGTTTTCCAACCACGTGCCAGTACGGCATCATGATCGTCATGATGATGCCCCAGACGAGCGCGATACCGACCCACAACAACTCGACACGCTCGACCGGGGTCTTCCACCATACGCGTTCGCTGGGAGAAGAAAGGGTGCTCATGGTCTTGGCTCCGGGTTATTTTGCTAGCGGGATAGTGACGATTTCCATGATGCCCCACAGGATGTAGAACACCGTGGGAACCACTACCCCCAGAAACAGCAACAAGAACGGGTTATCGAGTACCTTCTGCATCACCGGGATCGGGCCGTGGTCATCGGTTGGATTTTTTTGTGCCATGGTTCGCCTCCTGACATTCAAGGTGAAAAAAAATTGAGCGGTGTGCTTATGTCTCCGCCGTCGCAAAGCGGCGTCCACCACATTGGATGGATGCAACGCGGGTATTAAACCCCCGCGGCCGTGACTGGCGTTTTGATCTAGATCAAAAGACTCGACTAATTCTGGGTTATTTTTCCGACATGGAGCGTGGCCGATCGTCCAGCTATCCGCCGAGCGCCGGCATGAGTCATGCCTTGCGGCGATTGGTGATCGTCGCCGGCGTGTTGGTGCTGGTGATTTTGCCGTTGAGTGCCGCGATCCGCCTGACCAACGCCGGTCTGGGGTGCAACGATTGGCCGGCCTGTTATGGGCGGGAGGCGTTGACGGCGACCGCGAGCGTGCTGCCGCAGAGCGCGATGGCCATGTTGCATCGCCTGGCGGCGACCGCGCTCGCGATCGTTATCCTCGTGATCCTGGCGCTGAGCCTGCGGGCCGGCCGCGGCCGTCCGGCGCTGGCGCTGCTCGCGCTGACGGTGTTTCTGGCGGTGCTCGGCATCGTTACGCCCGGCGCGCACTTTCCGCTCGTTACTCTGGGCAATCTGCTCGGCGGCCTGGCGATGCTGGGGGTGTTGTGGTGGCTACTGCTGGGTCTGGCCGCGCGGCCGGCGCCACCGTACCCCGCGCCGAGCGTGCGGCGCATGGCGCGCCTCGGCCTGATCGTGCTGGTCGTACAGATCGCCCTGGGCGGATGGGTGAGTGCCAATTATGCGGCGCTGAGCTGCACCGATTTTCCGGGCTGCGCGGGCGACGGCTGGTCGGCGGCCGGGATGAACGAGGCCGTGCGGTTGTGGCGGCAACTGCCGGGCGACGCCGCGGGTACGGTCATCCGCGAGCCGGCCGGCGCGGCGATTCAGGTGTTGCATCGGGTCGGGGCGCTGGTCGCGGTGGCCGTCATCGGCTGGCTGAGCGTCATGATCTGGCGCCTGGGCGCGGCGTTCCGGGCGCTCGGCCTCGGTATCGCCGGCCTGCTGACGCTGCAAATCGCGCTCGGTGTGGCGGCGGTGCTCGCGAGCCTGCCGCTGGCGCTGGTGCTCGGTCATAATGCGGTGGCGGCGCTGTTGTTGTTGGGCGTGCTCACCCTGAATCATCGGCTGACCGACCGCGGCAACGCACCGGTTTTCAGTGAAATGGACAGGGCGCCTGGTGGCGGGCAATAGTGCCCGGCGGAACATCGGAGGTGATTTATGTCGGTCGGCGAGGTGTGTAACCGCGACGTGGTCGTGGTCAAGAAGGGCGAATCGGCGCTGGACGCGGCGTTGCTCATGCGCCGGTTTCACGTCGGCGACCTGGTGGTGGTCGAGGAGGAGGGCGGCCAACGCATCCCGGTCGGTATCCTCACCGATCGCGATATTGTCATCGAGGCGGTCGCCGAGGACGTGAACAGCAGGGAGCTGACGGTCGGCGACATCATGAGCGCCGATCTGGTGACGGTCAACGAGGACGAGGACGTCGTCGACACCGTCAAGATGATGCGCGCCAACGGCATCCGCCGGGTGCCGGTGGTGGACCGCGCCGGCGTGCTGGTCGGCATCGTCACGGTCGACGATCTGATCGACCTGCTCGCCGAGGTGCTGGACGATCTCACCAAACTCATCCGCCGCGAGCAGACGCGTGAAAAAGAAACGCGCAGGTAACGCCGCCGGCGGCCCGCGCCGGAGCTAGCGGCGGCATGTTGTCCGAACAATCGCCGCGCAAGGCGCTGGCGGTGCTGCGAGTACTCGCCGCCGCACCGCACCGCATGCTGTTCCTCCCCGGGGCGGTGCAGTTGCTGGTGGTGATGCTGGTGTGGCTGATCGAGCTGGGCGGGCGTTCCGCCGGCCTGGGGCCGGTCTGGCAGTGGTCGCTGCCGGCCGGGCAGGCGCATGCGTTCCTGATGATTTACGGGGTGTTCCCGTTTTTCATTTTCGGCTTTTTGTTCACCGTCTATCCCCGTTGGATGTCCGGGCCGCCGCTGCCGGCCGGGCAGTATAGCGCGGTGGCGGCGCTGCTCGTGGCCGGATGGCTGTTGTTTTACGCCGGCCTGCTGACCTCGCGCGTGCTCGCGGCGGTCGCCGTGCTGATGATTCTGGCCGGCTGGCTGGCGGCGTTCGCCGCCCTGTGGCGGGTCTATCGCCGGGCCGAGACGCGCGGTCCGCACGAACGCCTGCTCAACCTGGCGCTGCTCTTCGGTACCTTGGGTGTCGCGCTGTTCGGTTACGGTCTGGTCACCGACACGGCCGCGGTCTACTCACTGGTGCGCGAACTCGGGCTGTGGTTGTTTCTGCTGCCGGTGGTGTTCCTGGTGAGTCACCGCATGATCCCGTTTTTCAGCCAGAGCGCGCTGGCAAACTATCTGATGGTGCGCCCGGTCTGGGGGCCGCCGCTCATGCTGGTGTGCACCGCGGCGCACGCGCTGCTCGACTTGGCCGGCCTGCCGCAGTGGCGTTTCCTGGCCGACCTGCCGCTGGCGGCGGCGGCCTGGCAGCACAGCTATGTCTGGCAGTTCCGGCGGAGTTTTCACGCCCGGCTGCTGGCGATGCTGCATATCGCGTTCCTGTGGCTCGGCATCGGCATGACGCTGTACAGCGTTCAGAGCCTGTGGCTGCTTGCGACCGGCACGGATTTCCTGGGACGCGCGCCGCTGCATGCGCTCGGCATCGGCTTCTTCGCCGGCATGATCGCGGCCATGGCGTCGCGCGTGACGCTCGGCCATTCCGGGCGCTCGCTGATCGCCGATCGGCTCACCTGGGCGGTGCTGCTCGGGGTCAACGTCACGGCGCTGGTGCGCATCGCTGCCGAGCTGTCTCCGGCCCACAGCGCCTTGCTGAACACCGCCGCGGCGCTCGCCTGGTTGCTCGTCTTCACCCCATGGGTGTGGCATTACGCGCCCATGTATCTCCGGCCGCGGGTCGATCGCAAGCCGGGCTGAGGACCGCGCGCGCCGACGATGGATATCGCCGCACTCAAACTCGTGCACGTCGGCTGCGCCGCGATTTCGCTCGCCGGATTCACGGCGCGCGGCCTCGGCATGCTGCGCGGCTCGGCCTGGCGCCGCCGCCGCTGGGTGAGGATTGCGCCGCACGTGGTCGACACGCTGTTGTTGCTGTCGGCGATCGGCCTGATGGTCGCCACCGGACAATATCCGTTCGTGCACGCCTGGTTGACCGCCAAACTGCTGGCGCTTATCGGCTACATCGTGCTCGGCAGCCTCGCCCTGAACTACGGCCCGACCAGGACCTTGCGGCTGGGCGCCTGGCTGGCGGCGCTCGCGGTGTTCGGCTATATCGTCGCCGTGGCGGTCACGCGCCGGGTCGTGCCGTTCTGACGACGGTCTAAGGTTTCAGGAAAAACATCCGCCGCCAGACATCGTGGCCGAGCACGGCATGGACCAGCACCGCCGCCACGTGGATCGCCAGATAAACCGGAATCAGGCCTTCGCCGACTTTATGCACTTCCAGCAGCCACTTGAGCGGCGTGTCGGCCTTGCGGCCCGGTTCGAGCAGGAAAAACAGCAGGCTGCCGGTGATCGCCATCCACGCGAACACCGCCAGCCCGTAGGCCTGCACCACAGCCGAGAGCCCCTGGTGGCGGGGGCGTTGCGGCAGTCGGCCCTGGAGTAAATCCAGAATATCCGCCCACGCCAGGCGCAGGCGGTCAGGGGTGTATGGCAACCATTGGGAGAAGCGGATGGCGCGCGGTCCGATCAGACCGTACACCAGGCGCAGTGCCAGGCATGCGCTCAAGCCGATGCCGGCCCAGCGATGCACGTCGAAGCCGAGATGCTCGGCGCGCTTATAGCTGCCGGCCCAATCGCCGCTCAGCCAAGCGGCGACGCCAAACACCATCAGCCCCAGGTGCAACAACCGGGTGACGGCGTCGAGCGGCGGGAGATCGGCCGGCGGCCTGGCGTCCGGCATGCCGGCCTAGAGGCTCGGCGTGCTGTCGCGCCCGCCGCGCATGTTTTCGCGCCGCGACTGGCAGTCGATGCAGCGCTTGGCGGTCGGATAGACGTGGAGCCGGTCGCGGCCGACCGGCCCGCCGCAGTCGCTGCACACGCCGTAGACGCCGTTGCGGATGCGCGCGAGCGCCGCCTCGACATCGGCCAGCTCGGCGGTTTCGCGCTTGGAGGAACTGATGTTCATCGCCATCAGCAATTCCGCGACCGATTCCTCGGCGGCGTCGTGCACGCGTCCGGCCAGTTCGATGAAACTCTCGTCGCCGGATTTGACCAGCGCCGCGTGGATCGCGTCGATCAGCGCCTCGCGGCGTTGCCCCAGGAGATTCTGGAAGCGGGCGATTTCCTGTTGACTCAGTCCGGCCATGGGATTCCCCTCGTATTCATGACAATATATAACAACTATCGGGCTCGCGGCCACGCCGCGTGTTGATGTAGATCAAGTATGTTTCTGAACGTTCCATGAGCGAATCATCCGCCAACACCGCGACCTTGTCCGCGCTGCGCGCGGCGCTGGGCGCGGAGCGCGTGTTGACCGACCCGGCGACCCTCGACCTGTACGCGAGCGACGACGGCCCGGGCCATTGCCGGCCGTGCGCGGTACTGTTCCCGCGCGGCCATGACGAGGTGGTGGCGTTGGCGCGCATCGCCCATGATCGGCGCCTGCCGCTGGTGGCGCGCGGCGCCGGCTCCGGCAACGTCGGCGGCGCGCTGCCGACGTCCGGCAGCGCGGTGGTGAGTTTCGAGTGCATGCAGCGCATTCTGGAATTCGCTCCGGCCGACCGGCTGATGCGCGTCGAGGCCGGCGCGATCACCGCCGAGATCGATCGGCTGGCGCGCGGCCGCGGCCTGTTTTATCCGCCCGATCCGGGGAGCGCGCCGTATTGCCGGATCGGCGGCAACCTGGCGATGAACGCCGCCGGCCCGCGCGCCCTCAAGTACGGCGGCACGCGCGACTATGTGCTCGGGCTGCGCGCCGTCGCTGGCGATGGCCGCGCGCTGATGAGCGGCTGCCGCACCACCAAGGGCGTGGTCGGCTACGATCTCACCCGCCTGCTGGTCGGCAGCGAAGGTACGCTCGCGCTCATCACCGAGGCGACGCTGCGGTTGCTGCCGGCGCCGGCCGCGGTCGGCACGTTGCGCGTCTGTTACGACGGCAGCGCATCGGCCTGCGACGCGGTGCAGCGCGTGATGGACCAGCCGATCATCCCTTGCGCCCTGGAGTTCATGGATGCGCACGCGCTCGCCGCTATCCAGCGCGCCGGCGGCGCCACCGATCTGCCGACCGCTACGCACGCCATGCTCATGGTCGAGGCCGACGGCGAGGCCGAGCAGGTCGCCGATCAACTCCAGGCATTGCAGCAGGTGCTGCGTGGGCCGGGCCTCGTGGAGATCAAGCAGGCGCTCGCGGCCGAGGAGGTCGCGCGGTTGTGGCGCGCGCGCCGGGCGTTGTCGGGCGCGGTCAAGGCGCTGGCGCCGTTGAAGATCAACGAGGACATCGTGGTGCCGATCAGCCGCTTGGCGGCGCTGACCGCCGGGATCGAGGCCTTGGCGCGTCGCCATGAATTGCCGATCGTCAGCTTCGGGCACGCCGGCAACGGTAACCTGCATGTCAACATCATGGTGCACCCGGAAACCTCCGGCGAACTGGCGCGCGCCCAGGCGTGCCTGCAATCGCTGTTCGAGACCGTGCTGGAACTCGGCGGCACGCTCTCCGGCGAGCACGGCATCGGCGCCGCCAAGCGCGCCTACGTGCCGCTCGAAATCCCGGCCGAGACGCTGGCGCTGATGCGCGCCATCAAGCGCGAGTTCGACCCGCGCGGCATTCTCAATCCGGGGAAGATGTTTCCCGACGCCTAAGCGCCCCTAAACAAAGAAATACTCAATGCACAATTCCGTCAGGAGCGGAATTGGACGCACTTCAGTGCGCCCGCAGGGGGCGCGCCAGGAATGGTGCGCATCAAAGGCGCCAAGACGCAAAGAAATTCCAAGTTTAAACGCAAGCGGATTTGCGCGTTGATTTTCCTTCGCGCCTTCGCGTTGAGTTGTTGGTGTTTATTCTTTTGTTAGCGTCTCTTTCAGAGACTGATCACCCGGTCGCTGTCGCGGATCAGTTCGTAGAGGTCCTTGAGGGTCGAGAGCGGACACAGCTCTGTGCCCTCGCGCTGGCGCAGTTTCAGGCAGGTGCCGCAGGCCAGGATGGCGCCGCCGCGATCGGCGAATTCCTGCATCTGCGCCTGTACCGGGAACTGCGCGCTATCGAGGTGCTGGCAGTCCACACCCTTGGCGAGCAGAAACACCGTGACGCTGTCGTCCTGGTTGCGCGCGTACACGCCGAGGCGGAACGCATTCCACACGGTCTCCGCGTCGGTCGAATACAGGATAATGCCGAGTTTCATGCGGCCTCTGTTAGAACCAGTGGTACAGCCAGTACTTTTCCAGCGCGATTTTCATCAGATAGTGGAAATAACCGGGCGGGCGCAAGCGGATCCGCGGCGCGGGCTCGGCATAAAAGTTGCCGCTGCCGAAACCGGCGCGGTGTTGGCCGGTCTCGACGAAGCAGGCGCCGTAACCGGTGAAGCGCCGTGGCGCGCCTTGGGCGGTGACGGCGCGCGCGATGTTATCGGCCACCACCTCGGCCTCCCCGCGCGCGAACACCCCGGCCTTGGGCAGGGGCTTGCCCATGCTCAACGGAATGCCGGTGACATCGCCGATCGCGTACACGCCCGGGAATTTCGTCTCCAGGGTGGCGCGATCCACCGGAACCCAACCGCCGGCATCGGTCAGCCCGGCCTCGCGCACCGCCGCCGGCGCGCGGTGCGGCGGCACATACGCGAGCAGATCGTAGTCGGCGCCGGCGCCGTTCGCGAAGCTGATCCGATGGGCGTGGGTATCGACCGCGGTCACGGCATGTTCGGGGTGATAGCCGATGCCCTTGGCGTCGAGCAGCCCGCGCACGCGCGCGCTCACCTCCGGCCCGGCGACCGGCATCGGCCCCGGTTCCGGCGTATACAGCGCGATATCGATCGCGGCGCGCAGGCCGCGCCGGCGGAAATCGGCCTCCAGGAGCATGGCCGCCTCGTAGGGCGCGGCCGGACATTTGAACGGCAGTTTGCTCACCAGCACCGCGATCCGGCCGCGTTTGAAGTTCAGACGCGCCTCGCGCAGGCCGCTCGCGCCGCCCAGGGAATAGAAGTTGTAGCCGGCGGCGGAGAGGCCGGGGACGGTGTCGGAGGCGTATTCGGCGCCGAGCGCGATCACCAGGTGGTCGCCGGCATAGTCATGGCCGTTGACCGTCACGGATTTCTTGTCGGGGTCGATACGTTCGACGGCGCCGCGCACCACCTCGATACCGCGTTCGGCCAGCACCGCCAGCGGCCGCGAGATCTCCTCGGCGTCGCGCCGGCCGACCATCAGCCACAGCAGCGAAGGCGGATAGACATGGCAGATCTCGCGCTCGACCAGGATCACATGCTGGTTGGCCGGCAGCCGCCGGCGCAGGCGGGTGGCGGCGGCGACGCCGCCGATGCCGCCGCCGAGCACGAGGATGGTGTTAGTCTGGGTCAAGCCGGCCACACCTGGGTGGAAAAAGTAATCGCAAAAATAAGACCTCGGCGCCCGGCGCTTCTTGATCTATGTCAACTGCGCTGCATTTCTCCCGCCGGGAGAGAACCGGCCGCGCCGGTCAGCGTGTCGCCGCGTACAACCAACCGCGGCGCACCGCCCACTTCTCGATCTCGACCCCGACAAAGACGACGGAAGACATCGCCAGGCAGAAGCCGAGCTCGACCGCGGTCAGCGGCTCGGTCTTGAAGACCGGGTTGAGCCAGGGGACGTAGATCGTGGCCATTTGCAGCAGGAAGGTGAGCAGCACCGCGGCGATCAGCGGCCGGTTGGAGAACATGCCCTGAGAAAGCAGCGACTCGGTCTCGGAGCGGATCGCGAGCACGTGACCGAGTTGCGACAGCGTCAGCACCGTGAACACCATGGTCTGCCAATGGCCGTGGCCGGTGGCGATCGCCCACGTCTGGGTAAACAACGATGCCGCGCCCATGAGCATGCCAACCCACAGGATGTGCTGCCACATGCCGTGCGCGAAGATGCTCTCGTTCGGCGGCCGCGGCCGGCGTTTCATGATGCCGCGCTCCTCGCGCTCGGCGGCCAGCGCCAGCCCCGGCAGCCCGTCGGTGACGAGGTTGATCCACAGGATATGGATCGGCAACAGCGGAATGGGCAGCCCCAGAAATGGCGCGAGAAATATCGTCCAGATTTCGCCGGAGTTGCTGGTCATGGTGTATTTGATGAATTTGCGGATGTTGTCGAAGATCCGCCGGCCCTCGCGCACCGCGCTCACGATGGTCGCAAAGTTGTCGTCTAGCAGGATCATGTGCCCGGCCTCCTTGGCCACGTCGGTGCCGGTAACGCCCATCGCAATGCCGATGTCGGCGCGCTTCAACGCCGGCGCGTCGTTGACGCCGTCGCCGGTCATGGCCACGAACTCGCCCTTGTCCTGCAGCGCCTTGACGATCTTGATCTTCTGCTCGGGCGCCACGCGCGCGTACACGCGCACGCGTTCGACATGCTGCTCGAACTCGGGCATTTCCATGCGTGCCAACTCGCGACCCGTCAGTACCTCGCCGCCATCCTCGATGATGCCGAGCCGCCGCGCGATGGCGCGCGCCGTGGCCGGGTGATCGCCGGTGATCATGACCGGCGTGATGCCGGCGCTCTTGCACAGCTCGACCGCCTCGCGCGCCTCGGGGCGCGGCGGATCGAGCAGGCCGATCAGACCGAGCAAGGTGAGACCCGTTTCGACGTTTTCGACGTTTTCGACGTTTTCGGTCGGCGGCAGCGACGGCCAGCGGCGCATCGCCACTGCCAGCACTCGCAGGCCTTCAGCGGCCATGCGCTCGGCGGCGGTTTCCATCTCGCCACGGTCGAGCGCCTCCAGCCCGGTGGCGTCCAACCGGTCATGACACAACGGCAACACGCGCTCGGGCGCGCCCTTGGTGAAGGCGACGATCCCATCGGGGCCGCGGTGCAGGGTAGTCATGCGCGCGCGCTCGGAGTCGAAGGGTATTTCGCCGACGCGCGGGAGCCGCTCCTCGAGCGCGGCCTTCTCGAAGCCGGCCGCGCGCGCGGCCTCGAACAGCGCCACCTCGGTCGGATCGCCGATTACTTCGCCGTCGGCGGTGCCGCGGGCGTCGTTCGACAACGCCAGCGCCTGAAACAACGTGCACCGCGGCTCGCCCTGCGCCGTGGCCGGATCGAGCGTACGGTCGGCCTGGCGGTCGACATAGATCTCCTCGGCGCGCATGCGATTTTCGGTGAGCGTGCCGGTCTTGTCCGAGCAGATGAAGGTGACCGAACCGAGCGTCTCGACGGCCGGGAGCTTACGTATCAAGGCATTGCGCAACACCATCTTGCGCGCCCCGAGCGCGAGCGACACCGACACCACCGCCGGCAGCGCCTCGGGTATCGCCGCCACCGCGAGCGAGATGGCCGTCAGCAGCATCAGCATCACCGGCTCGCCGCGCAACATCCCGGTCACGAACAGGATCGAGCAGATGACCAGCACGGCGATCGCCAGGTTTTTACCAAAGCGCGCCAAGCGCTTCTGCAGCGGTGTCTTGACCTCTTCCTCGCCGCGCAAAAGTTCGGCGATGTGGCCGAGCTCGGTAGCCATGCCGGTGGCGACCACGATCCCGCGCCCGCGGCCGTAGGTGACGAGCGTGCCCTTGTAGACCAGATTGCGCCGGTCGCCGATTGGAACGAGGCGAGGGCCGCGCGACAGGGATGTCGCGTCTGCGGTTTCGCCGATTGGAACGAGGCGAGGGCCGCGCGACAGGGATGTCGCGTCTGCGGTTTCGCCGATTGGAACGAGGCGAGGGCCGCGGGCTACGGATGGCCCGCTTGCGGCTTCGCCGAGCGGCAGACCCTCCTCGTGCAGCGGGCGCGTGAGCTTCTCCACCGGCTGCGACTCGCCGGTGAGCGCGGCCTCGTCGGTCTTGAGTTGCGCGACGTCGACGAGACGCAGGTCGGCCGGCACCGCGGCGCCGGCCTCGATCAGCACGACGTCGCCGGGCACGAGCTCGGCGGCCGGAATCATGCGCGATCGGCCGTCGCGCAGCGCGTGCGCCGTGAGCGCCGCCATCTGCTTGAGCGCCGCGATCGCGCGCTCGGCGCGGTACTCCTGCACGAAACCGATAACGGCATTGAGCACGACGATCACGAGGATCGCGATCGTGTCCACGACATCGCCGATGGCGCCGGAGACAACCGCGGCCGCGAGCAGCACCACGATCATGAAATCCGTGAATTGGTCGAACAGCATGCGCCACGGGCCGCGGCGCTGGCCCTCGCGGATCTCGTTCGGCCCATAGCGCCTCAGGCGCGTTGCCGCTTCGGTTTCGGTGAGCCCTGTGCGCGCGTCGGTGCCGAGGCGCTGCGCCGCCTGCTCGACGGTCAAACGGTACCAGATGGGTTCGTCGGCCAGGGCGGTCACCGGGATTTTCAGCCGTGCAGATACAGGATGAAGGTATTGAGCAGGTAGATCGTGAGCAGAACCAGGCCGGCCCAGCCCAGGCCGCGAACTAACCGCTGCCGCGGTCGAAACATCAACCCCACGATCACCACCCCGCTCATCATGATCGCCGACAGCGCCGACACCGCGTGCAACGGCGAGACCTGCGCCAGCAGCGGACCGGGTAGGAACGCGAGGTCGTCGACCGCGACGATAGCGATGTCGAACAGGTTGCTGCCGAGCAGGTTGGCGATCGCCATGTCGATCGCGCCCAATTTCAGCGCCGACACCGTCACCACGATCTCCGGCACCGAGGTGGCGAACGCCACGAACAGCGTGCCGACGAAGGTTTGCTCCCAGCCCATGACGCGCGCCAGTGCCACGCCCACGAACGGCAGCCACACCCCGGCCGCGACCACCACCAGCGCGGCGAGCGCGTAGCGCGCGTACGCCTGTCGCCGGGTGATGCCGGGATAGCGGTCGGCATGTTGCTCCACCGCCTCCTTGAGCTGGGCGCGTTCGTAGCGGAACACGCTGCGCATCGCCACCGCGTACAGCAGCAAAATGACCGGAGTATAAACACCGACATGGCCGAGTGCCGGCGACACGCGGTTGCCGGCCAACAGCACGTTGAATCCGACGATGCCGATCAGAATCACGCCGAATCCGGCCGAGAGGATGTGCCCCTGACTGGCGTGCGTGAACACCGACTCGTCGCGGCGCAGGAAGTCGAGCATCGTGATGATGACGAGATTGAACACGCAACTGCCGAGTGCGTCGCCGAGCGCGATGTCCGGGGCGCGTGCCACGGTCACGGCGCTCAAGCCGGTGACGAGCTCGGGCAGCGAGGTGACCGTGGCCAGCAGCATCAGCCCGACCCAGGTGCCGCCGAGGCCGGTCTTGTCGGCGATGATGTCGCCGTAGCGCGAGAGCCGGCTGCCGGCGACCGCGATCAGCGCGGTGCAGACCAGGAACTGCAACCAGATAAGCGCGCTGGGCGACATGCGGCTGCTCCGTTCGGCGCGCCCCGGGCGTCGGCTTACATCGGTATGACGGCCTTTATGTGCCGTAACAAATCGCCCGGTTTTTCGTGAACGTAGTCCTTGCCGATACTCTCCCGGACCAGCGCCTTGACGTGATGGTTAAGGCTGCCGTTCAAGGCGCCGAGAAACGCCGGCGACGCCACCAGGATGAGATGCTGGTAATGACCGGCGGCGCGCTGGTGATCGAGCTCATGCGCCAGGTGTTGCGCGAACCGCTCCATCTCTTCGCGCTTGGGCGTTTCCTCCGGTGAAAACGTGCCGTGCTTGCCGCCGTCGCTCTGGTAGTGGCCGGGCTTGTCGGTCACCAGGTCGGAGGCGCGCTCGCGGCTTTGCGGGTGGCTGAACTCCTTGACGAGCGCCAGCGATTCCGGCGCCTCCAGATTGAACAGCCGGGCGTGACTGGCGTTGGCGACGAGTATCCAGGTGGTTTCCATGATGGTGTCCTATTTTATTAAGGTGCTTGCTGTCAACTTATTTAACAGTTTATCCGATTATCGGGAATTCCCGGAGTGGCTCGTTGATATATATCAAGGTCGATCGGTCGCCGACGATCGCTAGGGAAGGTCTGAACAAGTCCATCCCTAGTTTAGTTCCACGCATTCCCGATACTCCGGTATATGGATCGGCCAGCGCAGTTGTTCCTCGATGCGCCGGCGCAGCGCATCGGCGGCCGGCGGCTCGCCGTGCACCAGGAACGTCCGGCGCGGCGGCGCCTGGAAGTGCCGCAACCATTCCAGGGTCTCGGCGTAATCGGCGTGCGCCGAGAGGTTGTTCAGGATCGCCACCTCGGCGCGCACCGGCACGTACTCGCCGTGAATCTTGATCGCCTCGGCGCCGGCCAGCATGGCCGCGCCGCGCGTGCCGCCGGCCTGAAAGCCGACGAACAATACGGTGTTGTGTTCGTCCGGCGCCAGTGCCTTGAGGTGATGCAGCACCCGCCCGCCGGTCGCCATGCCGCTCGCCGAAATGATGATCGCCGGCCCCGGCCGGCCGGCGAGCCACACCGATTCTTCCATGCTCGCGATCACGCGCGCGACATTGCCCATGGCCACGCATTGTGCGGGTGTGAGCCGGTGCTCGCCGCAGTGGCGTTGCAACACGCGCGTGGCCTCGGCCGCCATCGGGCTGTTGAGGAACACCGGGACATCGCCGATCGCGCCGCTCTCCTTGAGCAGATGAATCCGATACAGCAGCGACTGGGCGCGTCCGACCGCGAACGCCGGAATCAGCAGCACGCCGCCGCGCGCCACCGTGCGATTGACGATCTCGGCCAGCGCCGTTTGCGGATCGGTCTGCTCGTGGCGGCGGTCGCCGTAGGTCGATTCGAGAATCAGGAAATCGGCGTGGCGCACGATCGCCGGCGGATACATGATGAGATTCCGCGGCCGCCCGAGGTCGCCCGAGAACAACAGCGTGCCATGGCGATTTTTCAGCGTCACCAGCGCCGCGCCCAGAATATGGCCGGCCGGCGACAGCTTGAAGCGTAAGCCCTCGCCCAGGTCGATCTCGTGTTCGAACGCGACCGACGTAAGACGCGCCGACGCCCGTTCGCCGTCTTTTTTGGTATATAGCGGCAGCGCCGGATGATGCTTCGAGTAGCCGTGTTTGTTGGCGTATTCCGCCTCCTCCTCCTGGAGGTGGCCGCTGTCCGGCAGCATGATCGCGCACAAGTCGCGGGTACCGGACGTGCAATACACCTTGCCGGTGAAACCGTTTTTTATCAGCAGCGGCAGGTAGCCGCTGTGGTCGATATGCGCGTGGCTGAGGACTACGGCGTCGATCCGTCCGGGTTCGATGAAAAACGGCGCGCGGTTGCGCAACCGCAGTTGCTTGAACCCCTGGAACAGGCCGCAGTCGATCAGGGTTCGGCGTCCGTCGGCCTCGAGCAGATATTTCGAGCCGGTGACGGTGCCGGTCGCGCCCAGAAAGGTGAGTTTCATCGAAATAACATTATTGAGAATTGCGTAACTGTTTGATGGCCCCTCTCCCTATCCCTCCCCCGCAAGGTGGGAGGGGACGCTTGTCGAATCGCATCGGCCCGGCAGGAAAAAAAGGATTCCCCCTCCCCTCGTGGGAGGGGGATAGGGGAGGGGGAGTATGCGCCCATGCCAATCATTTCTGTAAGACTCAATGTTTGTTCTTGGTCGATCGTGGTTCGGTTGTCTTCGGATTTCGGTCGTCGTCATCTTGCAAGATGCGATGCGCCGGGCCCTCGAGATCGTCGAACTGGTCGGCCTTGACCGCCCAGAACAGCGCCGCGATCACCACCCCGGCGAGTATCAGCACCAGCGGTATTAGTAAGTATACGATTTCCACGGCTAGGCGGCGGGCGGCGGGCGGCGGAAAAACCGCTCCTGCGTTTCCCGCACTTCCGCCCTCCATGGCGGGCGGCGCCCGACCAGGCGCAGCGCATTCGCGACCACCATCAACGAACTGGCGGACATGCCGAGGGCCGCCAGCCACGGCGCAACATAGCCGAGCGCCGCGGCCGGCAGTGCCACGGCGTTATAGACGGCGGCGCGCGCGATGTTCTGGCGGATGATGCGCAGGGTTTTGCGCGCGGTGTGCCAGGCCGCGCCCAGGTCGGCGAGTTTGTCGGACAGCAGGATCAGATCGGCGGCGGCGGCGGTCACGGCCGCGCCCCGGCCCATGGCGATCGACACATGCGCGGCGGCGAGCGCGGCGGCGTCGTTCACGCCGTCGCCGACCATGGCCACGACCGCGCCGTCGCGTTGCAGTTGCTGCACGCGCGCCAGTTTGTCGGCCGGCTTCAATTCGCCGCGGTAGGCGACGATGCCGCAGGCCGCGGCCACGCGCCGCACCGCCGCCGGGTGATCGCCGCTCAACAGCAGCACGCTCTTGCCCAAGCCCCGCAGGCCGGCGACCAGCGCGGGCGCGTCGGCGCGCAGCGGGTCGTCGAACGTGAACGCCGCCAGCGGCGCGCGTCCGTCGGCGAGCACCGCCAGCCCCTGGCCGTCGCGCCCGAGCCGTTCGAGGCGATCCCCGGAAATCGTCCGGCCGGTGGCGGCGGCGATGAACGCCGGCGAGCCCAGGTAATACGTGCGGTCGGTGATCCGCCCACTCAGGCCGAGACCGGGGGTGTTGACGATGGCATGCGCCGCGGGAACGTCGCCGCCGGCCACGTCGCGCAACGCCCGGGCGATCGGATGCTCGGATGCTCCTTCGACCGCCGCCGCCAGGCGCAGGCAGTGGGCGGCGTCGAGCGCGTCGAGGGTTTCGGTATGGGTCAGCCGCAGCCGGCCCTCGGTGAGCGTGCCGGTCTTGTCGAAGATCACGTGGGTGGCGCGCGCCAGGTGTTCGAGCGCATTGGCGCGCGTCACCAGCACCCCGCGCCGCGCCAGATTGCCGGCGGCGGCGGTCAGGGCGGTGGGCGTGGCGAGCGACAAGGCGCACGGGCAGGTGACGACCAGCATGGCGACGGCGATCGGCAGCCACAACTCGGATCCGGTTTGCCACCAGTAGGCGGCGACCAGCGCGGTGCTCGGCAGCACCACGGCGATAAACGCGTGCGCGGCGCGATCGGCGGCGCGCGCCAGCGCCGGTTTCTCGGTCAGGGCGCGCTCCAGCAGCCGCACCATGGCGGCGAGCTGGGTGTCCTGGCCGGCGCCGGTCACGCGCATCTGCAACGGGCTTTCTATATTAAGACTGCCGGCGATCACCCGATCGCCGGTCGCCTTGGGCAGCGGCCGGCCCTCGCCGGTCATGAGCGCCTCGTCCACGCTCGAGCGGCCGTCGGTCACGGTACCGTCGGCCGGGATCTGCTCGCCCGGGCGGATCAACACGCGATCGTCGGCGGCCAGCGCGCTTGCGGCTACGCGCTCCTCGCGCGGCGCGCGCGCGTCACCGGTCAGGCGCGTGGCCAGCGCCGGCAGACGGTTGACCAGGCCCTCGGCGGCGGCGCTCGCGCGCCGGCGCGCCATGAGTTCCAGGTATCGCCCGCCCAGCAGCAAGAACACGAACATCACCACCGAGTCGTAATAGACCTCGCCCGCGCCGTGCAGCGTCGCCCACAGGCTGCCGCCGAACGCGAGCGTTAGGCCGAGCGCGACCGGCAGGTCCATGCCGGTCTGGCGCGCGCGCAGATCGCGCCACGCCGCCCGGAAGAACGGTTGCGCCGAATACGTCAGCACCGGCAGGGTGAGCGCCAGGCTCAACCATTGGAAGAAGGTTTTGTATTCCGCCTCGATGCCGCCGTCCGCGCCGGCGTACAGCGCCACCGCCAGGGTCATCACCTGCATGCCGAGCACGCCGGCCACACCCAGGCGGCGCAGCTGCGACTTGCGCTCGCGCTCCAGGACTTCCTGGGCGCGCGCCGGATCGTACGGATAGGCGCGGTAACCGATCGCCTGAACCGCCGCGAGGATGCGGCTCAACGGGATGCGCGCGTCGTCCCAGCGGAGGCGCGCGCGGCGCGTGGTGTAGTTGATGTCCACCGCCAGCACGCCCGGCAGTTGCCGGAGATGGCGTTCGTTCAGCCACACGCACGCGGCGCACACGATGCCCTCCAATATCAGCGCGGCCTCGCGCACCTCGCCGTCCAGCCGGCGCACGAAACTTTGTTGCACCGCCGGGTGGTCGTAAACGCGCGCCTCGCGCAGAAACTCCGGCACCGCCGGTGCGCCGGCCGGCCGGGCGGTGCGCAGCCGGTAATAATCGCCCAGGCCCAGGTCGCTGATCGCCTGCGCCACCGCCGCGCAGCCCGGGCAACACATCGGCCGCGGTTCGCCGTCGACGGTCGCGGTGAAGTGCGAGCGTTCGGGCAACGGCAGGCCGCAATGAAAACATTCGCGGCTTGCGCCGTCGATGGCCGGGGCGAGGGGAGCGGTAGGCGTAGGCGCGGACATGGAGAATCTCGGTATCCACGAATTATGCTCGATGATGCCTTACGTAGCCACTTTGATCTACGTCAATATGACCGTGCCGCCCGGTGCTTAGGCTGGAAAAGCAAACGCGCCGGCCGCAATCCGGCGGCGCAACCCACGCGCAGGAGGCATGTCTATGGAACCGGCAGCGCCCGGGTGGGAACACTTCCCGCACGAGGCCGACATCGGCGTGCGCGGCCGCGGTCGCAGCAAGTCCGAGGCGTTCGAGCAGGCGGCGCTCGCCATGATGCACGTCATCGCCGATCCGGCGCGCGTCGCCCGCGTGAAATGCGTCGACATCCGTTGCCGGTCGGCGGACGACGAATTGCTGCTGGCCGACTGGCTGAACGCCCTGGTCTACGAGATGGCGACGCGCACGATGTTGTTCGGTGATTTCCAGGTCGAGATCGACGACGGCGAACTGCGGGCGCGCGCCTGCGGCGAGCGCGTCGACATTGCCCGCCACCAACCGGCGGTCGAGGTGAAGGGCGCGACCTACACCGAACTGCGCGTCGGCCGCGACGCCGACGGCCTGTGGACCGCGCAATGCGTGGTGGACGTGTGAATGAAAGGGTCTAGGTATGATCGTTTGACGCAGAGGCGCAAAGACGCAGAGAAAACCTTTTTTAGTTCACCCCAAAAAGATTTTTTGCTGCTGTTCTCCGCGTCTCTGCACCGCTGCGACAAATTATCATTATAAGTCTCTCTTCAATCGTGCTTTGATATGGATACGAGCCTGTTCAGCCGCCACGACGACTATCGCTGGGAGATCGCGCCCACCGGCCGGATGCGCGTGCCGGCGGTGGTCTACGCCGACGCGGCGTTGATCCGCGCCATGGATCACAAGGTTTACGAGCAGGTCACGAATGTCGCGACCCTGCCGGGCATCGTGCAGGCGTCGTACGCCATGCCGGACGCGCATTGGGGCTACGGCTTTCCGATCGGCGGCGTGGCGGCGTTCGATCCGGACGAGGGTGGGGTGGTGTCGGCCGGCGGCGTGGGCTTCGACGTCAGTTGCGGCGTGCGCTGCCTGCTGACCGGGTTGACGAAGGACGATCTCGCGCCGGTGCAGAAGCCGCTCGCCGACATGCTCTATCACCGCATCCCGGCGGGCATGGGATCGACCGGCGCGATCCATTTGAACGCCGAGGAGATGGACGCGATGCTCGTCGGCGGCGCGCGCTGGGCGGTCGAGCGCGGCTGGGGCGAACCCGCCGACCTGGAACGCATCGAGGAGCGCGGCCAGATGCAGGGCGCCAAGCCCGGCAACGTCTCGGCGCACGCCAAGAAGCGCCAACGCGACGAGATGGGCACGCTCGGCAGCGGCAATCACTACCTCGAGGTCCAGCAGGTCGCCGCGATTCACGACGCCGCAACCGCTGCTGCCTTCGGTCTCACGGTCGGCGAGTTGGTGGTGAGCATTCATTGCGGCTCGCGTGGCCTCGGCCACCAGATCGGCACCGAGTACCTGAAGCAGATGGCGATCGCCGCCGGCCGGTTCGGCATCGCGCTGCCCGACCGCGAACTGGCGTGCGCGCCGATCCGCTCCGACATCGGCCAGGAATACCTGGGCGCGATGCGCGCCGCGATCAACTGCGCGCTCGCCAACCGCCAGATCCTCACCCACCTGGTGCGCCGGGTGTTCGCCGAGCTGTTGCCGCAGGCGCGCCTCGCGCTGCTCTACGACGTGTCGCACAACACCTGCAAGGTCGAGGCGCACACAGTGGACGGAAAACCGCGCAGCCTCTACATCCACCGCAAGGGCGCGACCCGCGCCTTTGGTCCCGGCCATCCCGATATCCCCGAGGGTCTGCGCGCCGCCGGCCAGCCGGTGCTGATCGGCGGCAGCATGGGCACGGCCTCCTATATATTGGTCGGCACCGAGACCGGCATGGCGCGTTCGTTCGGCTCGGCCTGCCACGGCGCCGGCCGCGCCATGAGCCGCCACCAGGCGTACCGCCAGTGGCAGGGCCGGCAGGTGATCGACGAACTGGCGGCGCGCGGCATCCTGATCCGCAGCCCGACCTCGCGTGGCGTCGCCGAGGAGGCGCCGGG
>JACREH010000011.1 GCA_016218345.1 Gammaproteobacteria bacterium | reverse complement strand
TGGCGCTGTTCGGTTCGATCCTGACGCACATGGTCGTGATCCTGGGCGTCACCTTCACGATCCCCAGAATTCATTCCGACGGCTGGGCGACGCTCGAAATCACCCTGGTCCAGACGCGCAGCGAAAAGGCGCCGGACGCCCCGCAATTCCTGGCGCAGGCCAACCAGGACGGCGGCGGCGACAGCGATCTCAAACTCACCCCGCGCAGCCCGCTACCGGTGCTCGAGATGAGCGAGAAGTCCAACCCGTTTCAGCGCGCCCAGCCCAAGCCGCAACCCAAGGCCGTGCCGGTGCGCGAGGTCAACGACATGCTGACCGACGAAGAGGCGCGCAAGAAAATCGCCAAGCGCGACCCGCGCAAGGACCAGCTGCCGGCCCAGCCGCAACCGGCGCAACCGGGCACGACCGAGCGGCAACAGGAACGCGCCCGCCTGAGCGCCGAGATCAGCCGCTCCTGGCAGGAATATCAACTACGCCCGAAACGCAAATTCATCAACGCCCGCACCCAGGAATACAAATACGCGACCTACATGGACGCCTGGCGCGCCAAGGTCGAGCGCATCGGCAATCTCAACTATCCGGAACAGGCCCGCCGCCAGCGCCTGGCCGGCAGCCTGATGCTGGACGTCGCGGTCAACGCCGACGGCAGCATCAACGCCGTGGCGGTGCGGCGCTCGTCCGGCCACAAGCTGCTGGACGACGCCGCCGTGCGCATCGTCGAACTGGCCGCGCCGTTCCCGGCGTTCCCGCCGGAGATTCGCCACGACACCGACATCCTGCACATCGTGCGCACCTGGAAGTTCAACGAGCAGGTGCTGACCAGCGGGGAGTAAGTTTTCGCGCCTGCGGCGATGAGTTCATTTGTATCGCTCCGCGATAGTGTTTTTGATGCGCGTTCCGCCACGCCTCACGGGTTACTTTCGTTTCGGCGAAAGTAACCAAAGCCATTTTGCCCCGTCGTCGCACCCCTTACCAAAGCGCGTTGCGCTTTGGTAAGGGGTGCCCTGCGCTCCTCGGTCGGCGAGGGGGTTTTTCGACAGTACTTTTCCGCTGCGCTGTCCTGCTTCGCGGAAAAGTCCAGGGCATACCTCCCTGTATGCCCGTTCGCCGCTTCGCGGCTCACCCGTGTACTGCGAAAAACGCGCGCCTCCCGGGCGCACCCCGCATGGTAAATCCATGCGGGCCTTGTCCTCGCCGACCTCCGGTGCTCGGTGCGACTCAAGGGGCGAGACCCAAACCTAAAACCGAAGTTCCAAACCTTCAGCCCAAGGCCTTAAAGATTTTGACTTTGACGTGCGGGTGTTGACGTTCCCCCTTTCCGGCGCGCCGAGCATCGCAGGCCGAGGCGGATCAGGCCCGATAGGGGCGCGTATGGGATACGCGCGTTGGCCGCAGGACAGGATGTCCTGTCGGCCAACCCCCGCCTCGGCCGAGAAGCGCAGGGGATGTCGCGCCGGAGGGGTGGCGCTTCTTTGGGTACTTTCTTGTCGCGACAAGAAAGTACCCCGCCCGCGGTGCGGGAACCGCATCAAAAATAACATCGCCGCAGGCGATACGATAAAACAGCAAATACCCCGCCAAACTACCAACTTGAAAGCCACCCCTCGGTACCCGATACTTAAGGTATGACCAACTTCGATTCCCTCATCAATCATTTCCTGATCGCCATGCCCAATCTCGGCGATCCGAATTTTTCGCGCACCGTTACGCTCATCTGCGAGCATTCCAACGAAGGCGCGATGGGGCTGGTCATCAACCGCACCACCGACCTGTGCCTGGCCGACGTGCTCCAGCAAATGAACATCGAGGCCCAGGACTCGCAGCACCTGCGCGAGCCGGTGCATATCGGCGGGCCGGTGCAGGCCAACCGCGGCTTCGTGCTGCACGAGCCGCTCGGAAAGTGGGAGTCGACGCTGGCGGTCGCCGACGATCTGGGCGTGTCCACGTCGCGCGACATCCTCGAGGCGCTCGCCCACAATAGCGGGCCGGCGAATTACATCCTCACGCTCGGCTACGCCGGCTGGGCGGCCGGGCAACTCGAACACGAGATCGCCGAGAACGCCTGGCTGAGCGGTCCGTCCGACCGCGGCATCATCTTTCGCACCCCGCCGGAGACACGCTGGAGCGCGGCGGCGCGGCTCTTGGGCGTCGACCTCTCCATCATGTCCGGTGACGCCGGCCACGCCTGAGACCGGGCTCTTCCCCTTCCCCCTTGATGGGGGAAGGTCGGGATGGGGGTGCAACCATCATCATTCACCGGGCGTCGCCGCCCGAGCCATCCACCATGCCTGAACGCACCGCCACCTACCTGGCCTTCGACTACGGGTCGAAACAGATCGGCGTGGCGGTCGGCGGCAGTCATTCCGGCCTGGCCGAGAGCCTGGCCAACGTCCAGGTCGGCCGGAGCGGGCCGGACTGGGCGCATATTTCCCGGCTGATCGCCGAGTGGCGGCCGGCCGCGCTGGTGGTCGGCCTGCCGCTCAATATGGACGATTCCGAGAACACCATGACCGCGGCGGCCCGGAAGTTTGGTAATCGCCTGCAGGGCCGTTACAATCTGCCTGTGCACATGGTCGACGAGCGACTGACATCGGTGGCCGCCAAGAATGCCTTGGTCGAGGCCGGCGTGCCTTTCGCGCGCCGCAAGGCGCGGGTCGACAAGCTCGCCGCCCAGGCGATCTTGCAGGCGTTCCTCGACGAACAGGCCGACAGCCATGGCCGCGGTTGACATCGAGGCCGCGCTCGCGCGCATGGCCGAGGCGCTGCGCCCGCGGCTCGCCGCCCGGCCGATCATGATCGGCATCCACACCGGCGGCGCGTGGCTGGCCGAGCGGTTGCATAAGGCGCTGGCGCTGTCCGAACCGCTGGGCACGCTCGATATCTCCTTCTACCGCGACGACTTCACCCGCCTCGGCATCAACCCGCAGGTCAAGACCTCCAACCTGCCGGTCAACGTCGAGGACCGGCACGTGATCCTGGTCGACGACGTGCTGCACACCGGCCGCACCATCCGCGCCGCCATGAACGAGATCTTCGACTACGGCCGGCCGGCGTCGGTGGCGCTCGCGGTGCTGATCGCGCGCGACGGCCGCGAGCTGCCGATCCAGGCCGACTTCGTCGGCGAGACGCTGACGCTCGACAAACACCAGCACATCAAGCTCATGCGCGCCCACGATCCGCACGGCACGCTCAGCCTGTCCATCCAGGAGGCCGGCGGTTGAAGCAAGACGGCCGGCAATTCGATAGTCACGGGCGGCTCCGCCATTTTCTGACTATTGAGGGCCTGCCCCGTCAAACCATTCTCGATATCCTCGACACCGCCGAATCGTTCATCGCCATGGGCGAGCGCGAGATCAAGAAGGTGCCGCTGCTGCGCGGCAAGACCGTAGTCAACCTGTTCTTCGAATCCAGCACCCGCACCCGCACCACCTTCGAGATCGCCGCCAAGCGCCTGTCGGCGGACGTCATCAACATCAACCCCAGCCTGTCCTCGACCGCCAAGGGCGAGACCCTGCTCGACACGGTGCGCAACCTCGAGGCCATGCACACCGATCTGTTCGTGGTGCGCCATGCCAGCAGCGGCGCCGCCTATCTGATCGCCGGGCATGTGTCCGAGCACGTGCACATCATCAACGCCGGCGACGGCCGCCACGCCCATCCCACCCAGGCGATGCTCGACATGTTCACCATCCGCCGCCACAAGGGGCCGTTCGAGAACCTGCGGGTGGCGATCGTCGGCGACGTGCTGCACTCGCGCGTGGCGCGCTCCGAGATCCACGCGCTCACCACGCTCGGCGCCGCCGAGGTGCGGGTGATCGCGCCCAAGACGCTGTTGCCGACCGCCGTCGAGAAGCTCGGCGTGCATCCGTTCACCGACATGCGCGCCGGCCTCGCCGACGTGGACGTGATCATGATGCTGCGCCTGCAACGCGAGCGCATGACCGGCGCGCTCATCCCGAGCGAACAGGAATATTTCAATCTCTACGGCCTGACCGCCGAGAAACGCGCCTATGCCAAGCCGGACGTGATCGTCATGCACCCCGGCCCGATGAACCGCGGCCTGGAAATCGACTCGGCGGTCGCCGACGGCCCGAACTCGGTGATCCTGCCGCAGGTCACCAATGGTATCGCGGTGCGCATGGCGATCATGGCGCTGATCATGGGCGGCACACCGGCCGCCGAAGCGAGGCGCGCGCCATGAGCCTGGTCATCAAGGGCGGGCACGTCATCGACCCGGCCAACAACATCGACTCGCCGCACGACGTGTATATCGCCGCCGACGGCTTTATCGTCGGCGTCGGCAGCGCACCGAGCGGCTTCAAGGCCGAGCGCACGCTCGACGCCAAGGGCAAGCTGGTCTGCCCGGGACTGGTCGATCTGCGCGCGCGCCTGCGCGAGCCGGGCCTCGAATACAAGGCCACCATGGAGAGCGAGACGCGCGCCGCGGTCAGCGCCGGCATCACCACGCTCTGCTGCCCGCCCGACACCCAGCCGCCGATCGACACCCCGGCGATGGCGCAGATGATCCAGCAACGCGCCTGGCGCATCGGCCTGGCGTTCGTGCATCCGCTCGGCGCGCTCACGCGCGCCTTGGAGGGCCAGCAGCTCACCGACATGGCGGCGCTCGACGAGGCTGGCTGCGTCGGCTTCAGCAACGCCCTCCAGCCGGTGACCGACACGCTGGTGATGCGCCGCGCCATGGAGTACGCCGCGAGCTTCGACCTCACCGTGTTCCTGCACGCCCAGGACCCGTGGCTGCAAAACGGCGGCTGCGTCCACGAAGGCGAGATCGGCACGCGCTTGGGATTGCCCGGCATCCCCGAGGCGGCCGAGACCGTGGGCGTGGCGCGCGATCTGGCGCTCATCGAACAGACCGGAGTGCGCGCGCACTTCTGCCAGCTCTCCAGCAGCCGCGCCGTGGCCATGGTCGCCGAGGCCCAGAAGCGCGGCCTGCCGGTGAGCGCCGACGTCACCGCCCACCACCTGCACCTCACTGAACACGACATCGGCTTTTTCAACACCCAATGCCACGTGCTGCCGCCGCTCCGGAGCACGCGCGACCGCGAGGTGCTGCGGCGCGCGCTCAAGACCGGCGTGCTCGGCGCGATCTGCTCCGACCATCAACCGCACGAACCGGACGCCAAGCTCGCGCCGTTCGCCGACTCCGAGCCGGGCATCTCCGGCCTTGAAACCCTGCTGCCGCTCACCCTCAAACTGGTCGACGAAAAACTCCTTACCCTGAGCGAGGCCATCGCCCTCGTCACCCACAAACCGGCCGCCATCCTCGGCGTCGACGCCGGCCACCTCGGCATCGACGCCAGCGCCGACATCTGCATCATCGACCCCAAGGCCCACTGGACGCTGACCGCCGACCAACTCAAGAGCCGCGGCCACAACACCCCGTTCCTCGGCTGGGAATTCCGCGGGAAAGTGACGCACACCCTGGTGGGCGGGGAAGTGGTATTCGAACTGGGCGTAGAAACGTAGCGGACGATTGTTGTATCGCGCCCGCGATGCCCCGCTTCCCCCATGCCCGCACCCAAACAGCCGCCCGCTGACCCATTCGCCGGCCTGGCGCAGTTCGCCGAAATCAGCCAGGGCTTCGCCGCCTCGCTCGACATCGAAGACACGCTGCGCACCGCCATCGTCGAGAT
The DNA here is from genome assembly GCA_016218345.1 of Gammaproteobacteria bacterium. GTDB lineage: Bacteria > Pseudomonadota > Gammaproteobacteria > Acidiferrobacterales > UBA6901 > JACREH01. Next base: position 30,206 of record JACREH010000011.1, on the reverse strand, counting down.
CATGCGCGCGCTGCACGCCCAGGCGGGTTCGATCTTCCTGCTGGACAGCGACGGCCGCGAGCTGGTGTGCCGTACCTGCGCGGGTCCGGTGGACATCACCGGCGCGCGGCTCGCGGCCGGCACCGGCATCGTCGGCCGGGTGGTCAGCGACAACCGCGCGCAGATGGTGCGCGATGCGCGCACCCACCAGGACTTCAGCGCCGCCCTCGATGAGGCGCACTCGTTCGTCACCCGCTCCATCCTGTGCGCGCCGCTGAGCGTGCGCGGCGAGCCGCTCGGCGCCATCGAGCTCATCAACAAACAGGGCGGCGACGGGCTGTTCGACGACAGCGACCTGCACCTGCTCACGGCACTGGCCGCGTCGGCGGCGCTCGCCATCCGCAACGCGCGCATGGCCGCGGCGCTGGTCGAGCAGGAGCGCCTGCGCCGCGAACTGGAGCTGGCGCGCGACATCCAGCGCAGTCTGCTGCCGCCGGAGCCGGCCGCCGACTTCCCGCTGCACGGCCTCAACCTCCCGGCGCGCGGGGTGTCCGGCGATTTCTATGATTTCCTGCGGCTGGCCGACGGGCGTATCGCCTTCGCGCTGGGCGACGTGGCCGGCAAGGGTATGAATGCCGCGCTGCTCATGGCCAAGACTTGCAGTCTGTTCCGCTGCCTGGGCAAGACGCTGACCGCCCCGGGCGAACTGGCGGCGCGCCTCAACGACGAGTTGTGCGAGACCGCGACCCGCGGTCTGTTCGTCACCCTGATCGCCGGCGTGTACGATCCGCGTAGCGGCGCGGTGCGCCTGGCCAACGCCGGTCATCCACCGGCGCTGCTGCGCGCGTCCGACGGGTCGCTGCGCGAGTTTCCGGCCGCGGCGCCGCCGCTCGGCGTGCTCGCCGGCATCGCGTTTCCGGAGGTCGAACTGCGGCTGGACGGCGGCGCTCTCTATATATACAGCGACGGGCTGAGCGAGGGGACGCTGGCGGACGGTTCGACACTCGCCCAGGACGGCGTGCGCGATCTGGTGCAACACTGTGCCGCCCTGCCGGCGGCGCAGCGTTTGGAGGTCATGGCAGAGCCGTTCCTCGGCCAGGATCAAACGCTGCACGACGACATCACGCTGTTGCTGATCGAGGGGGCGCGGTGAACGCGCCGGTGGTGCTGGCCATGTCGGTACCGGCCCGGCCCGAGCGGCTGGCCGAGGTGCGCGAGCGGGTGGGCGCGGCGCTGCGCGCGATCGGCTGCGCCGCGGATACCACCGATGCGGTGATCATGGCCGTGAACGAGGCCTGCGCCAACATCATCCGGCACGGTTACCGCGGCGACCCGGCAGGTGCAATCGAGCTGGAAATCATAAATAATGCCCGGGAGATCATCGTCCGGCTGCGCGACTATGCACCACCCGTCGATCCCGGGTGCCTGCGGCCGCGCAACCTCGACGAGCTACGGCCGGGGGGGCTCGGCACCCATTTCATCACAACGCTCATGGACAGTTGCCGGTACCTGCCGCCGCCACAGGGCACGGGGAACCTGCTGGAGCTGCGCAAGAAAATAGGGTGATGGCGATGCAGTGTGACGTGCACTACGACGGCGACTACGCCGTGATCGGCCTGGAGGGCGACGTGGATCTGGCCAGCTCGCCCGCGGCGCGCGGCGCCATTCTGCGTGCGCTCGCCGAGCGCCGCCACGTGGTGGTGGACCTCGGCGGCGTGCACTACCTCGACAGCTCCGGCGTGGCCAGCCTGGTGGAGGGCTACCAGACCGCCAAGGAACGCGGCCTGCAGTTCGCGCTGGCCGGCGTGAGCGCCGGCGCCGTCAAGGTGCTGCAGCTCGCGCATCTCGATAAGGTATTCCGCATCTATCCATCGATCGCCGAGGCCATGGCCGATGGCGGCTGACACCCAGGCCAACCCGATCGCGCGCTGGGTCGAGCGCCTGGGGCGCGGCACGGTGCGCGCCGTCGAGGAACTGGGCTACCACGCGGCGCTGTTGGCCGAGAGCCTGTACTGGATCGCGTGGGGCGCGCGCCGCCGCCAGTCGGTGCGGTTCGCGGACACGGTCCTGGAGATGATGGAGGTCGGCATCCGGGCGCTGCCCATCGTCGCCGTGCTGTCGCTGGCCATCGGCGTGATGCTCGCCATCCAGGGCATCCACACCCTCAAGACCTTCGGCGCCGAATCGCAGGTGGTGGTGGGCATCGCGCTGTCGGTGACGCGCGAGTTCGCGCCGCTGATCGTCGCCATCCTGGTGGCCGGCCGCTCGGGGTCGGCGCTGGCCGCGCGCATCGGCACCATGCAAATCGGCCAGGAGATCGACGCGCTGCGCGTGATCGGCGTCAGCCCGGTGCGGTTCCTGGTGGCGCCGGCGCTGCTCGCCATGCTGATCATGATGCCGGCGCTCACGTTCTGCGCCGATGTCATGGGGATCATGGGCGGCGCCCTGTACAGCGCCGCCGATCTCGGCCTGGACATCGGCACCTACCTCGACCGCACCCGCGACGCGCTCGACGTGGAGGACGTGATGCAAGGGCTGGTGAAAAGCCTGGTGTTCGCCGTGCTCATCACCCTGATCGGCACGGCCAACGGCTTTGCGGTCAGCGGCGGCGCCCAGGGCGTGGGCCGCGCCACCACGCGTTCGGTGGTGCTGTCGATCACCGCCATCGTGATCGCCGATATGATCTTCACCTGGTTCCTGAGCCGCTGATGAGCGCGGCCGCCGACAACGCCGAGCGCACGCCGGTGATCGAGGTCGAGGACCTGCATGTGCGCTACGGGTCGCGCGACATCCTGCGCGACGTCAATCTCACGGTCTATCAGGGCGAGATCCTGGTGATCATGGGCGGCAGCGGCTCCGGCAAGAGCACCTTTCTGCGCTACCTGCTGGGGCTGCACCGGCCGGTGGGCGGCAGCATCAAACTGCTGGGTCGGGACATCACCCGCCTGAAGTCGCAGGAGCTGTACGAACTGCGCCGCAAGATCGGCATGTCGTTCCAGGGCGGGGCGCTGTTCAACTCCATGAGCGTGGGCGAGAACGTGCGCCTGCCGCTGCGCGAGCACACCCGCCTGGACGAAAACACCATGCGCATCATGAGCCGCCTCAAGCTCGAGGTGGTCGACCTGGCGCACGCCGAAGACCTGATGCCGGCGCAACTGTCCGGCGGCATGGTGAAGCGCGCCGCGCTGGCGCGCGCCATCGTCATGGACCCGCGGCTGCTGTTCTTCGACGAACCGTCCGCGGGCCTGGACCCGGTGGTGTCCGCGGAACTGGACGAGCTCATACTCAGACTGCGTGACACCATGCACATGACCATCGTGGTGGTGACCCACGAACTGGACAGCGCCTTCAAGATCGCCGACCGCATCACCTTCCTGGACCGCGGCCGTATCCTCATGACCGGCAGCGTGGCCGAGGTGCGCGCGTCGGACGACCCGCGCATCCAGAACCTGCTCAACCGCCGCCCCGAGGCGCGCGTGCGCGATCCCGACGAATACCTGCGCCGGCTCACCGGCCGCGAGCCGAGACCCTCGGCATGAAGCACGACGACATTCCCTATCTGGCGGTCGGCGGCTTCACGCTGGCGGTGCTGATCGCGCTGGCGGTCACGCTGGCGCTCATCACCGGCCGCACCGGCGCCACCGACCGCTACTATGTCGAGTACGCCCATGTCGCCGGGCTGGCGCGCGGCACGCCGGTGTCGTTCGAAGGCTATCCGCTGGGACGCGTGGCGGACATCGCGCCGCGGCGCGACGGCGGCAAGATCCGTTATCGCCTGGAGCTCGCCGTGCAGCACGGCTGGGGCATACCCAAGGACAGCGTGGCGCAGGTCGTTTCTTCGGGCCTGCTGTCGTCGGTCAGCATCGACATCCAGGAGGGCGTCGAGCCCGAACTGCTCGCGCCCGGGGCGACGATCGCCGGCCGCGAGAGCGTCAACCTGCTCGCGGCCGTGGACTCGCTCGCCAACCGGCTGAACAACGCCGCCGGCGACGTGGAGGCGATGCTCGGCGGACGCAACCGCGAGAACGTGGGCGAACTGCTGGAGAATCTGGCGCAGACCTCGCGCAACTTCCAGACGCTCACCACCGGACTGACCGGCACGCAGCAGCGCCTCGACGAGCTGCTCGGCGAGTCCAACGACATGCTCAAGGGCAACCGCCCGGAAATCGATCGCGCGGTCGCCGACCTGCGCGCCTCGCTCGCCGTCATCGCCCAGTATGCCGGCACGGTGTCCTACAACCTGGAAGGCACCTCGCGCAACCTGCTGGAACTGAGCCGCGCGCTGCGCGAGAACCCGGGGTTGTTGCTCAACAGCACGTCGCCGCAGGATCCGGGCGAAGCGAAATGAAGACAACAATGACCATTTTTCGCAGGCCCTGGCCGGCGGCGATTCTGGGCATGGTGCTGCTCGGCGTGACCGGCTGCGGGTCGGCGCCGCCGGTGCCGGTGGAGCGCTACTACCGCATCGGGGTGGCCGCGCCCACGGCGTTGTCCGCGCCGGCGCTGCCGGGATTGCTGGCGGTCGCGCCGCTGCAGAGCGACGGCCTGCACAGCGAGCGCGCCCTGTTGTATGCCGATCAGGGGCAACCGCGGGAACTGCGTCGTTACCACTACCACCATTGGGTCGACAGCCCGCCGCGCCTACTGCAGGAACAGCTCGTGGCCTACCTGCGCCAGGCGCGCGCCGCCGCCACGGTGCTGCCCGACGACCCGCGCCTGCCGGCCGAGCACCGGGTGATCGGCCGGCTGGTGCGTTTCGAACGTCTCAACAACGCCGAGCGCGCGCTGGCGGCGGTCGAGCTGGAACTGGGAGTGGAGCACAAGGGGTCGGCGCGCCCGGTGTTGTTGCGCCGTTACAGCGCCGAGCTGCCGGCCCGCGACGGCTCGGTCGCCGCGGTGGTGGAGGCGTTCGAGCAGGCCGTCGGCGATGTCTATGGCCGGTTCCTTTCCGATCTGGTCGCGGCCGGACGCGCCAGCCCCGGCGCAACGGCGCGTTAAGGAACCTCTTATTACGTCGTCATTCCGGCAAAAGCCGGAATCCAGGTATTGAAAAAAGCATCGGCCGTCAGGCCGATTCTGGATATCAGCGTGCACTGGAAACTGCTCCTGCGTTTCCAGTACTTCCGCCATCCCTGGCGGTCGCGCTGGCAAGACGGCGTTACTACAGTGTTCAAATCTTCCTTAGATAGACTATCCGGGCGGCGTTCGCGAGAGTCAAAAGCGCGATGCGTTTTTTAGGGAGCCTCTGAACAAATACCGTTCGCCCTGAGCTTGTCGAAGCCTATCCTGAGCGCAGTCGAAGGGGGCGATTCATGCAAGCTCGGAGATTTCGTGCCTTCTTCCGTTCGTGCTTCGACAGGCTCGACACGAACGGAAGACTTAATCAGAGGTTCCTTAGAACGTAATATTCCGCATCGAATCCCCCAACTGCTGGCCGCGGGACTCCTTGCTTTCGAGCTTGATGCGCAGCCGCAGGTCGTTCTGCGAGTCGGCGTTGCGCAGCGCGTCGTCGTAGCTGATCAGGCCGGCCTCGTAGAGGTTGAACAGCGACTGGTCGAAGGTCTGCATGCCGGCCTCGCCGGACTTGGTCATGATCTCCTTGATGCCGGAGATGTCGCCCTTCAGGACCAGGTCGGCGATCAGCGGCGAGTTGATCAGCACCTCGACCGCCGGCACCCGCCCCTTGCCGCTCTTCAGCGGGATCAGGCGCTGGGAGATGATCGCCTTGAGATTGAGCGACAGGTCCATGAGCAGTTGCGCGCGCCGGTCCTCGGGGAAGAAGTTGATCATGCGATCGAGCGCCTGGTTGGCGTTGTTGGCGTGAAGCGTGGCCAGGCACAGGTGGCCGGTCTCGGCGAACACCACGGCGTAGTCCATGGTCTCGCGCGAGCGGATCTCGCCGATCAGGATCACGTCCGGCGCCTGGCGCAGGCTGTTCTTGAGGGCGATGTCGAACGACTCGGTGTCCACCCCGACCTCGCGCTGGGTGATGATGCAGTTCTTGTGTTCGTGCACGTACTCGATCGGGTCTTCGATGGAAATGATGTGGCCGTAGGTGTACTCGTTGCGATAGCCGATCATGGCGGCGAGCGAGGTGGTCTTGCCGCAACCGGTGGCGCCGACGAAGATCACCATGCCGCGCTTGGCCAAGGCGATGTCGGCCAGCACCTTGGGCAGGTTCAGCTCGTCGAACTTCGGGATCTTGGTCTCGATGGTGCGCAGCACCATGCCGACCTCGCCGCGCTGCATGAAGATGTTGACGCGGAACCGCCCGATCTCCTGGGGATGGATCGAGAAATTGCACTCGTTGCTGGCCTCGAACTGGCGGCGCTGTTCCTCGGTCATGACACCGTAGGCGAAGGCGCGCGACTGTTCCGGGCTGAGCGCCTGTTTGGTGACGTGCGTGACCTTGCCGTCGATCTTGAGCGACGGCGGCACACCGGCGGTGATGAACAGGTCCGAGGCCTTGCGGTGGACCATGAGCTTCAGCAGATCGGCGAATACCATCAGTGCCTCCCGCCCGCGCCGGCCGCGACCGCGCCGGCAAAGCTGTCCTTGTTGGCCGCGTAGCCGCGCGCCTCGTCCGCGGTGACCACGCGCGAACGCACCATCTCGATCAGGCATTGATCGAGCGTCTGCATACCCTGGGCCTGGCTGGTCTGGATGGTGGAATACATCTGCGCGATCTTGTTCTCGCGGATCAGGTTGCGGATCGCCGGGGTGCCGAGCATGATCTCGTGGGCCGCCACCCGGCCGCCGCCGATCTTCTTGAGCAGCGATTGGGCGATGATCGCGCGCAAGCTCTCCGACAACATCGCCCGCACCATGTCCTTCTCGGCGGCCGGAAACACATCCACGATGCGGTCGATGGTCTTGGCCGCGGAGCTGGTATGCAGGGTGGCGAACACCAGGTGGCCGGTCTCGGCGGCGGTCAGCGCCAGGCGGATGGTCTCGAGATCGCGCATCTCGCCCACCAGAATCACGTCCGGGTCCTCGCGCAACGACGAGCGCAGCGCGTTGGAAAAACCCAGGGTGTCGCGCCCGACCTCGCGCTGATTGATCAGGCAGTTCTTGCTGGTGTGCAGAAACTCGATCGGGTCTTCGATGGTGAGGATGTGCTCGTAGCGGCTCTCGTTGACGTAGTTGATCATGGCCGCGAGCGTCGTCGACTTGCCGGAGCCGGTCGGGCCGGTCACCAGCACGATGCCGCGCGGCTGGTCGGAGATCTGCTTGAACACCGCCGGCGCGTTCAACTGATCGAGCGTCAGCACCTTGGCGGGAATGGTGCGGAACGCCGCCGCCGGGCCGCGGTCCTGGTTGTAGGCGTTGACGCGGAAGCGCGCCACGTTCGGCAGCTCGAAGGAAAAGTCGGTCTCGAGAAATTCCTCGAAATCCTTCTGCTGCTTGTCGGTCATGATGTCGTAGATCATGTTGTGGACGGTACGGTCGTCCAGCGGATCCACGTTGATGCGCTTGATGTCGCCGTCGATGCGGATCAACGGCGGCAGGCCCGAGGACAGATGCAGGTCGGACGCATTTTGTTTGTGGGCGAACGCCAGTAATTCAGCGATATCCATGACCTTCTCCTGAAAAATGGGCGAACATTCTCGTTCGCCCTGAATTACGGCTATTTCTAGTATAACGGCCCAAACCCGACAAACAAGGTTAAAAATCCCGGCGCTTGGCCGCTGCCGGCGCGCCGTTCGGCGGGTTTTCCGGCACTCGCCCGGGTGCGCCGGCTTTTGTTTTGGCGCGGAGTCGTTCTACACTTCGTTAACTTCCCCCTAAAAGCGCAGGCCATGACCCAGCAAATCATCGGATTCATCGGCGCCGGCAACATGGCCAGGTGCCTGGCCGGCGGCCTGCTGGCCAACGGCTGGGCACGCGACCGGCTGGTGTTCTCCGACCCCGACCGGGGGCAGCGCGAGGCCATCCAGACGGCGCTCGGCGTAAGCGTCCAGGAACGCAATCTCGACTGCGCGGCGCGCGCCCAGGTGCTGGTACTGGCGGTCAAGCCCCAAGCTCTTAAAGCGGTCGCCCAGGAACTGGCCGCGGTCGTGCAGGCCAACAAGCCGCTGGTGATTTCGATCGCCGCCGGCATCCCGACCGAGGCGCTGCAACGCTGGCTGGGCGGCGAACTCGCGGTGGTGCGGGTCATGCCCAACACCCCGGCGCTGGTCGGCTCCGGCGCCGCCGGGTTGTACGCCAACGCCCTGGTCAGTCCCGAGCAGCGCGACCTGGCGGAGGCGCTGTTGCGCGCCGTCGGGGTCACCGTCTGGCTGGAACGCGAGGAACTGCTGGACGCCGTCACCGCCGTGTCCGGCAGCGGCCCGGCGTATTTCTTTTTGTTCATGGAGGCGCTCGAGGAGGCGGCGGTGCGCGCCGGCCTGGATCGCGCCACCGCCCGCCTGCTGACGCTCGAAACCGCGTTCGGCGCGGCCAAGATGGCGCTCGAGGGCGGCGAGGAACCGGCCCAGTTGCGCGCCCGCGTGACCTCGCCGGGCGGCACCACCGAGCAGGCCGTCAAGGTCATGGAACACGCCCAGCTGCGCGCCATCGTCGACCGCGCCGTGCAGGCGGCGCGCACCCGTTCCCAGGAATTGGCGCGGTTGCTGGGAAAAGATTAAGGGAATTTTGATATATGAGTTCTTGCCGCAGAGACGCAGAGGACGCAGAGAAATTCGCCGCAAACGGCGCTACGCGCCGGAAATTAAACATAAATTTGGGTCTTTAGCATGGTCAGCTCGATTTATTGGTCATCGGCGCGCAGCGCCGCTATTCTTGGTTTTCTCTGCGTCCTCTGCGTCTCTGCGGCGAAAATTATTTTGTTTTTCAAGGTTCTCTAAATAATGGGCTATCTCGGGCAGGCCGGGGTTTATCTGGTCGAAACCTTGTTCGGGTTGTACATCCTGGTGGTGTTGCTGCGCCTGCTGTTGCAACTGGTGCGCGCCGATTTTTACAACCCGATCGCGCAATTCCTGGTGGCCGCCACCAACCCGCCGCTCAAGCCGCTGCGCCGGCTGATCCCGGGCCTGTGGGGCATCGACTGGGCGGCGGTGGTGCTGTTGGCGATGCTCCAGGCGCTCAAGTTCTATCTGCTGTTCCTGTTCCAGGGGCGCATGCCGCAACCGGCCGGTTTCGCGCTCTGGGCGCTGACCGACTTTTTGCAGTTGCTGGTTTATTTCTATCTCGTTACCGTCATCGTGCGGGTGCTGATCGGCTGGGTCAGCCCCAACCCGCACAACCCGCTGGTCGGCCTGCTGGTGCGCCTGACCGAACCGCTGCTACGCCCGGCACGGCGGCTGATTCCGCCGATCGGCGGGCTCGACCTGTCGCCGATCGCGGTGCTGATCGGGCTGCAATTGGCCCTGATCCTGCTGATCCAGCCGCTGTTCGGCCTGGCCCGGGCCTGGTTCTAAAGGCCGAAAATCCCCCCAAAACGGCCTTCCGCCCCCCGGGTCGTCCCGTCAATCCGACCGATTGTCCCCCCCGACCTGGAAAACCCGCCAAAGCGTGTTAAACCTATGAATATCGGCCAATTTCGGGTGAGGGGTGATAAATGGCCATGAGCATCAACAGTTTCTCGCGGGGCATGGCGCACTATAAAAAATGGCGCGAGGAGTTGTCCGCGGCCATCAGCCACTACCAGGCGTGGGTGGAACAGCAAAACCTGGTGAGCGGCGAGGAAGATCTGCGGATTTACGAGCTGATCGACAGCCTCAAATCCGACAAACTCACGATCGCGCTGGTCGCGGAGTTTTCGCGCGGCAAGACCGAACTCATCAACGCCATCTTCTTCGCCGACTACAAGCAGCGGCTGCTGCCGACCGAGGCCGGGCGCACCACCATGTGCCCGACCGAATTGCAGTACGACGAGAAACTGCCGCCGTGCATCCGGCTGTTGCCGATCGAGACCCGCAAGACCTCGCTCACCGTCGGCGAATACAAACGCACCCCGCTCCACTGGACGACCCTCGAGCTGCCGCTCGAAGACCCCCGGCAGATGACCGAGCTGTTTCGCGAGATCGTCAGGACCAAGGAGGTTGACGTCAACGAAGCGGTGGAGCTCGGTCTGTATTCGCCGGAGGCACCGGACGGCGCGCGCCCGAACGAGCGCAACCTGATCGAGGTGCCGACCTGGCGGCACGCCGTCATCAACTACCCGCACGCCCTGTTGAAGCAGGGGCTGGTGATCCTCGACACACCCGGCCTGAACTCGCTCGGCACCGAGCCGGAACTCACCATCAACATGCTGCCCAAGGCGCAGGCGGTGCTGTTCGTGCTGGCCGCCGACACCGGCGTGACCAAGTCCGATCTCGAGGTCTGGAACACTTACGTGCGGCGCGCCGCCGAGGCCAACAAGCAAAACGGCTATGTGGCGGTGCTGAACAAGATCGACACGCTCTGGGACGAGCTGCGCGGCGACGCCGACATCGCCCAAAGCATCAACCAGCAAACCCAGGAAACCGCCCGCGTGCTCGGCATCGGCCGGAACATGGTGTTCCCGGTGTCGGCTCAGAAGGGCCTGGTCGGCAAGATCAAGGCCGATCACGCGCTGCTCGAAAAGAGCGGCTTGCTGGCGCTCGAGATCAAGCTCTCGGACGACATCATTCCGTCCAAGCAGCAACTGATGCGCGAGAAGGTGATCCGCGAGATCGGCGGCATGATCGAGAACACCGAGGCGGTGGTCGACGCCCGGCTGTCCGCCACCGATACCCAGCTCAACGAGATCAAGCAACTGGGCGGCAAGAGCCTGGACGTCATTCAGGCGATGGCCACGCGCCTGCGTCAGGAAAAGGACGCCTACGACAAGAAGCTCGAAAGCTTTCAGGCGACGCGCGCGGTATTGAACGAGCAAAACCACATCATGCTCGAACTCCTCAGCATAAAGAGCTTCGACGGGCTCATCAACCAGACCCGCCGCGACATGAAGGGGGCCTGGACCACCGCCGGACTGCGCGACGGCATGGCGACGTTCTTCAAGGGCGCCACCGAGACCATGGACAAGGTCAACAAGCAGGGTCACCAGATCAAGGGCCTGGTGGACGCGGTTTACCAGAAATTCCACGCCGAGCACGGTCTCAGCAAGATCAAGCCGATGAATTTCTCGCTGGATTCCTACACCATCGAGCTGCAGCGCCTATACGAGGAGGCCGAGGCGTATCGCAAAAGCATGCTCATGGTGGTGACCGAGGAGCACATACTGATTTCCAAGTTCTTCATCACCCTGGTGAGCCGGGCGCGGGAGATCTTCGCCGCCTGCAACAAGGACGCGACCGCCTGGAGCAAGGCCATAATGACGCCGGTGCTCGCCCAGATCCGCGAGCACAAGAACCTGCTGGAGAAGCGCCTGGACAACCTCAAAAAGGTCCAGGAAAACCTGAGCAGCATGGGCGAGCGCGTCAACGAACTGGAGGTCGCGCGGGAGGAACTGCTCAAGCAGCAACATGTCATCCAGACCATGCTGCAAAAGATCAATCAGCCGTTGCCGGCCGCGGCCTAGCAGGTTGTTGAAAAACTCGTTTTTTCAACAACCTGCGGTGCGGTATAGGGATGTACCGCCAGTATTCAAACACGCAAGTGTTTGAATACTGAAGAAAAGCAAAAATCACACTTTTTGCTTTTCGGGTTGAAAAAGGCCAGGAGGGACTTTTTCAACAACCTGCTAGACCGGATTCCGCCAAGCAGCGCGTCGGCGCCCTACCCACGGCCCCTGTTCCTCCGGAACAGGGGCCGTTTTTCTGGCACTTCGGAACCTGCCAAATCCAGGTGCCTGGGGTATGATGGACCGCCAGCCGACAAGTAATAAGAATCGTGACCGACCGACCGCCGCTGCTCAAATCCAAACTGTTCTGGGTGGGAATCCTGTATTTCGCCCAAGGCTTCCCGTTCGGCGTGTTCTACGATGTGCTGCCGGTGCATTTCCGTCAGCAGGGCGTGGACCTGCGCGAGATCGGCCTGTTGAGCCTGCTCGGCCTGGCCTGGACCGTGAAATTCCTGTGGGCGCCGGCGGTCGATTATTACCGCCATCACCGCCGCTGGATGCTGGCCGTCGACCTCGCCATGGGCGCCTGCCTGCTGTATCTGTCCGTGCAGGCCGGGTTCGGCCCGCCGGTGTGGGTGGCGATCGGCCTGTTCACGCTGCTGTCGGCGACCAACGACATCGCCATCGACGGCTACACCATCGAACTGCTCGAAAAAAACGAGCTGGGCCTGGCCAACGGCGTGCGCAACGGCATGGCGCGCGTCGGCATTCTCACCGCCGGGGTGGTGCTGATCCTGAGCGATATTATCGGCTGGCCCGGCGCCTATCTGCTGGCCGCCGCCATCATCGCCCTGATGGGCGTCGTCTGCCGGTACGCGCCCCGCGAACGCCCGGTGGCGGTCGCGCGGCAACGGCTGTTTCTGCTGCGCCTGCTGCTGGCGGCGCTGGCGCTGGTGCTGGCCGGTTACGCGCTTCAGCTCGGTGTCCGCCAGGGGCTGGAGCTGGTCGTCACGATAAACAGCGCGCTGGCCAACGGCGTGGCGGTGATCGTCACCGTGCTGTTCATGGCCGCGGCCGCCAGCCTGTGGCTGCGCCGGCGCGCGGCGCGCGCACCGCGGACACCGCTGGTTTCCGCGCCGCTATTCAGCGCGCTGGCGGAGATGCTGAAACGCCCGTATATCCTGCCGGTGATCCTGTTCGTGCTGACCTTCAAGCTCGGCGACGCCGCCATGGGCTTCATGGTCAAGCCCTACTGGGTGGATTCGGGTTTCAGCGCCACCCAGATCGGCCTGGTGTCGGTGAATCTCGGGTTGCTGCTGTCGATCGCCGGCGGCCTGGCCGGCGGCTGGTTCACCGATCGCGTCGGCATCTTCAAGGCGCTGTGGGTACTGGGGCTGTTCCAGGCGGTGTCGAACCTGGGCTACGTCTGGGCGGCATCGGTGGTGCCGCTCGGCGCGCCGGGCGCGACGGTCGCATTCGAACATCAACTGCTGATGTACGGCGCCAGCGCCCTGGAGTCGTTCACCGGCGGCCTCGGCACCGCGGCGTTTCTCGCGTTCCTCATGAGCATCGTAAGCCAACGCTATGCCGCCGCCGAGTACGCGCTGCTGTCCTCGCTGTTCGCGCTGACCCGCCACCTGGCCGGTTTCGCCAGCGGTTATGGCGCGCACTACCTGGGCTACGCGCCGTATTTCCTGCTGACGTTTTTTCTGGCGTTTCCGGCCTATCTATTACTGCCGTGGGTACGGAAGATGCTCGGCACCGCCGAGCGGGGGAAGGGGTAAGGGGTTGCGAGACGGGTTTTCCGACCGGTCTCAAAGAAACTCTGCGCCAAGTCGCAACGAAAATCGTAACGATGATTTGAAAACCGGGAAATCCTTCGAGCCTTGGCGTCTTTGCGTTGAGTTTTAAGATGAATTCTTAGTATTTCACCGCCGTCACGCTGATCGAGGAATCCTCCGGCAGCGTGCGCGTCTCGGCGCGGCGCGCCAGCGCCAGCACGACCCGCACCCTCGCCAACAGCGCCTCGCGCGACACCGGCTTGGACAGGAAGCCCTTGGCGCCGAGCCGCATGCTCCAGATGTGGTCCGAGGGCTGGTCGGTGCCGCTGACCATGATGATCGGAATCTTCCTGGTCTCGGGGTCGTTGGTCAGGATACGGGTCGCCTCGAAGCCGTTCATGCGCGGCATGACGATATCCATCAGGATCAAATCCGGCTTGTGGAACTTGGCGAGCGTGATCGCCTGCAACCCGTCGGCGGCGGTCAGCGTCAGATAACCCGCGCGTTCGAGCATCAACGAAAGCGCGCGCACGATGGTGCGGGAATCGTCGACGATCAGCACGGCGGCATCCGCGCCGGCCGGGGCCAGGGACGGCTCGTCTTCCTTGTGTTTCAACATCCGTACAAAAACGTCTTTCAGCGCCAGCTTGTCCATGTCGCTACCCCCTGTAGTTCTTCGCTGCGGTATCCCTAAAACTATAGGGCGTGGCGCGGCGGTCCTGCGGGGAAACCGGGGTATTTTCGACGAAATCGAACATCGTCCCGACGAATGGTCCGGTTGCACCAACCCCGAGCGCGGGCCCTCCCCGACCAAGGGGGATTGTAGCCATCCCCTCCTTGTTACCGCCGGGGCGCACAAGATTCGCGTGCGCCCGCTCGGCGGTACGAAGCGGCGTTGCGTCGCTTCGCGCCTACCCCGCCCCTCCTCCCGCACGCGCGGGGAACAGGTGTCGGACTTCAAAGTTCGAAGTCGTAATCAATAATAAGCGGCGCATGATCGGAGAACTTTTTGTCCTTGTAGATGCGCTCCTTCTCCGCCCGCTTGGCGATGCCCGGGGTGGCGATCTGGTAATCGATGCGCCAACCGACGTTCTTGGCGTACGCCTGGCCGCGGTGCGACCACCAGGTGTACTGATCGGGCTTGGCGTTCAAGGTACGGAACACGTCCACCCAGCCGAGCTCGTCGAACACCTTCGTGAGCCAGGCGCGTTCCTCCGGCAGGAAGCCGGAGTTGTTCCGGTTCGAGCGCCAGTTCTTCAGGTCGATCTCCTTGTGGGCGATGTTCCAGTCGCCGCACAGAATGTAGTCGCGGCCGTCGCGGCGCAATTTCTTCAATATCGGCAGGAAGTGCTCCATGAACCGGTACTTGGATTCCTGGCGGTGCGCACCGGCGGAACCGGACGGCAGGTACAGCGACACGATGCTGAGCTTGCCGAAATCCGCTTGCAGGTAGCGGCCTTCATCGTCATGTTCCTTGGAGCCGAAACCGACACGGACCCGGTCCGGTTCCCGGCGGGTATAGAGTGCGACACCGGCATAACCTTTCTTCTCGGCACAATTGAAAAAGGCGTGATAGCCCTTGGGCCGCATCGCCTCGGTCAGGTCGGTCTCCTGGGCCTTGACCTCCTGCACGCACACCACGTCGGCCCGCTGGCGGGCCAGCCAGCGGAACACGCCCTTGCCGGCCGCGGAGCGGATGCCGTTGAGATTGAGGGAGATGATGCGCATAAAGCGGAAGTTTCAAGTAGCAAGCGGCAAGTAGCAAGGGGTGTTGGCGGATACGTCCCGGGTTTTACTTGCAACTTGCCGCTTGCTACTTGTATCTTCTAGATATGAAAGACTATCAGCGCCAGTTTCTCGACTTCGCGATCGGCCGGAATGCGTTGCGGTTCGGCGAATTCACCCTCAAGTCCGGCCGCCGGAGTCCGTATTTCTTCAACACCGGGCTGTTCAACACCGGCCAGAGCCTGGCGCGCCTCGGGCAGTTCTACGCCCAGGCGATTCAGCATGCCGGCATCGGCTTCGAGATGCTCTACGGTCCGGCCTACAAGGGCATCCCGCTGGTGACCGCGACCGCCGTCGCGCTGGCCGAGCACCACGCGCGCGACGTGCCCTACGCGTTCAATCGCAAGGAGGCCAAAAAATACGCCGAGGGCGGAATCATCATCGGCAGCCCGCTGCACGCCAGGGTCTTGATCGTCGACGACGTCATCTCTGCCGGTCTTTCGGTCCAGGAGTCGGTCGACATCATCCGCGCCGCCGGCGCCGAACCGGCCGGCGTGGTAATCGCGCTCGATCGCCAGGAGCGCGGCCGGGGCGAACTGACCGCCGTGGAGGAAGTGACCGCCCGCCACGGCCTGCCGGTGGCGAGCATCGTTACCCTCGACACCGTGATCGACTATTTAACCGGCAAGCCCGACGCACCCGAACACCTGGCCAAGATCCGCGACTACCGCGCGACCTACGGCGGCCGGATCGCCGGCTAACCGCGGCCGCCCTTGCTATTCGTTCCATTCGGCGCCGAACCGGGCGGTGGCGCATGTTCGATGCCGCGCCGCTCCTGAAAATGCCGCACCGGGCTGCGTTTGGCGGTACGCACCTGGCCCTGGTAGAGCGCGCCTTCGGCGATGGCGATGGTCGGACTGGCGAGATCGCCGTGGATGCGCGCGCTGGCGGTGAGCTCGAGATTATTCCGGGCCGTGACGTTGCCATGGACTTCGCCGCCAATAACGATGTTGTCGGCGGCGATATCGCCTTTCCAGTGGGCGCCGGGTTGCAACACCACCGTGCCCTCGATGTCGGCGTCGCCCTCGAACCGTCCGTTCACCCGGTAGTCGCCGCTGCCGGTGAGCGTGCCGCGCAGTTGCACGCCGTCGCCGAGAATGTTGGCGCACAGCGGGATTTGATCGGAGAAGCGCCGCTGGCGGCGCTTGGCGAGGAACCAATCGCGAAAATTCACGTCCCAGACTCCGTTAATCTTATGAAAAGACGAATGAGCGCAGCGAGTAGGGCTACCTCAGATTTTGTTCTGGTGGCAGGGTATGCCGAAAATCATGGCGATACAACCGACCCCCTTGACCGGAACGTCGCCCTTGGCGGCACATTGACATTTCCCCGTTCAGGGTCCTAACTTGAATATAGATTATTGATTGGATGCCGCCATGTTCGTTCGACGCTTCGTTTTCGTATGCAGCCTGTTGGTCGGTCTTGGTTTCGTGGGCGCGGCCTTGACCACGCCTGTTGCCGCTGCGCCTCCCACCGCCAAAGATAAGGTCAAGATAAAAAAATGCCAGGATGCTTCCGGCAAATGGCATTACGGCGACACCGCCGACGAGGAGTGCAGCCAATCCAAGGTCATCGAGATAAACAAGCGCGGTATCGAGACCAAGGAAATCGCGGCGCCGCTCACCGCGGACGAACGCCAGGCCAGGGAGCTCGAACAGGCCGAGAAGGAAAAAGAGGCGGCGCTCGCCGCCGAACGCAAGCGCAAGGACAAGATCCTGCTCAGTACCTACACCAGCGAGGCCGACATCACCGCCATGCGCGACCGCAAACTGTCCGAGATCGACGTTCAGATCCGCGGCAGCCAGGCGACCCTGAAGAACCAGCAGGACGCGCTCGCGCGCCTGCAAGCCAAGGCCAAGACCGAGGGCAACGGCAAGCCGGGATCGGAACCAACCCTAGCCAGTATCGCCAAGACCGAGGCCGTGATCGCCAAACAACAGACGTTCATTCAAACCAAGCAGCAGGAGCAGGAGGTCATCAAGCAACAGTTCCAGGCCGACCTCGAGCGCTACCGGCAGCTCAAAACCAAGCCGGCGGAAAAGCAGTGAACAATATAACTATGTGAATAAGAGCGCTTCCCTCCACAACTCCTCACTTTCAACTTTTCACTTACCACTGCCTTCCGGTGTTACCCAGCGCCGCCCGGCCGCGGTCTGTTCCTGTTTCCAGAACGGCGCACGCGTTTTCAACTCGTCGATAATATAGCGGCAGGCGCTGAACGCGGCATCGCGATGCGCCGCCCAGGCCGCCACCAAGACGATCGGGTCGCCGGGCTGGAGCGGCCCGTAGCGGTGGATCACCAGGCAATCCAACAGCGGCCAGCGCGCCCGCGCCTCGGCCTCGACCTTCTCCAGGTATTTAACGGTCATCCCCGGATAGTGCTCGAGGGTCATGGCGCGGACGGTCTGGCCCTGGTTGAAATCGCGCATGCTGCCGACGAACACCGCCGCCCCACCGGTCTTGCCGGCGAAGCGTTCGGGCGCGCTCCGCTCGTAGGAGGCCAGTGCCTCCCAGGGATCGAAGGCCGTTTCCTGTACCAGGACGGTCATGCTCGCCTCCGTAACTCACTAAACAACGACGCCACCCACAAGTGTCGCGAAAGGCCAGGGCTGGCCGCAGCGACCTCCGCGGCTCTTGCCCGCCGCCTCCGTGAGTGAGTGCTGAATCATAACGTTGTCGTGTCGGCGGCCTGCGCCGGTCGCCGGTCGCGCCCGCGACCCACCGGGATGTGGGAAGTGCCACGAAAGGCAGGAAGCCGTAAGTGGCCTGCGCGGGGCCCCGCGACTCGGCTCATGCCGCTACCCCCCCGTGACCGGCGGGAAGAAGGCGACTTCGTCGCCGTCCCGCAGCGGCTGACTGAAATCGGCATACTCCAGGTTCACCGCCACCAGGGTATTGGCCGGCAAGGGTTCACCGGTGGCGCGTGCCCAGACCTCGGCCACGGTGCGAATACCTTCCAAATCAAGCACTTCCTCGGCGCGCCCGAGGCGTTCGCGCAGACTGGCGAAGTAGCGAATCGTGACCCGTGGCATGGCGGTCGGCATGATGGCGTGCGGCACTGACGAATAACCTACAAAATTCCTACAAAATCCCCGGAACACCTGATTTTAGCGCTGGTTATAGCGGCATTAGCGCAAACCCGCACTAAATAAATGGCACTTATATACCTCTCCAGTAATACTAATTAGTTTTGACCGGTCCGACCCTATACAGTTACCCGTCTTTAAAGGGCCGGTTTGTTCCCGTTTTGGGCGCCATCCGCGGCGCCCAACTATTGTCGCTGGTTTCTCAACCGTAGCACACGTCCGTTCACGAGGAAAAATTATTATGTCGAAGTTGGTCAATCCACATGGCGGCAATGCGCTGAAACCGCTGCTGCTCACGGGCGCAGCCCTGACCGAGGAAATGAAGCGCGCCCAAGGTCTGCCCAAGGTGAAGCTCTCGTCGCGCGAAGTCGGCGATATCATCATGCTCGGCATCGGCGGCTTCACCCCGCTCACCGGCTTCATGACCAAGGCCGACTGGCAGGGCGTGTGCGACGGCATGAAGATGGCCAACGGCCTGTTCTGGCCCATCCCCATCACCCTGTCCACGGACGACGAGTCCATCAAGGAAGGTGCCGACATCGCCCTCGTGGACGGCGAGACCGGCGCGATCATGGGCACCATGAAGGTGACCGACCGGTACAGCATCGACAAGGCTCACGAGTGCATGATGGTCTACAAGACCACCGATCTGGAGCACCCGGGCGTGAAGATGGTCATGGCCCAGGGCAAGTACAACCTGGCCGGCCCGGTCAAGGTCCTGTCGACCGGCACCTTCAAGGAAGAGTACGGCGACCAGTTCATGACCCCGGCCGAAACCCGCGCCCTGTTCGAAAAGCTGGGCTGGTCCAAGATCGCCGCCTTCCAGACCCGCAATCCCATGCACCGCTCGCACGAATACCTGGCCAAGATCGCCATCGAGACCATGGACGGCGTGCTCATCCACTCGCTGCTCGGCGCCCTGAAGCCGGGCGACATCCCCGCCGAAGTCCGGTCCGAAGCCATCGGCGTGCTGGTTGAAAACTACTTCGCCCCCAACACCGTCATCCAGGCCGGCTACCCGCTCGACATGCGCTATGCCGGACCGCGCGAGGCGCTGTTGCACGCCCTGTTCCGCCAGAACTACGGCTGCTCGCACCTGATCGTCGGCCGCGACCACGCCGGCGTCGGCGACTACTACGGCCCGTTCGACGCACAGAAGATCTTCGACGAAATCCCGAAGGACGCGCTCGAAACCAAGAACATGAACATCGACTGGACCTTCTGGTGCAAGAAGTGCGGCGGCATGGCTTCGCAGCGTACCTGCCCGCACAGCAAGGACGACCGCATCCTGCTGTCCGGCACCAAGGTGCGCTCCATGCTCTCGGAAGGCCAGGATCTGCCGGTCGAGTTCAGCCGCCCGGAAGTGGCCAAGGTGCTGCAGAAGTATTACGCCGGCCTCAGCGCCGAGCAGAACGTCAAGGTGGAACTGAAAGGCCACTCGGCGAGGTAAGGGTTTGGATTGATTTGTATTTCAGGAGTATGCAGTCAGCAGTTTAATACGAACTGGAGCCGAACGGCATCGCCGGCGTCAAGTTCAAGCCGGTCGAGGGCGACAGCGCCTGCCAGTTCATGCGCCCGGAAGGTTGCGAGGTCTACACCGACCGCCCGACCGCCTACCGCTACTACCCGGTGGCGCTGCCCGGCATGCGCCGTTCGGACGAATATACCGACCGCAACGCCTACGCGCTGGTGAAGGAGCCGCACTGCCACGGCCACAACGAGCCGCGCGCACTCAGCATCGAGGACTACCGCCGGGAACAGGGCCTGGTGGAATACGACGAGATCGGCCGCGGCTGGCGGCAGCTGGTCCTGAAAAAGAAATCCTCGGGACCGACGATCGGCAAACCCTCGAAGCGCAGCCTGCAACTGTTCTTCATGGCCTGCTACGACCTCGACCGCTTCCGGCCGTTCGTGGCGAGCGAGCAATTTAGCGAGACCTACCAGCTACCGGACGAAGAAATGCAGAAAATCCTGCTCGACGATAACGAGCTCATGCTGTTCGCGTTCCGTTTTCTGCGGCAGGTGATGTTCGGCGAACAATCCATCGCCATGCGGCCGGACGCCCTGGACAAGCGCCTGGCCCGCAAGCGCGAACGCGAGTCCCAGGCCGGCAATCAGGACGTGCCGGCCGGCGACGAATAAAGGCATTCAACTACCCTCTTGAACCGCCAAGGTGCCAAGAACGCCAAGAAAGACCACTCGCAAAGGGTTACCGTCATGGCGTCCTTGGCACCTTGGCGGTTAGCTTCAATTTGTTAGGGCTCTAAGGAACCACGGGCTCGGCATCGCCGGTACACGCCGACCAGACTTAGACTATGATCTAGTCATATGGACCCGCTCAACTCCCTGCGCCTCGCCACGGTCAGCGTCGAATTCAACCTCACCGCCCTGTACTTCGTGGCGCTGGTGGTGGCCGGCATGGTGGCGCTGATCGTCCGCCACAAGCTTCGCCAGTGGCGCACCGATCGTGTTTGCCGCCAAATCTCGGAGGCGGTCATGCGCTATTTCGCGCCGATGGGCATCGAGGTGGACGTCGAGACCTACAGCCAGTTCGAGGGCCGGCGGTTCGTGGTGGCGATCAATTCGGAACCGATCAAGAAATTCCGCTACTCGTTCATCGTCGAGCAATCGCTGGTGCGCGAGGTGCGCAAGGCCACCGGCCGGCAGATCGAAAAGGTCTACTGGCGCTTTCCGCTGGGGCGCGCCGTCGGCGACGCGCCCGCCGACGAACCGGAGGATCGTTACCTGGCCCAAGGCCAGGCCTTGGCGGTGGGCGAGGCCGGCTACGGCGTCGAGGAGACCTCCTGGGAGCAATACCAGCAGGCGGTAAAGGCGAACGAATCCGGAAAACCGCCCGGTTAGCCCCTATTCCGAATCGCCCTCGGGAAGGCGACAAGCACCGCCGTGGTCCTGGTGGCCGCTTGGCCGGGAGCGGCGATCAGCCGAGTCCCGGGCACCTGAAATTCCCTGCGGGCTGGAGCTCACCTCCTTTGGAAAGGGGGTCAGCCGAAGGTCGGGGGGATTTTATCGATCGCGTCGCGCCCAGACCGGGAACGGTATTTCTCCCGAGAATTCTGGAGGGGGGTTCCGCGCGCTGGCCGCGCGGAACCGGGTGATTGCGTTGGCGTTTTGCCGGGGCTACCATAAACGACCGTTTTGCACCGCCTGAATTCTATTCATCTGAATGGGAGGATTGCACCATGGCCACCAAGAAACGCGCTAAACCCAAGACCAAAGCCAAAACCAAGAAGAAATCCGTCAAGACGCGCGCCGCGCCCGCCCGCAAGAAAAAACCGGCCGCCAAGGCCAAGCCCAAGGCACGCGCCGCCAAACCGAAGGCGGCGGTCCGCGCCAAGCCGGCGGCACCCAAGGCCCCAGCCGCGCCGCCCGTGGCCATCGCCGGCGAAGAACGCGTCGGCATCGTGACCCATTACTACTCGCACCTGGCGGTCGCAATCATCCGCATGGAACGCGGCAACCTGCGCGAGGGCGACACCGTGCACATCAAGGGCCACACCAGCGATTTTCGCCAGCGGGTCGAATCCATGGAGATCGATCACGTGCACGTCGCCCAGGTCGGCGCCAAACAGGAATTCGGCATGCGCGTCGTGGAACACGCGCGCGAGCACGACGTGGTGTATAAGGTCGCCGGGGCTTGATCCAACCCTGTTGACCTATATACGTGTTAAAAAAATGGCCCGCTACGCGGGCCATTTTTCCGTCAGCCGGTTCTTGAATAGCACCGGCTGGACTTATCCCCTCACGCGACCTTGGGCGGCGTGGCGAAGCTGTGATACGGCGCCGGCGATGGTAGCGTCCATTCGAGCCCGTGCGCGCCCTCCCACACCCGGTCGGTCGCTCTTTCCCCGCCCTTGACGGTCTTCACGACCAGGTAGAGGAGCAGCAACTGCGAGAACCCGAGCACGAACGCGCCGATCGTCGACCACTGGTTGAAATCGGTGAATTGCAGGGCGTAGTCGGGAATGCGCCGCGGCATGCCGGCCAGGCCCAGGAAGTGCTGCGGGAAGAAGGTGAGGTTGAACGAGAGTATGGTAAGCCAGAAGTGCCACTTCCCGAGGGTCTCGTTGTACATGTGGCCGGTCCACTTCGGCAGCCAGTAATAGGTCGCCGCCATCAGCGCCAGCACCGAGCCGCCGAAGATCGTGTAGTGGAAATGGGCCACCACGAAATAGCTGTCATGGTACTGGAAGTCGGCCGGGGTGATCGACAGCATCAGGCCGGTCAGACCGCCCATCGTGAAGGTGAACACCGTGCCGATGGCGTACAGCATCGGCGTCTCGAAGGTCATCGAGCCGCGCCACATGGTCGCGACCCAGTTGAATACCTTCACCCCGGTCGGCACCGCGATCAGCATGGTGGCGTACATGAAGAACAACTCGCCCGCCGCCGGCATTCCGACCGTATACATATGGTGCGCCCAGACGATGAACGACAGGAACGCGATGGTGGCGGTGGCATAGACCATGGAGGTGTAGCCGAACAGCGGCTTGCGCGCGAACGTCGGGATGATCTGCGAGATAACGCCGAACGCCGGCAACACCAGGATATACACCTCCGGGTGGCCGAAGAACCAGAACACGTGCTGCCACAGCACCGGGTCGCCGCCGCCGGCGGCGTCGAAGAAATGCGTGCCGAAATGGCGATCGGTCAACAGCAAGGTCACCGCGCCGGCCAGCACCGGGATCGCGGCCAGCAGCAGGAACGCCGTCACCAGCCAGGTCCACACGAACATCGGCATTTTCATGAGCGTCATGCCCGGGGCGCGCATGTTGAGGATCGTAACGATGACGTTGATCGAGCCGAGGATCGAGGACATGCCGAGCAGGTGCACCGACAGAATGGTGAAGTCCATGCCCATGCCGGTCTGAACGGAGAGCGGCGGATACAGCGTCCAACCGGCGTCCGGACCGCCGCCCGGCACGAACAGCGAGGTCACGAGCAGCGCGGCGGCCATCGGCAACAGCCAGAACGACCAGTTATTCAGCCGCGGCAGCGCCATGTCGGGCGCGCCGATCATCATCGGGATCAGCCAATTGGCCAGCCCGGTGAACGCCGGCATGACCGCGCCGAACACCATGACCAGGGCGTGCACCGTGGTCATTTGATTGAAGAAATGCGGATCGACGATTTGCAGACCCGGTTGCCACAGCTCGGAGCGGATCACGAGTGACATCGCCCCGCCGACCAGAAACATCGCGAACGCGAACCACAGATAGAGCGTGCCGATGTCCTTATGGTTGGTAGTAAATAACCAGCGGCTCAATCCGGCCGGGTGTTCAGCGTGGTGCGAAGTTGCCATGTGTGTCCTCCTCACAGGAATTGAAAATGATTTCGCCGCGTAGCGGCGGCGCGTCGCGATGCGCCGGCCCGACCATCAGGCCCAGCCGTTGCGCGAGCCGGTATTTTTCGCTTTCTTGCAGCGCCCGGCCGATCTCGAGCGCGCGACCGTGCGAACCGATCAGCAGCTTGGCCGAGCGCCGCCCGCGGCCGGCCGGCTCGAGCGCGACCTTCGCCCAATAACACTGGAATTCATGCTGACTGACCCGCCCGGCGGCGTGCTGGATGATTTTCATGCGATCGTCCTCGACCACGATCTCCTCGCAATCGCCGGCATCGCGGGCGGTGCGCGTGAGTACATAGCCGATCCCGGCCAACTCCAGGAACAGGAACAGCACCACCGGCCAGGCACCGGTCGCCAGGAACAGAAACCCCAGGACCACGGTCGCGGCCGCGAACGACAGAAACACCGCGGTTCGGCCCCGGCCCGTCAACGATCGATTGGGACGAAGCTCCAGTCGCTGCTTAACCGGCGCGTCCGCGACCGTCCGACCATGTGGGTGCATTTTTCT
Organism: Gammaproteobacteria bacterium; assembly: GCA_016218345.1. Taxonomy (GTDB): domain Bacteria; phylum Pseudomonadota; class Gammaproteobacteria; order Acidiferrobacterales; family UBA6901; genus JACREH01. Next base: position 6,220 of record JACREH010000011.1, on the reverse strand, counting down.
CCCTCTCCAGCGGATCGACCCGCTCTGCATCACCGCGACGGTGACTACGGGTTTTACTGTTGTCCGGCTATCCGGGTCTTAATAAGTAGCGGCATGATAGCCGCTGTAGACGAGCGGGATCGTGACAAAAATCAATTCAGGTAAGAGGTCACGGTGACATCGGTCACTAATCGCGAGGGCCGGTCAAGACGAGGGAATAAATTCGCGCATGCCCCGCGGAGACTACCGGGGCTGAATGGTTAGCCTCTGTGGAAAAGGGGGTCGGCCGAAGGCCGGGGGGATTCCGAGCCAGGTACTAAGTGATTCTTCAAAGTCCGGTGGCGCCCGCCGCCAAACCGGCCAGACGCCGCGGGTCGGTCAGGCGCAATCGCCGCGCGTCGAGTGAGATGACGCCTTCGTTCTCCAGGCGCGAGAACAGGCGACTGATGGTTTCCTTGGCCAAGCCGAGGTAGCTGCCGATGTCCTGGCGCGACATGCTCAAACTGAAATCCTCGCCGGAAAACCCGCGCTCCGCCAAGCGTTCCGACAGGCTCAACAAAAACGCCGCGAGCTGTTCGGTCGCGGATTTCCTGCCCACCAATGGCAACAACTGCGCCTCGTTATGGGCGAGCTGATCGAACACCAATTGCAGCACGTCGCGACGCACGTCGGGAGACTCGTGACACAGTTCCAGCAGCTGGCTGAGTAGAATCTCGCACACGCAGGTGGTCTCCAGCGCCACGCCGTCGCGGGTGTGTTGCTTGGCGTTCATGTCGCCCAGGGCGGTGAACTCGCCGGCCAGATGGAATCCGGTTATCTGGGTCGTGCCGTCGGGGTGGAGCAGGCAGGTCTGCACCGATCCGGAACACACCACGCCGAGCGAATGCAGCGGGTCGCCGGTGCGATACAGGTAATCGCCGCGCCGCAGCCGGCGGTGACGCAACACGACCTTCGTGGACGCGTCCGTGCCGGCCGGCGGCTTGCGCGCCAGCCGGCAGAGGCGCGCGGCGCGGCAACGGCGACAGGCATTGAACTCGGAAGTAACGGGGTTTGCGGTTACCGTCTTAAGCATGGTGCGTCAAAAACATCGGGCCTGTAGCTAACCTTAGCCCAAATCCATAAAAATTATAAGAGTATGGTCCGGGCGCAGCGACCGGAAAAAAATACCTGAGCGCTGGACTCTGATACTGCCCGCGGCCCGCCCGCGGCATGGGCGAAACAGCGGCGCCGCGAGGCTACAGCACCTCGCGTTTCGGGTCGCGCGCCGGGTCGTTCTCGGGCAATGCGTCGGCCACCCACTCACCGGTCTTCCAGCCCGGCACCGGCGTCACGCTGCCGCTCTTGGGCACGAACCGCGAGCGCTCGACGAGTTGCAGCTTGTGGATGTAGCGCGGGCAATTGGTGAAGATCTCGCGCGCCCGCACCCGCACCACGAACTGCGCCTCGGGGAATTCGGCCTTGAGCGGGTCGTCGAGGTCGATGCTGGCGACGCCGTTGAAGCGCATGCGCCGGCGGTTCTCGAAATCGATGAACAGGATTCCCACCTGGCCGGCGCTCAGCACGTTGCCCATGGACTGATACATGCCGTTGCCGTCGTAGTTCGGAAAGGCGATGGTATGCTCGTCCACCACCCGCACGAAACCCGGATCGCCGCCTTTGTACGAGCAGCTCGCATGTCCGCGCGCGTCCACGCTGGCGAGAAAAAACATGTCGCGGTTTTCGATAAATTCCTTCTCGCTATCGTGAATGACATCGTGCACCAGCGCCTCATCCATGCGGTCGGCAAGCCGACGGGTGTCGAAGCGATCTTGTAGTTCGCGATGGCTGTCTTCGTACAGTTCGGACATGGTTCCTCCGTCATGGGTAAAAACACGCACGACCGGCCATAGTTTCCGCCGGCCGTGCGCGCGGGTCAACTCGCCGCTGTCTCGAGAGTCACTTCACCGGCGCCATCAGGTGCTGGTACGGCGTACCGGCCCACATCACGTACGGGACCGAGGTGTCGGGATCGGCGCTCTTCGGATACAAATCGTAGAAGCCGGCATCGGCGCCGACGATCATCACGTGCGGTCCGGTCTTGACCCAGTGATTATTGGGCGCGGGCTTGGTCGCATACGGATCGGTGTTGCTGGCGTCGGTTCCGCCTGCCAGCATATACATGAACCCGATCTTGCCGGTCGCCGGGGGTTTGTGGGCGACCCAGGCGTGCACCCACTCCATGGCGTTCTTGTCCATGCACATGGGATCGGGACCGGGGGTCGCCGGATTGTCCGGCATGCAGGTAAAGCCGTTTGTGCCCTGGCGCAGCGTGCGCATCTTGCCGTCCGCCTCCATGGCGACGATGGTCGCGTTCTTGCTGACCTTGGCCGGCGCCGCGGACACGGCGCTCGCGATCATCTCCTTGTCGCTTGGCGGAGAATTCTTATCGGCGGTATATACATTCATCGTTAGCAACAACGATGAGACGATCATTGTATTGCACACATTTTTTATTAGTTGACGCATTTAGGTCTCCTTTGATTTCGAAATGCCGGACGTCATGCCGGCGATCTTGGATGGAGGCACTGCGCGCGATGCGCGGTGCGCGATGCCTCGCCAGGTGGTTACGCCCCCAGAAATGCCCCGTGGCCCGACCCCAGACGATCGGCAAGGTGGCGGGTCTCGAAATGACCTTGCAGTCCGCGATGGTTGTCTTCGCACATTCGGGCATGGTTCCTCCACAAAATACCAGGGCGCCGAAAGCTTGCGCGCGGTACCGGAGGCTGTCAATCGCCACTACCCAACCCAATCAGACCCATAAAAAAGCCCGCTTTCGCGGGCTTTTTTTTGTGCTAATCGGGTTGCGACCTATTTCTTGGCCGCGAGCTCTTCCAGTTTGGTGGCACGCACAATGTTGCCGTCGAGGCCGGCTTTCTGCGCTTCGCTATCCTGCTTCACTTGAAAGTCCAGGGCTCGCCATCCTTGGCGAGCCCGTTCAGCGGGACAATGGTCCAGATGGTGGCCATTGGCCAGGAAATATGGGTCATAATGGCCGCGGGTAAGATGTTGTTGTACGACCCAAAAATGAACAAATGGAAAGCCCCGGGCGACAGTCCGCAGGTGTATGCTGTGTATGTGGATAACAAGGACATCGTCTGGCTGTCTGATTTCGGCTCGAATGCCACGCTGCTTATTCCAAACGCAACTACGCCTGATCGGACAAGCTAAGAATTATCACACAAATTATTTAATACTGGATGGCCCGGAAAATAGGTAGCCACCGGCACTGAGGGTATAACTTTGGCAAGTAATAAAGCGCGGGCCCACTTCACATTGGCGGGCTATCATTTCAATCCCGACCAGGTCACACAACATCTCGGCATACAACCGACTTCGGTCGATGCTTCCGGTGCCGGAAGCGACTTGAACAAGCCCGTGCTGAGCTCTTGGGAGTTATCGACCGAGACGGTTACCGCCGATATCGACGTTTACAAGTTGACGGACACCCTGATCAAGAAACTCGAGCCCCATAAAGACAAGATTCTGCAAATCTGTAAAAGTCATAATCTGTCGCCGAGGCTCGGCCTGATTCTGGTATTGTCCATCGATAAAGCCGAATCAGCGCCCGAAGTCGGCTTTGGGGCCAGAACGGTCCGCTTCCTGGCTGACATCGGTGCATTTATTAATGTGGACTACCAGCTGTCTCAGCGTGTTTAAGCTTTAATTCAAGTATCTGTAGCTGCTGCCGTCCTCCACTTCTCGGGACGGGTCTACCTGGTCTGGTTGTGTCCTGGTTTTTTAAATCTCAAAAAAAAGCACGCTCATCGAGCGTGCTTGGTACTAAATACTTTACCTTGAGTCGCCGCCCGTCCTTGCAGAACCGCGCGGCTGACTATCTCAGGGCTTCTTGGGTGTCTTGTACGGTACTTCTTTCTGGAAAGATTTCCAGGTGGTCTCATAGCCAACAAAAAACTTGCCCGGGGTGATTTCTTTCTGGGTCGTTGTTACATACTCGGTTTTGCCGGCTGGCACCTTGGGTCTGGTAAATACTGGCTTTTCACTCATTACAGTGCTCCTCAAAGGTTAAAACAAAACTGGCGAAATTATACTCTCTATCGCGTGTAATGTGCATTCCTGGGAAGCACATGTCGCACGCCCCCCTGGGGGTTTTCGACATCCCCCTTGTAGCGGGGAATGACGTGGATATGGACATGGAAAATACTCTGCCCGGCGGCCAGCCCCACGTTAACCCCGATATTGTAGCCATCCGGGTTAAATTCCCCCTCGATGCGTTTTTTCTCCTCATTAATCAGTTTTATACAGGCCGCCACCTCATCCTGCGTCAGGTCGAAAAAGCTCGCGACATGCCGCTTCGGGATGACCAAGATATGGCCCGGACTGACCGCATAGGTGTCACGGGCAGTGTATGCGAGCTCATGCACCAGTGACACACCTCGTGGGTCTTTGCAAAACAGGCACGGGTTGTTGGGGTCGCGCTTTTTTTCTGGCTTTACTTCAGTCACTAAACTTCACACCCTTGATCTAATTTGCTCATCTTGCCAAACACTGCTATCGAAAAACGCCGCGGCGCGTTTGAATTGCTACGCGGCGGCCGAAGCTCCCGCCAGCTTGCGTGCCTGATTCAGCTGCGCCTCACAGTGCTTTACACAAAGTGGCTGCAATGCATGCGGGAAGCACTCCAGGATCAATTCAAATTCATCGGCAACATCCTGTGCAAGCACAGCATCCTTTGTTAACTCCACCAGAACATTTTGTGCCGTCGCCTTGTTCACGCGAATGATGACCGCCAGGTGAAAAGGTAATTGCTGCTCCATGCTGACCGTTAAGGCCTTTTCATATGAATGAATCGCCTCTTTGATGCGATCAGGGTTATCTTCCGACTCACCGAGGTGATGTAAAACGGCACCACGGTTATTATGGGTAGCGGTTAACTCGAATGCATAATTATCCGCATCAAGCAGTGCCAGCGCATTTTTATAGGCAACAACAGACTTGTGTAAAGTACGGTTACCCTTGAGCAGGAGCCCGTACGAATGCAACGCGGCACCCAGTTGATGCATGACCAATAACCATTCTTCCGGGGTTTCATTTCTTGAATACACCAGTAACGCCGCAGTGTAGGCATCGACGGCCGTATTCAGTAATTTTGCATTCGACTCTTGTCGGCCCAATGCCTGCAATGCAGTTCCTAAATTGGCTTGTGTCTCGGCCCATGCAGACGGCGATGTATCCTGGCTGACAAGTTCCAGTGCTTTCTCGAATGACGCAATAGACTGGCCATAAAGATCGGTATCCCTGCGAAGTTGCGCGAGTGCGGCCAGCACATTGCCCAGGATATTCAGGAGAGTTGCACGAACCTGGCTATCGCTTTCTGTTGTTAACGCCGATTCAAACGCGGCTTGTGCGGATTCCAGTATATTCGTACTGAAATGATGCAATTCATAATTTCCCCGTGTGTAAAGAAATTTATCCGAAACTGTTGCCTGTGTATCCGGCATTGCTGCTGCTGACGCTTGATCGCTCAAAAAATGCAGCGAGTCAGCGATGGCGCGCTCTAGTGCCCTGTTGACCGGGTATAAAATGTAATTGTTTGTGTATTTCATTGCGCGCGCGCAAGTATTTCATTCAAATCAGGATTTGCATCGACCGCACCACCATGTTCGATTTCTTCATCGGTCGCGTCACGTATCGACAACACTTCCAGCACGAAAGTGACTTCTCTTCCGCAAAGCGGGTTATTCCCGTCAACCGTTAAGGTCTTGTCATCGAACCGGGTCACGATAAAACTCTTCATCTCACCTTTATCGTTTTCCATGGTGATGGTCATGCCAATCTCCCGGTATTCCTCCGGGACATTTTCGATTCGATCGGTAAATACCAGCGATTCATCTCTCTCGCCGTATAACAGTGTCGTGTCAACGGGCACTTCGATGATGTCACCGACTTTTTTTCCATACAGTTGCTTGGTCACTGCATCTGACATGACATCATTGACGCCATGCACATAACCCAACGGATACTCTACAGTAACCAGGACGTTACCGGTCTTGGTATCGATGACCTTGTAATTTAATTCGACGAATTTATTGTCTTCAATCGTATCTGACATATCGAGCAGCCTTTCTTAAAACAACGTGGCGCCAAAAATTCTTACCTTTTCTTTCTCATAACCCAACACCAGTCTGCCGAGCCATTCGCCCTTATTTTTTTTGTTTATTACTTTATATAAAACAGTGATGTA
>JACREH010000070.1 GCA_016218345.1 Gammaproteobacteria bacterium | reverse complement strand
GCGGGTGCGGGTGCGGGTGCGGGTGCGGGCGGCGGCTTCTGCGGCGGCGCGGGCACTTTTGGATTGGTCTCGACGACCGGAGGAGGTTCGTTCTTGCCTTTCGCCGAGGCCGTGACCGACCACAGCCCAATGAGGCAAACAAGAATGCTGATCGCGATTCGCCTGTTCATGGCTTCCTTCCTCGAACGTGTCGCCCGGCCTAGGCCGGGGCGGAAAGGATCGGAGGCCATTCGTGAATAGGCCCCGTTTCCTTCGCTTCCAGCCGGGATATCCGAAATACCCGGGTGGATTCATCGCCAGCGTGAACCCGTATTAAAAACAAGTCAATCGAAATCGGTACTGTCCGAGTCAGGTTTAAGTTCAGTGAGCTATCGATTTGCGGCGGATACGGTGTTGGCTCGGCATTATTTACTGAGCTTCTTGCTGCATCCCGGAATAAAACTGGACAGTCCTCTTACCGAACGTTCGCCGACGGACAATAGTTGACGAGGCCACAGGCCTGGCAAATCGGCCGGGTGCGGCATATCTCCTTGCCGTGGCGCACGATCAATGCGTGGTATTCGTTATAGCGTGCCACGTTCTTCCTGACGCTCCGCTCGAACAGCGCGCGCAGCGTTTCATAGCCCTCGTCACTGTCGATCAGTCCGAGCCGGTGGAAGACCCGGCGCGTGTACGCGTCGATCACGAACACCGGGCGCGCGAATGCATACAGCAGGATGTCGTCGGCGGTTTCCGGCCCTACTCCGGGCACGGCGAGCAAGGCCGCGCGCAGCTCGGCGGTCGGCAGGGCTTGCAACGGTTTCAGACCGCCCTGCGCCCGGTACCAGCGGCAAAACGCCCGCAGGCGCTTGGCCTTGACGTTGAAATAGCCGGAGGGTTTGAGCCAGCTCGCGAGCCGGCGTGGATGGGCGGCGAGAATCGCCCGGGCGTTAAGCGCCCGCGCGCGCCGGAGATTGGCGATGGCGCGCTCGACATTCGTCCAGGCGGTGTTCTGAGTAAGCACTGCGCCGACCATGACCTCGAACGGCCCGTCGTCGGCCGGCCACCAATGCTGCGGGCCGTGAGCCGCGTGCAGCCGCCGGTAGACTTGGGAGAACGTGAGTCGTCGCAATGGCGCTATCTTAGGCACGAAAACAATCGGCGTCCCTGAACAATCCCCTCTCCCTTGATGGGAGAGGGGTAGGGAGAGGGCAATATAAACACCTTCATTCGTCGCCCCTCTCCCCCCGCCCCCCGCTTCCCGCCGGGGTGCGCGAGACGATGCGCACCCGTTCGGCGGCACAAACGTCCACTGGACGTTTGTGAACCCCCCTCCTCACCTCCCGCGAGGGGAGAGGGGTATAACGTGCTTATCAAAGGTAGTGCCATTGGTGATTTGCTTCATCCCTTTTGGCCGCGCGGCGCGCGGGGCGGTTTCGAACGTGACGCGAGTTTGGGCGCATGCTTTTTCCCGCCACGCGCCGGGGCGGGTCGGGCAGCGGCGCGCGGCTTGTCGGCGCGCGGCGCGTGTTTCGAGGAACGACGCTCGACGGCGTTGCGTGCCGGGCGCTCGCGTGATTTGTGGGTGTTCGGTCCGCGCGCGGGCGGGGGCAGGCCGGCGGCCGCGTGCAACGCGGCGGTCTGGTCCCTGTCCAGTTCGCGCCAGTGACCGGCGTGCATGTGGCGCGGCAGGCTGATCGGCCCGTAGCGCACCCGCACCAGGCGGCTCACGGTCAGCCCGACTGCTTCCCACAGGCGTCGCACCTCGCGCTGCCGGCCTTCCTTCAAGGTCACGTGGTACCAGTGGTTCGCGCCCTCGCCGCCGACATCGACGATGGTATCAAAGTGCGCCGGGCCGTCTTCCAGATCGATGCCGGCTTTCAGGCGATCGAGCATGTCGCTGTCGACCTTGCCCAGCACGCGCACTGCGTATTCGCGCTCGATCTCCTGCGACGGGTGCATCAGCCGATTCGCCAGCTCGCCGTCGGTGGTGAGCAGCAACAGGCCCTGGGTGTTGAAATCGAGCCGTCCGACCGTGATCCAGCGGGCGTTACGCAACACCGGCAGGCGGTCGAAGATCGTCGGCCGGCCGGCCGGATCGTCGCGCGTGCAGAGTTCGCCGTCGGGTTTGTGGTAGATGATGGTGCGCTGTCGGGCGCCGTGGGTGGCGCCGGCCGAGAGCGGCCGGCCGTCGATGCTGATGGACTGGCCGGGGTCGACGCGCTGGCCGAGGGTGGCGCGCGCGCCGTCCACACTGATCCGCCCCTCCTCGATCCAGCGCTCCATCTCGCGCCGCGAGCCGATGCCTACGCGCGCCAGGACCTTCTGGAGTTTCTCACTCACGGTCCGGCAACGGCGGCGCGGGGGCCGCGGCCGGCGGCTCGTCCATCGGCAACTGGTAATTCAGCTCGGCGCTGAGTTTGTCGATGTCGCGCAATTCGGCGAGCGGTGGCAGATCGCTCAGGTTTTCGAGATTGAAGTGTTCGAGGAATCCGCGGGTCGTGCCGAACAGCGCCGGGCGGCCGGGCACGTCGCGGGTACCGACCTGTTTGATCCATTCGCGCCCCAGCAGGGTCTTGACGATCTCGGTGCTCACGCCCACGCCGCGGATTTCCTCGATCTCGCCGCGCGTTACCGGCTGGCGGTAGGCGATGATGGCGAGCGTCTCCAGGAGCGCGCGCGAATAGCGCACCGGCCGTTCCTCGGACAGGCGCGCGATCCAGTTGGCGTAGCGTTCGCGGGTCTGGAAGCGATAGCCGTGCTCGATCTTTTTCAGCTCGATGCCGCGCGCGCCGTAATCGCTCTCCAATTCCTGGAGCGCCGCCTTGACCTCGTCGCGGGTCGGCAGCGAATCCTCCGGGAACAGCGACACCAGTTTGTCGATGGTCAGCGGCTGGCCGGCGACCAGCAGCGCGGCCTCGACGATGTTCTTGAGTTCGGTGTTCACTTTCGGCATCAGGCGACCGCCTTCACGTAAATCGGCGCGAACGGTTCGTTCTGCACCAGGGTCAACAACGATTCCTTGAGAAGTTCCAGCACCGCCATGAACGTCACCACCACGCCCATGCGGCCCTCGGTGACGTTGAACAGCGACTGAAACCCGACGAACGTCTCGGCGTTGATGCGTTCCAGGATCTGGGTCATGCGCTCGCGCACCGACAGCGGTTCGAGCATGACGCGGTGGTGGCGGTACATGGCGGCGCGCTGCATCACCTCGCGGAACGCGTCGAGCAGCTCGAACAGAGTCACGTTCGGCTCGATGCGCCGCACCGGCCGGTCGTCGCACTCGATCACCGCCAGATGAATCTCGCGTCCGACCTGCGGGCGGTCGTCCAGCCCCTGCGCGGCCTCGCGGTAGCGTTCGTATTCCTGCAAGCGCCGCACCAGCGCGGCGCGCGGGTCGTCTTCTTCCTCGTCCTCGCTCGGGCGCGGCAGCAGCATGCGCGACTTGATCTCGGCGAGCATCGCCGCCATCACCAGGTATTCGGCGGCCAGTTCCAGCCGCACCTGCTTCATGATCTCGACATAGGTCATGTACTGGCGGGTGATCTCGGCGATCGGGATGTCGAGGATGTCGAGGTTCTGCTTGCGGATCAGGTACAGCAGCAGATCGAGCGGGCCCTCGAAGGTTTCCAGAATCACCTCGAGCGCGTCCGGCGGGATATACAGGTCGTGCGGCAGCTCGGTGACGGCCGCGCCCTGGACGATGGCGAACGGCATTTCGTCTTGTTGCGGTGCGCTCATCAGCTATAGCCCAAACCCATGGCGCGGCGCGCGTCCGCGAGCGTTTCCTCGGCGGCCTCGCGCGCCCGCCGGCAGCCGTCGGCGACGATGGTTTTCACCTCACCCGGATCCTGGGCGAGTTGCAGGGCACGCTCGCGGATCGGCGCGATCTCGGCCTGCACGGCGTCGATCACCGGCTGTTTGCACTCCAGGCAGCCGATGCCGGCCGAGCGGCAACCGGTCTGCACCCATTGCCGGGTTTTGTCGTCGGAATAAATCAAATGAAAATCCCACACCGGGCATTTATCGGGATCGCCGGGGTCGGTGCGGCGGATGCGCGCGGGGTCGGTCGGCATGGGGCGGATCTTTTGCGTCACCTCGTCGGGGGTGTCGCGCAGGCTGATGACGTTATTGTACGACTTCGACATCTTCTGTCCATCCAGCCCGGGCATTTTCGGGGCCGCAGTCAGGAGCGCCTGCGGCTCGGCCAGGATCATGCGCCCGCCGCCCTCGAGATAGCCGAACAGCAGTTCCTTTTCACCGAGCGTGATGTTCTTCTGCTTTTCCAGCAACGCCCGCGCGGTGTCGAGCGCCTCGCGGTCGCCGCGTTCGAGATAGGCGGCACGCCGCTCGCTGTACAGCTTGGCGGTCTTCTTGCCCATGCGCGCGATCGCCGCCTCGGCGCGCTCCTCGAACCCCGGCTCGCGCCCATAGAGGTGGTTGAAGCGCCGCGCCACCTCGCGGGTGAGCTCGACGTGCGCCACCTGGTCCTCACCGACCGGCACCAGACCGGCGCGGTACGCCAGGATGTCGGCGCTTTGCAACAACGGATAACCCAGAAACCCGTACGTCCCCAGGTCCTTGTCCTTGAGCTTGGCCTGCTGGTCCTTGTAGCTCGGGATACGCTCCAGCCACGGGAGCGGCGTGATCATCGACAACAGCAGGTGCAACTCGGCGTGCTCCGGCACGCGCGATTGAATGAACAGCGTGGCGCTGCGCGGATCGACGCCGGCGGCGATCCAGTCGATCACCATGTCCCAGACGCTTTCCTCGATCACGCGCGGATCGGCGTAGTGGGTGGTGAGGGCGTGCCAATCGGCCACGAAAAAGAAACACTCGTACTCGTTTTGCAGGCGCACCCAGTTCCGGAGCACGCCGTGGTAATGGCCGAGGTGCAAACGCCCGGTCGGGCGCATGCCGGACAACACGCGTTGGGTCTGCGCGGGTACGCTCATAAATGAAGCCCTACTCCACTTCGTTCCGTTCGTCTTGTCATAAGAGTAGAAGCCCTACTGCGCCGCCCCATCCCAACCTTCCCCACGAAGTGGGGAAGGAGCGATCGTTCTCTCCCCATGAAATGGGGAGGGTTACGGTGGGGTGCTCCGTTCGCCTTGTCATAATAATAAGCATTAACTCAACCCCGTCAGGGCGAACACCAGGCGCTGCATGACCAGCACGCCCGGCATCAGCAGCTTGCCCAGCAGCCCGGTGGCGAGCAGCGCCAACAGGATGAAAAAACCGAACGGCTCGATGCGGTTGAACTGCCAGGCCCACGGGCCGGGCAGCAGCCCGGCCACCACCCGTCCGCCGTCGAGCGGCGGCAATGGCAGCAGATTCAACACCATCAATGCGACATTGATGGAAATGCCGGCGATGCCCATATAGGTCATCGGCAAGGCGAGAAATTGGAGCGTCTCGGGCAGCAGGCTGCCGAGCTTGGCGATCAGCGCCCACAGAATCGCCATGACAAAATTCGACGCCGGTCCGGCGGCCGCCACGATCGCCATGTCACGCTTCGGGTGGCGCAGGTTTTCCCAGGTCACCGGCACCGGCTTGGCCCAGCCGAACATGAAGCCGCCGATCACCAGCAACAGCCCCGGCACCAGAATGGTACCGACCGGGTCGATATGCTTGAGGGGATTCAGCGTCAGGCGCCCGAGCCGCTGTGCGGTCGGATCCCCGAGTTGCTTGGCGACCCATCCGTGGGCGACTTCGTGAACCGTGATGGCGAACAGTACCGGCAACACCCAAACCGCGATCAGCTGGGGCAAACTCAAATGTTCCATGCGGGGCAGTATATCAGGGTTTTTATTTATCGCCTGCGGCGATGTCATTTTTCATGCGCGTTTCGCCGCGCGCACGAGTGACTTTTGTTACGGCAAAAGTCACCAAAACCACTTGCCCCGTCGTCGCACCCCACCTTCCACGCGTACGCGTGGAAGGTGGGGTGCCCTGCGCTCCTCGGTCGGCGAGGGGGTTTTTCGACAGTACGTCCGTGTACTGCGAAAAACGCGCGCATCCAATGCGCGCCCCTGGCGGGCCTCATCCTCGCCGACCTCCGGTGCTCGGTGCGACTCAAGGGGCGACACCCAAACCTAAAGAACCAACCCAACCAACTGCTTTAAGGTTTTGACGTTGGTTTTGACGTTCCCCACTTTCCGGCGCGCCGAGCATCGCAGGCCGAGGCGGATCAGGCCCGATAGGGGCGCGTATGGGATACGCGCGTTGGCCGCAGGACAGGGACAGTCCTGTCGGCCAACCCCCGCCTCGGCCGAGAAGCGCAGGGGATTTCGCGCCGGAGGGGAGGCGCTTCTTTGGGTACTTTGCGCCGCACCGTCCCTGGCGCGGCCCCTTACGGGCGCGCTTACGCGCGGCGCCCGTTTGCTCCCGGCAAACGGATCTTGTCGCGACAAGACAAATTCGCTGGGAGCGAATTTGGACAGACGGCTTTAAGGTCTGCCCGTCAGGGCGAAGACCAGGGAGGGTCTGAGTCTAAGTACCCCGCCCGCGGTGCGGGAACCGCAAGTAAAAATCTATCGCCGGAGGCGATCAAAAAATCTACGTAGCAAACCTTTCCGGATCGCCCTTCCCGACCCGCGCCACCGTCGCCCGGCCCTGATCGAGCTCGACCACCGTGGTCGGCTCCATGCCGCACGGTCCGCCGTCGATGATGAGATCGACGGCGTGTTCCAGGCGGGCGCGAATCTCCTCGGGGTCGGACGGCGGAAATTCATCGCCCGGCAGGATCAGAGTGACGCTCATGAGCGGCTCGCCCAACTCGGCGAGCAGCGCCTGGGCGATGGCGTGGTCCGGTACGCGCAGGCCGATGGTCTGGCGCTTGGGGTGTTGCAGGCGGCGCGGCACCTCGCGGGTGGCGCGCAATATAAAGGTGTACGGCCCGGGGGTGTTGGCCTTGAGTATCCGAAAGGTCGGGTTGTCGATCTGCGCGTACGCCGCCAGTTCCGATAGATCGCGGCACACCAGGGTGAAATTGTGTTGCTTGTCGAGCTGGCGGATGGCGCGGATGCGCTCGAGCGCGTGCTTATCGCCGATGTGGCAGCCGATGGCATAGGACGAGTCGGTGGGATAAACGATCACCCCACTGGCCCGCACGATGTCCACGGCCTTGCGGATGAGCCGCGTCTGGGGGTTGGCCGTGTGGATATGAAAGTACTGGGCCATCGCCCCTGAGGTCGCGCGCGGCGAAAAAGGGAATGAAAAACCCGTCCCTGGGTTTTTGCATCGACCGGCTATTTCTTGCGGCCGCGATCCTGCATGAATCGCTCCAGGGCGCCGCCCGCCCACTTCTGGCCGCCCAGGCCGAAGGCCAGCGCCAGCCCCAGGCACACCGCCGCGAACAGGATCAGGAACGCGGTCGAGAGCAGCGCCTCGCCGACGTTGATCTGACCGAGAGCGATGATGATGACGAACGCCATGATGGCGTAGCGCGTCAGCCGCCCCATCAGTTCGGCGTCGGCCATGCCGACATTCCGGCCGTAGGTCATCACCGCCTCGGACATCAGGCGCGCGAAGTACAGGCCGATCGCCAGGATCAACACCGACACGATCACGTTCGGCACGAACAGCGCGATGCGGTTGAACAGCTCCGCCACCACCCCCAGCCCCAGCACGTTGAAGGTCGTCAGCAGCGTGATCAGGATCACGAACCAGTACACCAGCACACCGAGGATGTCGATGGTGGTCTTCTTGATTCCGCCTTCCTTGAGAAAGCCGTCCACCCCGGCTTTGCTCGTGACGGTATCGAAGTGCGCCAGTTTCAGCCCACGCACCACGACAAAGGCCAGGAATTTGGCGATCAGCCAACCGAGGATCAGGATCACGACCGCCCCCAACAGCCTCGGCAGGAATGCCGCGATTTGAGTCAGGAACCCTTGAGCGGTTTGAAAGACTACGTCAACTTGTCCCATAACATCCTCCTGTAAGTGGTTGAGATTGTTATTACGACACGTTTTTTCTTGTCTTAGTGCCAACGCGTCGCTTTCACCCTATCACAAGCGGGTGGCGATGCAACAGCGGGCGGGGTTCGCCGAACGCGCCGCGCGGGGCGGCGACACTCAGCGCGCGACGGAACGAAGGGATGGGCGGGCCGGGGACCAATCCCGCCAGATCGGCTGGCAGCCATCCGGCAACGGCGGCAGCCGTCCGAGATCGATCCAGGGTTGTTCGGGGCCGTGATAATCGGAACCGGCCGAGGCCAGCAGCTCGAAGCGGTTGGTGAGGTGCGCGAACCGGAAGAAGTCGTCGCGGCTGTGGCTGCCCGACACCACCTCCAGGCCGGCCCCGCCGCAGGCCTTGAACTCGGCCAGGAGTTTATGCAGCCGCGTGCTGCCGAGTTTATAGCGCGCCGGGTGGGCGATGACCGCCTGGCCGCCGGCGGCGCGTATCCAGGCGACCGCCTGGGCGAGATCGGCCCACGCGCCGGGAACGTAACCGGGGCGACCCTGCACCAGAAATTTTTTAAACACCTGGCGCATATTCTTGGCGTGCCCCTGCTCGACCAAAAAACGGGCGAAGTGGGTGCGGCCGACGATCGCGCCGCGGGCCTGGGCGCGCGCGCCCTGGTAGGCGTCGGCGACGCCGTGTTTCTCCAGGCGCCGGGCGATTTCCTCGGCGCGCTGGCGGCGAAATTCGCATTGCCCGCGCAACCCGGCCTGCAGCGTCGATTCGCCGGTATCCACATTCAGCCCCACGACATGCACGGTCTGTGTGCCCCAGCTGACCGACACCTCGACACCGGCCACGAGTTGCAACCCGACGTCCCGGGCCGCGGCCTGGGCCTCGGGGATGCCGTCGGTGCTGTCGTGATCGGTGAGTGCCAGTACGTCCACGCCGGCGGCGCGCGCCAGGTGCACGAGCTCGGTGGGCGTGAGCGTGCCGTCAGAATGAGTCGAGTGGGAATGGAGATCGTAATGCGGCATATAGTAATGATAGATGTATACCAACACCCCCTCTCCCGCCTTAGCGGGAGAGGGATGGGGTGAGGGCAACCGATTCAGCAGTTGCGCGCGGCTTCATGCGCGCGCGCCAAACAGGTTATCATAAGTCCCCGTTCACCGGCCGAGATTTTTTGCGAAATGGCATTTCCCGCGCCAATCCCCGAGGCCCGGCGCTTGCTCGACGAGGCCTGCACCGAGATCGAGGCCGCGCATACCGCCGCCGCCCCGCGCGGCGGCGAGCAGGGTACGCCCGGCCAGGTCGGCGAGGCGTTGCGCCAGTTCTTCGCCATCGTCGCCAACCTCGACAAGACCGAAGGCGAGACCGGGCCGATCCTGAGCGACGACGTCAATCAACTGGGCGATTACGGTCTCAACCTGCTGCTGGACCTGGCG
This sequence comes from Gammaproteobacteria bacterium, assembly GCA_016218345.1. GTDB lineage: Bacteria > Pseudomonadota > Gammaproteobacteria > Acidiferrobacterales > UBA6901 > JACREH01. The sequence continues at coordinate 15,777 of JACREH010000070.1, read as the reverse complement.
GCGTGGGCGGCGCGGCTGCGGCTCGATCGCGCCCGCCGCAACGTGCAGGCGGCGACCTTGGCCGCGGCCGACTGGTTGCTGCGTCACCACGGCCGCATCCGCAGTCTCGGGCCGGTGGTCGACGCGCTCGCCGACACCGCCAACCTCACCAAGGATCCGCGCGAGCTTACCCGGATGGCGGCATTCATGGGCGCGGTCGCGCAGGCCTGCGACGACTACCTCCAACAGGACCTGGAAAAGACCAACCCCGGCCGGCCGTGGCGGTTGCTACACCTGAATCGCGGTATCGTCGCCACCCGCAGCCACGACCCGGTGCTCATGCAAGAGGTATTCGACGATCTGGTGCGGCATCTGCCGGAAGAGGCGCCGGCATTCTTCGAGCAAGGCATGCAGCAGATGGTGGCGCTCGATTATCCCGCGCCGGTGCGCGAGGTCATGGGCCGCTACCACGCCCGCTGGAAAGCGCACCCGACGCTGCATTGACGGCGTTGCCCGGCCGGCCGCTAAATGCGAAAATGCGCCTTTAGAAGCCAAGCGTAGCCCAATGAAATTCCTGTTCGACCTGTTCCCGTTGCTGCTGTTCTTCGCGGCATTCAAGCTATACGACATTTATATCGCCACCGGCGTGGCGATCGCCGCCTCGTTCGGCCAGGTCGGTATTTTCTGGCTGAAGCACCGGCGCTTCGAGACCCTCCATCTCATCACGCTGGCGGTAATCGTGATCTTCGGCGGGCTCACGCTGGCGTTGCGCGACGACACCTTCATCCGCTGGAAGCCGACCATCGTCTACTGGCTGCTCGGCACGCTGATCCTGGGCAGTCACATGATCGGCAAGAAAACCGTCATCGAGCGTCTGCTCGGCAGCAAAATCCAGTTGCCGGCGCGCGTCTGGAATCAGTACAACCTGAGCTGGGGCGTGTTCTTCCTGCTCATGGGCGCGCTCAATATCTATGTCGCCTTCTATTACGGTCTCGACCTCGACGAGGCGACGCGCCGCGAGATCTGGGTCAACTTCAAGGTGTTCGGGCTGCTGGGGCTGACGCTGGCGTTCACCGTGGTGCAGGCGCTGTTTCTGGCCAAGCACATCGACCCCGGCGAAAAGGGCAAGTCCTGATGTACTACGCCGTCAGCGGACGCGATGTCCCCGACAGTCTGAGCAAGCGTCAGGCCGCCCGCCCCGCGCACCTCGCCCGCCTCGAACAACTGAAGAACGAAGGCCGGCTGCTGGCCGCCGGCCCGCATCCGGCAATCGACGCCGACGACCCCGGGCCGGCCGGGTTCACCGGCAGCCTGATCATCGCCGAGTTCGATTCACTCGACGACGCGCGCGCCTGGGCCGAGGCCGATCCGTACGTGGCGGCTGGCGTCTACGCCGAGGTGAGCGTGCTGCCGTTCCGCAAGGTCTTGCCCTGATGCACCGCATCGCCCTGATCGAACAGCGGCTGCGCGCCGCGCTCGCGCCGCAGCGCCTGGAAGTCTTCGATGAAAGCGCCCAGCACGCCGGTCATGCCGGCGCCAAGGGCGGCGGCGGGCATTACGCGGTGGTGATCGTATCGCCCAGATTCGCCGGAAAATCGCTGGTGGAACGGCACCGCATGATTTACGATGCGCTCGGTGACGCCATGCGCCGCGAGATCCACGCCTTGAGCATCAAGGCACTGACACCGGAAGAACTTTAACCCTCCCAACCAAAGGAAATGTCATGACCAGTACCACACCCACCCGCGGGGGACGGCCCCTGCTTCTGATCGCCCTGCTCGGCCTCGGCCTGCTCGTGACCGCCTGCGATGGCAAGAAGGGCGGCGACGACAGCAAGGTGCTCGCCACCGTCAACGGCGAGGCGATCACCGAGAAGGATTACCAGGATTACCTCAAGCTGCGCCAGACTCAGCAGGCGCCGATCTCCGACAAGGAAAAGGAGAAGAAGCTGGTGCTGGACGAAATGGTCAACCGCGTGCTGTTGGTGCAAAACGCCGTGAAGAACAAGGTCGACGAGGAACCGGACGTCTACTTCCAGATCAAGCGTCAGCGCGAGAACGTCCTGGCGCGCGCCATGATCCGCAAGTATCTGAAGGACACGCCGATCAGCGACGATGACGTCAAGAAACGCTACGATCAGGAAGTCGAGAAGACCCACAAGCTCGAATATCGCGCCCGCCACATCCTCACCGAGACCGAGGCGGAGGCGCGCGAGATCGTCAAGCAACTCGACAAGGGCGCGAGCTTCGCCGACCTGGCCAAGAAGAAATCGGTCGACGTGCGCTCCGGCAAGGAAGGCGGCGACCTCGGCTGGTTCAACCAGGGCGCCATGGTGCCGGAATTCTTCGACGCGGTGGTGGCACTGAAGAAGGGCCAGACCACCAAGGACCCGGTCAAGACCGATTTCGGCTGGCACGTCATCAAGGTCGAGGACAGCCGTCCGCTCAAGGTGCCGCCGTTCGATCAGATCAAACCCAACATCCGTCAATTGGTCCAGCAGGAAAAGATCGACGCCATGGTCAAGGAATTGAAGGACCAGGCCAAGGTCAAGATCAACGACTAACGTCTGTCGGGAACCTCTAATTCAGATGTAGGGTGGGTAGAGCAAAGCGAAACCCACCGAACAATATGATATTGTTGGGTCCGCCGCCGGTGCGGCTTTACCCAACCTACGCCCGCCATGGATGGCGGAAGTGCGGAAAACGCAGGAGCAGTTTTTCCGCCATGAGAAGCGATTTGTAGAGGTTCCCTGTCGTTATTCTTTGTCCAAGGCCCCTTGCTGCTGACGCGGCAAGGGGCCTTGTGTTTTCCGGGGCTGAATATTTCTTCCCGCTGGCCGTGTGGGTCCCGACTCGATCAGCCACCGAGCAATTTTAAGAACTGCTTTTCATTCAAAATAGTCACGCCCAATTCGCGCGCCTTGGCGGCCTTCGAACCCGGGTCGTCGCCGACCACAACGTAATCGGTTTTTTTGGAGACGCTGCCGGCCACGGTGGCGCCCAGGGCCTGCAGCCGTTCCTTGGCCTGGTCGCGGGTCAGCGACGCAAGCGTGCCGGTCAGCACGAAGGTCTTGCCGTTCACTCCCGAAGCCTTCGGGGCACGCACCAGCTTCGGCCAGTGCACGCCGCGGGCGACGAGCTTGGCGATCACTTCGCGGTTGTGTTTCTGGCGGAAGAAACTGTGGATCTCCTCGGCCATGGTCGGGCCGATGTTCGGGACGGCCTGTAAGGTCTCGGTGTCGGCGTCCATGATCGGATCGAGATCGCCGAAATGCCGGGCCAGCGCCAGCGCCGTGGCCTCGCCGACCTGCGGAATGCCGAGCGCGTGCAGCAACCGCGGCAGCGTGGCGGTCTTGCTCTTTTCGATCTGGCCGATCACGTTCTGCGCCGATTTGTCGCCCATGCGCTCGAGCGCGGCGAGCTTACCCAGGTCGAGCCGATAGAGATCGGCCACGGTCTTGACCAGACCCTGCGCGACCAGCTGCTCGACCAACTTGTCGCCCAGGCCCTCGATGTCCATGGCCCGACGCGAGGCGAAGTGCAGCAGCGCGCCCATGCGCTGTGCCGGACAGTACAGCCCGCCGATACAGCGGTGCGCCGCTTCGCCCTCCTCGCGCACCACTTCCGACCCGCACTCCGGACATTTCTTCGGCATCTGCCAGGAGCGGGCACTGCGCGGGCGTTTTTCCTTGATCACACCGACCACTTCGGGGATCACGTCGCCGGCGCGGCGCACGATCACGCGGTCGCCGATGCGCACGTCCTTGCGCTCCAGTTCGTCCTGGTTGTGCAGGGTGGCGTGCGTGACGGTGACGCCGCTCACGTGCACCGGTTTCAGCACCGCAACCGGCGTGATCACGCCGGTACGCCCGACCGAGGCCAGGATATCCTCGACCACAGTGGTCTCCTCCTGGGCCGGAAACTTGTGGGCGATCGCCCAGCGCGGTGCGCGCGCCGTGTAGCCGAGACGGTCGCGCGCCGCCAGATCATCCACCTTGTATACCACGCCATCGATCTCGAACGGCACGCGCTCGCGTTTGGCGGCGATGTCCCGATAGTAAGCCAGGCAACCGTCCACGCCCTTGACCTTGTGGATCAGATCGGTGACGCGGAACCCCCAGTCGCGCAACTTATCGACCGCGGCCGAATAGCTCTCGGGCAGGGAACCGTCCGCCACTTCGCCGAACCCCCAGGGGAAAAAACTCAACGGTCGGCCCGCGGTCACGCGCGGATCGAGTTGGCGCAGGCTGCCGGCGGCCGCATTGCGCGGGTTGGCAAACACTTTGCCGCCCTGCTTCAACTGCTCGGCATTGAGGCGCTCGAAGTCTTTCTTCGGGATCACGATCTCGCCGCGCACCTCCAGCACCTTCGGCCAGCCCTTGCCGTGCAGCCGCAGGGGCACGGTACGGATGGTGCGCACGTTCACGGTCACGTCCTCGCCGGTGGCGCCGTCGCCGCGCGTGCCTGCCTGCACCAGCAGGCCATCCTCATAGCGCAGGCTCACCGACGCACCGTCGAACTTGGGTTCGGCGGTATAGTATACGGCGATATCCGTGTTCAGCCCCTTGCGCACACGCTCGTCCCACTCGCGCGCCTCGGTTTCGTCGAAGGCGTTATCCATCGAGGTCATCGGCAACTTGTGGCGCACCTCGCCGAACTCCTTGGCGGGCGCCGCGCCGACGCGCTGGGTCGGTGACTGCGGCGTAACCAGTTCGGGGTATTGCGCCTCAATATCCTGCAACTCGCGCAGCAACCTGTCGTACCGAGCGTCCGAAATCACCGGCGCATCGAGCACGTAATAGCGGTAATTATGCTCGTCGATCTCGCGGCGCAGCGCCTCGATCCGGCGGCGGGTTTTAGTATCGGGTTTCATCGAGGGTATTATTGATTATTGCATCGCCATTGGCGACGGTTTTTTATTTTCACCGCTTTCGCGGTGCCTGGTTCTGAGTCGGCTGCGCCGACATTTTTACTTGCGGTTCCCGCACCGGTCGCTTTCGGCATCCTGCCTACTGCGACATTCCCATGTTCTATGGGTCACGGGTTGCTTGTTTGTAACGCTCCCGCGATGGTTTGAAAATAATATGCGCGTTTCGCCGCGCGCACGAGTGACTTTCGTTTCGGCGAAAGTCACCAAAGCCATTTTGCCCCGTCGTCGCACCCCACCCCTAACGTGCGTTGCGCGTTAGGGGTGGGGTGCCCTGTGCTCCTCGGTCGGCGAGGGGGTTGGCCGACAGGACATCCTGTCCTGCGGCCAACGCGCGCCTCCCGGGCGCGCCCCTGGCGGGCCTTGTCCTCGCCGCCCTCCGGTGCTCGGTGCGACTCAAGGGGCGACACCCAAACCTAACACCTAACCCCAAACCCAAAGCTTTAGGATGTTGACGTTCCGGTGTTGCTGTTGGGTGTTGACGTTCCCCCTTTCCGGCGCGCCGAGCATCGCAGGCCGAGGCGGATCAGGCCCGCCAGGGGCGCGTATGGGATACGCGCGTTGGCCGCAGGACAGGGACAGTCCTGTCGGCCAACCCCCGCCTCGGCCGAGAAGCGCAGGGGATTTCGCGCTGGAGGGGAGGCGCTTCTTTGGGTACTTGTATAACACCCACGCCACAGTAGTGGCATGATGGAATACCGAACCGGCAGACCGATTTGGTTAGGATCCACGAGATCGAGGGAAAGCAGGGTCACCGGTTCATTTCCAGGGTCGATAGCTTTCTTGTCGCGACAAGAAAGTACCCCGCCTGCGGTGCGGGAACCGCATGAAAAAAAATATCGCCGCAGGCGATACAAAAAACGAAAACACAGAGCCCGTCCGGCGCCAGAGGACTAGAACAACCGTAATGCCACCGAACTCCCCGGCGCGATCCCCTGCTCCCGCATCTCGCCGGACAGGGTCGCAATCTGGACGCGGATCGCCTGCAGGCCGCGATCGGTCAGCGGACGCTGCTGCTGGTCGCGCAGTTCGCCGCCGAGCAGCCGGCAAAGCGTTCTGGCGGCCTCGGTCATCTTGTCGAAGACCTGTTCCGGGTTGGCGGCATGCGGCACGCTCATGAACAGCGTCAGACCGTCGGTGGTGAAATCGACGATGCGCTTGAGATCGAACTCACCCGGCTGATAAAGATTCGCCAGGCTGAACAGATTCCGATAACCGGTCGGGTCGGTATTCTTGAGGTGATAAATGTTCATCGGCCCGAATTCCATGCCGACGCGGTGCGCGGCCTGATCGATGGCGCGGCCGCTGAAGCCGGTTTCGTTGGTGGAGACGATATTGATGCTGGCGATGACGTCGTGAGCGCGGCAGAATTCGTCCAATTCGCGACCGCGCGCCATGGCGTCCTCGAAGGTCATGGAAAATCGCACCGGACAAGCGAGCGCGTCGGCGATCTTCAGGCCGAGTTGCGAGAAAGTGTTGAGTTCCGATTCGCCGATCGGCCCGTTCGCGTCGGCCATCTGCACGGTGAGCGCCAGCGCGCGATACTCGGCGGATTCCGGATCGTGCTCGATGTTCCGCCACTCGCCGGCCTCGGTTTGCCGACCGTAGATATGGTGGCTCCGCTCCAGCAAATACTCGTTTTGCTTGTAGATACCGAGCGCGAGATCGCGAACCACGGGCGCGGCGATCGGCAGGTGCAGAATAAAATCGATTTCCTCGTCGATCGTTGCCGGCGGCGCGGCACTGCGCCGGCCCGCGGCGACGGTCGATGGTTCATCGAAAACCGCCAGGTCGAGCGGACGATTGGCGCTCGCTTCCAGATCTTCGATTTCCTTGGTGAACGCGGAAACATCGACCGGCTCATCCAGCACCGGCGGGGCGTCGTCCACCTGGATGGCGCGCTGCGAGAAATGCCGGGAAGGGATCGGCGGGGCCGCTGGGATATCGGGGATGGCGACGTCCGATTCATCGGCGATAACCCGCCCGGACATGGCCGCACGCGGCGGCTGACGGCGACTCGCGCGCACCTTGAAATACGCGGTTAACGCCGCGATCGCGATGACACCGAGGCCCAACAACAACAACACATACTGCAGGTTCACCTAAGGAATCCCTAATTAATTGTCATTTCGAGCCCGTTCGCTGTGCTCGGGATAAACTCCGCGAGAAATCCAGGATCTCAAATATTTTAACCTGCTCAACAACATGGAGATTTCTCCCATACGGTCGAAATGACGGCATGACAATTCGTCGGGTGTTTACTAAGGAAGCTCTGATTACTGTCGTCATTCCGGCGAAAGCCGGAATCCAGGCTTTAAAAAACATCGGCCGTCAGGCCTATTCTGGATGCCAGCTTTCGCTGGCATGACGGCCAAGGGACTATTCAGGGCTTCCCTAAGACCGCCCCTCCATGGTTACTGCGCGACCATCTCCAACGCCTCCTCCACGTCCACCGCCACCAGCCGCGACACCCCGGGCTCCGACATGGTGACGCCGATCAGCACCTCGGCGATCTCCATGCTGATCTTGTTGTGGGTGATGTAGACCAGCTGGGTCTTCTGCGACAGCGCCTTGAGCACATCGGCGTAGCGCGCCACATTGGCGTCGTCGAGCGGCGCATCGACCTCGTCGAGCAGGCAGAACGGCGCCGGATTGAGCTCGAAGATCGCGAACAACAGCGACACCGCGGTCAACGCCTTCTCGCCGCCGGACAGCAGGTGGATGGTGCTGTTGCGCTTTCCGGGCGGGCGGGCCATGACCGTCACGCCGCTGTCGAGCAGATCGTCGCCGATCAGCTCCAGGTAGGCATGACCGCCGCCGAACAGGCGCGGGAACAGCATTTGAAACTCGGTGTTGACCTTGTCGAAGGTCTCGCGGAAGCGCGTGCGCGTCTCGCGGTCGATCTTGCGAATCGCGTCCTCCAAAGTCGTAAGCGCGTTCACCAGGTCCTCGTTCTGCTTGTCCAGGTAGGACTTGCGCTGCGATTGCTCCTCGTATTCCTCGATCGCGATCAAATTGATCGGCCCGAGGCGCTCGATCTTGGCGTTCAGGCCCTCGAGCGTCTGTTGCCACAGCTCCTCGTTCGCCTCCGGCGGCAGCTCGTTCAGTAATTGCGTCAGGTCCAGGCCGGTCTCGCGCACCTGCTCCTCCAGGGTTTCGCGCCGCACCGCCAGTTCCTGGCGGGCGATGCGCTCGTGTTCGAGCGCGTCGCGCAGTTCCTGGATGGTCTTTTCCTGGGCGAGCCGCGCCTGGTCGAGTTCGCGCAGTTGCGCCTCCAGTTCGCCCGCGGCCTGACGGGCCGCGCCGAGCCGGCCCTCGATCTCCAGGCGCTTGCCCAGGAATTCTTCCAGGCGCTGCTTGAGCTCCAGCTCCGGTTGCTCGCCCTGCGCCAGCACTTCGTCGAGCTCAGCGCGCCGCACCCGCAGTTGCGACAACTGCCCGTCCAGGCGGGCGATGCCTTGCTGAACCGAGTCGAGCGCGGTTTGCGTCGCCTGCCGCTCGATCTCGAGTTTATGCAGTTCGTGTGTGGCGCTGTCCGCATCCGCGCGCGCCCGGTCGAGCGCGGCGCGCACGGCATCGCGCTGTTCCTGCAGTTCCCGGCGCTGCTGCTCGAACCGTCCGCTCTCGCCCTGGGCTTGATCGAACAGGCGCCGGGCGTCGTCGCGGTCGGCCGTGACCTGGCGGAGTTGCGCCTCGATCTCGCCTTGCTCGGCGTCGATCTGGCGCGCACGGGCGTTCAATTGATTGAGCCGCGCCTCGTTATGGCCGAGGCGCTCGCGCATCGCGGCGCGCTCGCGATTGTACTCGTTGAGTTGCTTGCGTTGGCTGTCGCGCTCCGACTCAAGCTCATCGAACCGCTCTTGGGCATCCGCGAGTTTTTCCTGCAACGCGGCTAGGCCGGCGTCGAGCGTCTTGATGTCGGCGCCGAGCGTCTCGATCTCACGCTCGCGCGCGAGCATGCCGGCGCGGCTGCCGTCACCGGCGCCGGTGGCGAGCCAGTTCCTGCCGACCCACAGGCCGGCGCGAGTGATGAACGATTCGTGCGCGGCCAGCTCGTGACGGCGCGTCAGGGCCTCGGCCGCCGATTCCACCGGATAGACGCCGGCCAGGAACGCGCTCAGATCGGCCTCGGCGCGCACCTTATTAAGGAGTGTCGTCCGCTCCCCGGCCGGCGCGGCGGCACCCTCGGCCGCCGTCTCCACCAGCACCACACCGGCCTCGGTCAGGCCATCGAGCGCCGTCCGGTATTGGTCGAGGCCGGACACGCATACCGCCGCCAAGTGCGCGCCCAATACCCGCTCGACGGCCTTTTCCCAGCCGGCCTCGACGTGAATCGAGCCGGCCAGGCGCGGCGCCGTGGCCAGGGCGCTGTGCTTCAGCCAGTCGTTGAGTTCGGCATCGTGCTTGCCGAGCGCCGCGGCTTGCAGTTCGCGCAGGCCCGCCAGACGCGCCTCGGTGCTTTGTTTCTCGCCGCGGCGTTCCTCGGCCTCGTTGGTGAGTTCGTCGATTGCGTCGCGCTGGCCGCGAATTCCGGCCTCGATCTCTTCGAGCGAGCGCTCCAGGTCTTCGCAGGCGCGGTCGCGTTCGAGCGCCTCGCGGCGCAAGTCTTCGAGGCCGGCGGCGCGCGATTCATTCTCGATCGCCTGCAATTCGCCGGTCAACCGCGTCCGCCGCGCGCCGAGTTGTTCGATCTGCTGTTCGAGACCCTTGATGCGGCTGTCCTGAATGTCGCGCGTCTTGGCCGGCTCGGCGGCCATGGCGCTGAACCGTTCCCAACCGCCCTGCCAGTCGTGCATCGCCGCCTCGGCGCCGGCAAGCGCGGCGGCGGCCGCGGCGTGGGCGTCCTGCTGTTCGGCGAGCAACGGCCCGCTGCGCGCCAGCGTCTCGGTGAGTTGCGCGAGTTGCTGCTGGTCGGTGCCGAGATGCAGGCTGGCCTCGTCCCAACTGCGGCGGATGCGTTCGTGCTCGAACTGCAACTGCTCGCGGCTGTCGCGCGCGTGCTGGATGGCCTGCTCGACGCCGGCGATCTCGGCGCCGACCGCGTAGAATTCGGCCTGCACGGCGTTGAACCGGTCGCCGGCCTCGGTCTGGCGGGCACGCAACGCCTCGATATCGGCCTCGAACCGGCGCAGACCGGCGATCGCCGCCTCCATGCCGGTCGCCTGGCTGGACAGTTCGCCGTCGTATTGCTGGATACGCTCGCTCAACTGCCGCCAGCGCAGGCACAGCAACTGCGCGCGCACCAGACGTTCTTCCTGCTTGAGTTCCTTATAACGGCTGGCGGCGCGCGATTGGCGTTGCAGGCGCGACAACTGCGCACCCAGCTCCTTGCGGATGTCCTCGACCCGCGCCATATTCTCGCGGGTGTGGCGGATGCGGGTTTCGGTTTCGCGGCGCCGTTCCTTGTAGCGCGACACGCCGGCCGCCTCTTCGAGCATGGCGCGCAGGTCCTCGGGCTTGGCCTCGATGATGCGCGTCACCGCGCCTTGTTCGATGATCGAATAGGCGCGCGGCCCCAGGCCGGTGCCGAGGAAGATGTCGGTGATGTCCTTGCGCCGGCACTTGGTCTTGTTGAGAAAGTAGTCGGACTGGCCGTCGCGCCCGGCCTCGCGGCGAATGGCGATCTCGGCGTACGCGGCATATTGGCCGGGGGCGCCGCCGTCGGTGTTGTCGAAAATCAGCTCGACCGAGGCCTTGCCGACCGGCTTGCGGGCGCTCGAGCCGCTGAAGATCACGTCGGCCATGGAATCGCCGCGCAGGTGCTTGGCCGAGATTTCGCCCATAACCCAGCGGACCGCGTCGATTATGTTGGATTTTCCGCACCCGTTGGGACCGACTATCCCGGTGAGATTGCCGGACATCGGGATCGAGATGGGGTCCACGAAGGACTTGAAACCGGCCAGCTTGATTTTCTTAAGGCGCATTAAATTCCGGCATTCTGTACGTTACAATCTAAACTGAAGCTTAGAAAGCGCAAACCTAGCATACGCCGCCGCCAATGCCCACCACGCCCAGCAAGCATCTGGAAACCTTCCCCAACCCCGATCCGGGGCGCGATTATACCATCGAGATCCGCATTCCGGAGTTCACTTGTCTGTGCCCGAAGACCGGCCAACCGGACTTCGCCACGCTTTATCTGGACTACGTGCCGGACCAGCGCTGCGTCGAACTGAAAGCGCTGAAACTATATATATGGTCGTTTCGCGACGAGGGCGCGTTCCACGAGGCCGTCACCAACACCATCCTGAACGACCTGGTGTCCGCGACCGCGCCGCGTTTCATGCGCCTGCGCGCCGAGTTCAACGTGCGCGGCGGGCTGTACACCGCCGTCACCGTCGACTACCGCATGCCCGGCTGGACACCGCCGGGGCCGGTGCCCAAGCCGTTGCCGGAACGCGCCGTCGTCGACACACCGCCGCCATCCGACTCGGCACAGGTCTTGGCGCCCGTTACGGCGTCCCTGAGTCCGCCGACTCCGCCCGCGCCGGAGCCGCCGGCCGCGGCGCCGGAGGTCAAACCCGAATCGTCGCCGCCGCGCCCGTGGGAACGCGGCGCGCGCCAGCCGGAGGCGAAGCCCGCCGAGCCCGCCTCCCGGGGGCTGGCGCAACAGCGCAAGCTGCCGGAGAGCCTGCGACCGCCCGCGCCGCGGGGCGCGGAGGTCAAACCGACCGAGGCGAAGGCGCCGGTCCCGTCCAAGCCGGCGGTGACGCCGCCGGCGCCGAAAAAAAAGCCGGAACCGGTTTTTCTCGGCATCGACCTGGGCAGCGCCGGTTGCCGGCTGTGCGCCATCGACGAGCAGCGCCGGATCGTCGCCACCGCCCGGACACCGCTCCCGCCCGCGATCAAGCGCGGCGCCGAGATCAGCCAGGACCCGGCCCTGTGGTGGCAGGCGGTCAGCGCCGGGTTGCATGAACTATTCAAGACCGTCGCGCCCGAGCGGGTGCGGCGCATCGCCGTCGACGGCACGTCCGGCACGCTGCTATTGTGCGGCCGTGACGGCACGCCGATCACCGACGCCATCCTCTACAACGACGGCCGCGCGCTCGCCCAGGCCGAACGCATCGCCGCCTATGCGGTGCGCCATTCCGGCGCGCACGGCGTCGGCAGCGCGCTCGCCAAGCTGCTATGGTTTCACGACAAGAATCTGCACCGGAACGCGGCGTTCGCCGCCCACCCGGCCGATTGGATCGTGGGCAAGCTCACCGGCCGCTGGGGCCAAAGCGACTACAACAACTGCCTGAAACTCGGCTACAACGCCGAGGCGATGCGCTGGCCGGAATGGCTGGCGGCGCTCGACATCAACATGGAGCTGCTGCCGACCGTGCATGCCAGCGGCGAACACGTGGCCGCGATCGGCGCCGAGTGCGCACGCGCCTTCGGCCTGTCACCGGACTGCGAAGTGATGGCCGGCACCACCGACGGCGTGGCGTCGTTTCTGGCGGCCGGCGGTCAGCGGCCCGGGCATGCCGTGACCTCGCTCGGCTCGACCTTGGTGCTGAAACTGCTGTCCGACAAGCCGGTGTTCGCGCCGGAACACGGCGTGTACAGCCACCGCCTCGGCCGCTACTGGCTGGCGGGCGGCGCGTCCAACAGCGGCGGCGCGGTGTTGTTGCAATATTTCGACGTCGAGCAAATGGAGGAGATGACGCCGCTCATCGATCCCGAGCACTTCACCGGTCTCGATTACTATCCGCTGCTCGACATCGGCGAGCGCTTCCCGCACAACGACCCCAAGAAGACCGCCGTGCTCGAACCGCTGCCGAACGACAGCGTGACGTTTTTTCAGGGGCTGCTGGAGGGGATCGCGCGCATCGAGGCGCAGGGCTACGAACTGTTGCAGCAACTGGGCGCCCCGGCCATAAGCGAGGTACGCACCACCGGCGGCGGCGCCCGCAACCCCGCCTGGCAGCGGTTGCGCGAACGCATCCTGGGCGTGCCGCTGAAAAAACCGGTATCCGACCAAGCCGCCTACGGCAGCGCGCTGCTGGCCGCCGGGTTGATCGACAAATCGCTGCTCTCGGAGAGCGAGTCGCGCGCCGCGCAGGTGTTGTAGCGACGGTTTCGGCAGAGGACGCGGCGTTGTCCGCGACGAGCTACCTCGTGAGAAAGCTCACTTCCAACACGCGGCCGGCGTCTTGGCTCCCACCGAGGTCAGCGTCAGCGTGGGGCACGCCGTATCGGCGGCCTGGACCCCGGTGGCGGTGGCTACCAGGGTATAGCCGGTTGCGTTCGCGGCGGTGATGGATAGACTGTAGTAATTGTTGGACGATGTCGTCTTGGTAAAGCCCAAGCCGCTGCCGTCGGCTACCTCGCAGTTGCCGACTTTCGCCGTCCCGGCCCCGATAAACGTCGTGTAGGAATTGCAATTCAAATAAAATTTTTCCTGCGAATTCGCCAACTGCGATAACGCGATGTAGGCGTCGCTGCGCCGGCTCTTGCGGACCTGTTCGGTGTAGGCCGGGTAGGCGATGGCCGCCAGGATGCCGATGACGGCCACCACGACCACCAACTCGATCAGGGTGAATCCGGCGCTGTCTTTAGTGCGTTGCTGCATGTCAGTCCTCAATCAAGCAAGCTCTGATTAATCCGGCCGCTCGCCCTGAGCTTGTCGAAGGGCGTTCCATACAGGCTCAGTGATTTCGTGCCTTCTTCCGTTCGTGCTTCGACAGGCTCAGCACGAAAACAGTCAATCACGCGCGCCCCTCCCGCGAACGGGAGGGGCATGTCGGCCTAGCGGAACAACAGCAACTCGCGCCAGTTATGCTGGCCGAGATCGATACCGGTGTACACGCCGCGGCCGGTACCGGCGGTGCCCGAGAAGCCCACGCCCTCGCCGCCGCCGCCGACGGTGACGCCGGTGCCCGCGCCGCCGGCCCCGGGATCGGCGCCGACGAACTTGTCCGGATCCTTGTACTGGCGCAGGTTCTCGGCGTCCTCGCCGCAGCCGACCTTCGCGCCGGCCTGATACTCGGCAAGCAGCGTATCCACCTTCAAGTGCTCGTACAGCGCCGTCTCGTAGACCACCTCGCCGGTATCCGCCCGGGAGGCGCGAATCACCAGCGCGCCGTCGCGATACTTGCCCTTGGCGTTGAACCCCGTGACCCCGCCGCAGGTGCCGCCCTTGTTCTGCGGGGCGTCCGGCACGGTGGCGCGCAGCGCGTTGATGTTGGTGAAGCTGACCTCGAGCTGGGTGATATCGCTCACCTTGGCGGTGCGGTCGGCCGGCGGTAGGTCGTTAAAGGCCGGTAGGCCCTTCCAGGCGCTGGTATAGACGCTGATCGGCGCCCCCAGGCCGGCACGATTGAACTTGATCAGTCCCGGGTCCACGTCCCCGGGGACCGGGTCGAAGTTGCGAGTTACTTTATTAAAGACCGGGGGGTTCGTCGTCATGACCGGATCGGGGTTGACCAGCGAGATGATCACCTCCACATCGCTCAGCCCGTAGTCGGAACGGTCGAGCTCGCGCAGGTTGGTGTCGCCGTCCAAGGTCAGGCCCGTGCCTCGTTTGGTGCCATCGAGGTCGTAGGTGTTGACCGAATAGAGCAGGTTCACGCCGTTGACGTTATATTGGTCGTCGTACTGGTGGACGTGGCATTTGGCGATGCCAACCCCCGCCGTGACCGTCACCGTGGTGATCTGCTTCTTGTCCTTTTTCAGGGTGCCGTTCTTTTGGGTGTTCATCTTCGTGGTCACGGTCACGCCGCCGGTCGGGCCGGTCACGATAGCGGTCTGATCCGGGAACGGGTAGGCGGTCTTTTCCGCCGTGCTCATGCTCTTTTCGGTAACGTCGGTCTTGGTCGTGGTGCCGCTGCCGGGGGTGCAGGTGGACACCGCGACGGCGTTGAAGTTGTCCACGTCGAAGTGGCCGCCTTTCAGGCCGGGATCCTGGAAGGGGTTGACGGTGATAATCGCGTCTTCGGCGTGGGTGACGTAGACCACGTCCAGTTCGTTGGCGATGCGCGCCGCCACCGGCCCGGAGACGACGCCCAGGGCCTCGTCCTGGCCGATCGCGACCAGCGCCGCGGTGCCGGCATCGTCGTCATGGTCGACCTTGTCGGCGTTGTTGATCAGGCCGTCGCCGTTGGTGTCGAAATACGGCACGCCCGGGGCCTTGCCGGTCAGGTAGTCGACGCCCATGCGCCAGTTTTGATTGAAATCGACGCCCGGCTGCACGGTCGTGAAGGTCACGCGGCTGCTGCGGATGATCGGGTCGTTCACAACCCGTTCGGTGGAATTCGGCAGGCGCAGCGCCCAGCCGGCGAGCGTGCCGGAGCCGACGGTGGACGTATTCTCGATAAAGCGTAGAAACACCGGCGGCACGCCGTCCACTTGCGAAAACACCGTGCTGACGTTCAGCTTGGGCGAACTGCCCCAGCCGGTGGCCGGCGTGTAGTTGGCGCGGTCGAAAATCCCGTACATGTAATTGGTGGTGGTGTCGGTCCTGTCGCTGTCCTCCAACAGCTTGCCGGTGCCGAACGCCACGATGTAGCTGCCGTCCACCGGGTTCTGCGCGACCTTCGGGGCGGTGGTGATCTCCTGGCCGATATTCTGCATCAACGGGTTGTCGCCGAAGCTGATGGTAACGCCGCCGCTGGCGGTGGCGGCGGTGAAATTGAATTTCCAGATGTTGCCCTGGAGGTCGCCGGCGTAGACGTAATCCACGACGTGGTTGGAGTCGGTGTCGAGCGGCGTCGGGCTGGCCAGCCCGTTGGGGGTGCCGGTGCCGGGCGTTGTAATCTTTTGGATAAGCGCGCCGGTCAGGATGTTGACCACGAACAACTCCGCCTTGTCGCCGGTGGAGTTGTAGCCGTTACCGAAGATCGCCGCCCAGGTGCCGTCCGACAGCCGCGCGATCGCCGGCTTGCCGAAGGT
>JACREH010000071.1 GCA_016218345.1 Gammaproteobacteria bacterium | reverse complement strand
GCTTCTTGTCCTGCTCGAAACGCAAAAACGGGTTGGCGCGGCTCGACGGCTTGACGTCCTCGAGCGTGATCTTTTCGATCTGGCGGGCGCGCGAGGTCGCCTGCTTGGCCTTGGAGGCGTTCGCCGAGAACCGGCTGACGAACGTCTGGAGCTCGGCGATCTGCGCCTTCTTCTTGGCGTTACCGGCCAGCAGCCGTTCGCGTACCTGGGTGGCGGCGGTCATGTATTCGTCGTAGTTGCCCGGATAGATGCGCAGTTCACCGTAGTCCAGGTCGGCCATGTGGGAGTAGACGCGGTTCAAAAAGTGCCGGTCGTGCGAAATGATGACCATGGTGCTGTTGCGCTCGTTGAGCACGTCTTCCAGCCAGCGGATGGTGTTGATGTCGAGGTTGTTGGTGGGCTCGTCCAACAGCAGAATGTCCGGATCGGCGAACAACGCCTGCGCCAGCAACACGCGCAGCTTCCAACCCGGCGCCACCGCGCTCATCGGGCCGGCGTGCTGTTCGAGTGGAATACCGACGCCCGACAGCAATTCACTGGCGCGCGCCTCGGCGGTGTAACCATCGAGCTCGGCGAACCTGTGCTCGAGGTCGGCCACCTTCATGCCGTCTTCCTCGCTCATTTCCGCGAGGCCGTAGATGCGGTCGCGCTCCTGTTTCACGCCCCACAGTTCGGCGTGCCCCATGATCACGGCGTCGAGCACCGTGTGATTCTCGAACGCGAACTGGTCCTGGCGGAGCTTGCCGAGGCGCTCGTTGGCGTCGACCGAGACATTGCCGGCGGTCGGCTCCAGGTCGCCGCCCAAAATCTTCATGAGCGTCGACTTGCCGCAACCGTTGGCGCCGATCAGGCCGTAACGGTTGCCGTTGCCGAACTTGACCGAGATATTCTCGAACAAGGGCTTGGCCCCGAACTGCATGGTGATGTTGGCGGTGGTGATCAATGTACTGTCCCGGAAAAAGAGTTGCTCATGGCGCTCAGAACGCTCCGCTTGGGAAGCTCTGAATCAGTCAACAAATATTATTCTTCGCCGCAGAGACGCAGAGAGCGCAGAGGTTTTTCTCGAGAAAAATTCATGGTTTTCTCTGCGTACTCTGCGTCTCTGCGGCAAATGATAGTTATTCAGGGTTTTCCTAACTACTACTCGTCGCGCTTGTTGCCGCCGAGCAGCGCCGGGACCTCGCGATCGAAGCGCTTCCGGGTGGGGCTATGGTGCGGCGCCGGACGGGCGTGCGCCGCCGGCCGATGCGCCCTGCCAGGCGCGCCGCGACCGGGGTCCCTGCCCATGTGGGTGTCCACGCCGCGCCGATTGCCGTCCACTTCCGCGCCGGCATGCGGACGCCGGTCGCCGGCGGTCTGGGCGTGCGGGTTCGACGGGCGCTTCGGGGCGGCGTGCGCGCGGTGTTCGCCGCCGGAACGGCCCGGCGCGTGCGACCGCGGGCGATGGTCACGACCGCGGTCGGCGCCCTGGCGTTTGGCCTGCGGCCGTGCGCCCCCACGCTGACCGCGCCCGCGGGTGATCGGCTCGGCCTTGATCGCCGGGTTCGGCTCGAACCCCGCGACCGTCAGTTTCGGAATCTCGCGCTTCAGCACGCGTTCGATATCCCGCAATAATCCATGTTCGTCCACGCACACCAGCGACACCGCCTCGCCCTCGTTGCCGGCGCGGCCGGTGCGGCCGATGCGATGCACATAGTCTTCCGGCACGTTCGGCAACTCGAAGTTCACGACATGCGGCAACTGGTCGATGTCCAGCCCGCGCGCGGCAATGTCGGTCGCCACCAGCACCCGCACCGTGCCCTTCTTGAAATCCGCCAGCGCCTTGGTGCGCGCGCCCTGGCTCTTGTTGCCGTGGATGGCGGCGCTGGTGATGCCGTCCTTCTGCAATTGATCGGCGAGGCGGTTGGAACCGTGCTTGGTGCGCATGAACACCAGCACCTGCTTCCAGCCTTGCGAATGGATCAGGTGCGAAAGCAGCTCTCGCTTGCGCTCGCGGTCGACCGGATGGCTCACTTGCGTGACCAGCTCGGCGGCGGTGTTGCGGCGCGCCACCTCGATCAGCACCGGCGAATTCAGCAGCGTATCGGAGAGCTGCTTGATCTCGTCGGAGAAGGTGGCGGAGAACAGCAGGTTCTGGCGCTTCTTGGGCAGCAGCGCCAGGATCTTGCGGATGTCGCGGATGAAGCCCATGTCCAGCATGCGGTCGGCCTCGTCCAGCACCAGGATCTCGACATGCGAGAGATCCACGGTTTTTTGCTGCACGTGATCGAGCAACCGGCCGGGCGTCGCCACCAGGATATCCACGCCGCGGCGCAACGTGTCGGCTTGGGGAGTAAAACCGACGCCGCCGAATACCACGGTGGACTTCAGCGACAAGTGCTTGCCGTAGTTGCGCACGCTCTCCTCCACCTGCGCGGCCAGCTCGCGCGTCGGGGTGAGGATCAGTGCGCGAACTGCGCGCTGCACAACCGGTGGCTGGGCGCTCAGGCGCTGCAACAGCGGCAGGGCGAAGCCGGCGGTCTTGCCGGTGCCGGTCTGGGCGCCGGCCAGAATATCCCGCCCCTCGAGGATGACGGGGATGGCCTTGATCTGAATGGGTGTGGGTTCGCCGTAGCCCTTTTCGGACACGGCACGGAGTAATTCGGCCGACAGGCCGAGCGAATTGAATGACATCTTTAGATGGTGCTCCTGGACGGGCCTACCCGAAACACGTGGGTCTTGGACCGGTCTAGGCGCTACCTAGTAAAAGTTGAGGGTGTTCGAGGTAAACCGGGAAGGGTGACCGCGAAAGGATCGGCGCAGACCGGAGTGCGCCGAGATGCGCGTGAGTATATCAGGATGTCGCGGGCGTGTCGCGGTTATTTTGGGGGTATCAGAACCTGCCGCTAAAATGGTTTCAATGTAGGTTGGGTTAGGCGCAAAGCGCCGTAACCCAACGATAATTTGTTGGGTTACGCTTCGCTCAACCCAACCTACCCGGGTATTTTACGACAGGCTCTAGGCTCTAGCTTTTAACCCAGCGGTCGCCGTGCTTCTGGTATTGCTTCTTCACCGCCGACCAGGCGACCTTGTGGGCGAGCGCCTCGCGATCGTCGCGCGCCGCGTATTGATCCCAGGCGCTGTTGAACACTTCCAGGAAAATCTTCTGCGCCGCCGCCGGCAGGTGGGCGCGCACAGCCTCGGGCAGTTCGGCGGTGGTTTTATAGGGCATATGATAGGCGGTTTCGTTCCTGTGGTTACTTCACCGGCCGCAGGCGAAACAACCCGTTCACGCCGCTGTCGCTGGTGAAGTACAGCGCGCCGTCTGGCCCGATCGCCACGCCCACCGGCCGCGCCCAGCGTTCGCCGTCGTCCAATTGAAAACCGGTAATGAGATCGTCGACCCGCTGCGCCCGGCCGTCCCGGAAGCGCACCGCCACCAACTTCGGCGGGCGGCGCGTGGCGGCGGCGCCCAGAAAGCCGCCGCTCGGCCGGGTGCCCCAGGAACCGCGCAACGCCACGATCGCGTCGAACTCGAGCGCCGGCTCCAGCGCCCCGCGCGGCACGAACGTCACGGCCATGGGCGCGTTGCGCGCCGGGAAGGTCGCGACCGGCGCGACCACCTCGCCCAACGGCCGCGGCGGCGCGCGCTTGATGCAGTCGTCGCGCCGCAGGGTATTTCCGTCGTACTGGAACCACGGCATGCCGTGGAACGAACCGGCGTCGACGCGGCTGAAGTATTCCGGCGGTTGCTCGTAACCGAGGTGATCGGGGCCATTGTTGCTGGCGTACAGGACGCCGGTGCGCGGGTGCCAGGCGAACCCCACGGGGTTGCGCAGCCCCGCACCGAACGTCTCCCAGCGCGGCTTGCCGTCGTCGTCGCGCAGCACCACGATCCCGCCGCGCCGGTCGTCGAACGCATACGGCGCGCCCAGGTATTGGTCGCTGCAATTCCCCTGAATGCCCAGGCTCACATACACCCGCCCGTCCGGCCCGACGCCGACGGTGCGGCTGTTATGCCCACCGCCGCCCGGCAACGCCGCCAGCAGGGTCACGCTATCCGCCGGGATTTTCTTTTGGCCGGGCGCGTACGGCGCGCGGTACAACCCGTCGGTGCGGGCGATGAGGATTTCGTTTTTCCGGAACGCGACCGAGTGCGGATAGCCGTCGAGCGTCACCGCCACCTCCGGCGCGGTGTACGGCGGTGCCAACCGGTAGACCTTGCCGGACTTGGAGCCGATGAACAGGTCGCCGTTGGCGGCGAACGTCAATAGCCGCGGGCCATCGAGCTTGGCGGTCAGCAGCTCCAATCGGTAACCGGCCGGAATGCGCGCCGTATGGCGCGCGCCGTCGAGGACGATAGTCTGTTCCTGGTAGCTCAACCGGTCGCCGGCGGCATATGCCGCCGGCACGGCAAGCCACAGAAAAATACCGACGGCGGCCGAGTGGGTGAACTTTTTCATGCCTGGCTCCAGACAGCGGGTGTTTCGAAGTCGCACGAAAACCTCCTCACCGAGACAGGCGTTCCGGTACCGAATCGCACTAATACGTTATGAACCTCCGATATTACCGGAAGTTCCATCCGGCCATACCCTACCGACTGGCCGTCGGTTGTGCCACTATTCTTAACATGGTTAAGTAATGCATGCATCAATCCCCCCATGTTCCACCAGGCCAACACTGTCAATGCTAAAAAACCAAAATGCGCCTGAGCGTATCCTCCGGATCGCATCCCCGAACAGGCTGGCCTTCGGCGTTTTCCTGTGGGTATGGGCGGCGTGCGCGCCGGTTCTGGCCGCGCCGGGACTGGCACTGGACGATTATTTCAAGGCCGCCCTGGATCGCAGCGAGGTGATCGCTACCCAATCGGAGCTGATCCGCCAGGCGGAGGAGCGTTACCAGCAGGCGGTCGGTGCGCTGCTCCCGACCGTGAGCGGCACGGCGTCCTACACCTGGCAGGAGCCGCTGGCGTCCGACGTGCCCACCACCTCGACCACGCTGCTCAGCCGTCAACCGCTCGCCAAACTGACGGCCACCCAACCGCTGTATCGCGGGTTTCGCGAGTTCGCCGCGCTCCGGCAGACGCAGGCGCTCGTGGACGCGCAGCACGACGACCGCCTGAACGCGCGCGTGCTGCTCTTCAAGGACGTTGCCCAGAATTTCTACAACGTGTTGTCGATCGAGCAGGACCTCAGGAACTTCGACGAGGAGATCGGGCAAAACCTCGATCGCGAGGCGGAACTCAAGACCCGGGTGCGCATCGGGCGCTCGCGGGACAGCGAGATATTGAACGTGCAAACCACCATCGGCACGCTGCGCGCCCAGGTCGAGCAGTTGCGCGGACAGTTGCAGGTGGAGCGTGAGGCGTTCGCGTTCCTGAGCGGGCTTGAATCCTCGACGCCGCTCAACGACACCGAGGCCATGCCCGGCGGACTGAATCCGCTCGACGATTACCTGGCGCGGATCGCGTTGCGCCCGGACGTGCAGGCCGGTCGGAAGCGACAAACCGCCGCGCAGGAAAACGTCACGTCGGCCAAAGGCGCGCACCTGCCTTCCGTGGACCTGAACGGCAACTATTATTTCGATCGGCCCGGCGCCCTCAAGGACGTGGCCTGGGATGTGCAGATCGCCCTGACCGTGCCGCTCTACTCGGGCGGCAGTCTCCAGTCGAAAACTCGCGAGGCCATGTCGCAGCACACCCAGGCGGAATTGACCGTAAGCCAGATCGGCCGCCAGGCCGAACAGGAAATCCGCTCGCTCTACCAGACCGTCGTTTTCGACCGGCTGCAATTGGATGCGTTGGAAAAATCCACGGAAGCCGCCAAAAAAAGTTATCAGGCTCAGCGCCGTGACTACCGGCTGGGACTGGTCACCAACCTGGAGGTGTTGCAGGCGCTGACCGCCTTCCAGGTAAATCAGCGCGCGCTGGATCGCGCGCGTTACAACGCCAAGCTCGATTTCATCAAATTGCAGGCGGCCACAATGAATCGCGCCGGCTTGCGGGACACGCCGACTCCGTGAATCTACCCGAGATCGCCATTCGCCGGCCGGTATTCGCCTGGATGCTGATGGCGGGCCTGATCCTGTTCGGGCTGATCTCGGCCGGACGCATGGGCGTGAGCCAGCTGCCGGACGTGGACTTCCCGGTGGTGACGGTGCGTGTCGACTACCCGGGCGCCGCGCCGGAGGTGGTCGAAACCAACGTCGTCGACATCGTCGAGGACGCGGTCATGACGGTCGAGGGCGTGCGCAGCGTCACCTCGACCTCGCGTTACGCCAGCACCTCGATCAGCGTCGAGTTCGAACTGTCGCGCAACATCAGCGACGCCCTGCAGGAGGTGCAAAACAAGGTCGCGGCCGCGCAACGCTTCCTGCCGACCGACATCGAACCGCCGGTTATCAGCAAGACCAACCCGGAAGACCAACCGATCCTATGGATGTCGGTGACCAGCGATCGGCACACGCTGCGTGAGCTGATGCGCTACGTCAAGGACACCCTCAAGGACCGGTTCTCGTCGGTGACCGGCGTCGGCGAGATCGTGTTCGGCGGCTACGTCGAGCCCAACCTGCGCGTCTGGATCGCTGGCCAGGCGCTCAATCGCTACGATCTGGCGGTGACCGACGTGTTGAGCGCCATCAAGAGCGAGCACTCGGAGCTGCCCGCCGGGCAGATCGTCACCGGACAAAAGGAGTACGACGTGCGCACGCTCGGCGAGGTCAAGACCGCCGAGGAGTTCGGGCACATCGTCATCAACCAGCGCGGCGGCCAGCCGGTCTACACCCGCATCCTGCTCGGCCAGGTGGCCGAGATCGAGGACGGCCTGGACGATGTTCGGCGCATCTCGCGCGCCAACGGCGAGCGCGCCGTCGGCATCGGCATCCGCAAGCAGCGCGGCTCGAACACCGTGGCGGTCGCCCACGGCGCCAAGCAACGCATGGCCGAGGTCGCCAAGCAGCTGCCGGAAGGCATGAAGATCGCCGTGAACTTCGACACCACCAAGTTCATCGAGGACTCGGTGGACGAGTTCAAGCTCACGTTGGTGCTGGCGGCATTGGTCACGTCGCTGGTGTGCTGGCTGTTTCTCGGCAGTTGGACCGCCACCTTCAACGTGCTGCTCGCGATCCCAACCTCGATCATCGGCACGTTCATCGTGCTGTACTTCTTCGGTTTTACGCTCAACACCTTCACGCTGCTGGGGCTGAGCCTTGCCATCGGTATCGTGGTAGACGACGCGATTATGGTTTTGGAGAACATCGTGCGCCACCAGGAGAAAGGCGAGGGCCGCGTACAGGCGGCGCTGGTCGGGGCGCGCCAGATCACCTTCGCGGCGCTGGCCGCGACGCTGGCCGTGGTGGCGATCTTCCTGCCGGTGGCGTTCATGACCGGCGTGATCGGCAAGTTCTTCTTCCAGTTCGGCATTACCATGACGGTGGCGGTGCTGCTATCGCTGCTCGAGGCGCTGACGCTCACGCCGATGCGCGCCTCGCAATTCGTCGAGGCCGGCAGCCGCACGACACGCGTCGGCCGGGCGGCGGACTTCGTGTTTCGCACCGTGGCCACGCTGTATGGCACATGGCTGGCGGTCGCGCTCGCGCACCCCTGGAAGGTGATCGGTGGCTCGGTTTTGTTCTTCGCGACATCGATCGGCACGCTCAACTTCATCAACAAGGAATTCATGCCGGCGCAGGACCAGAGCACCTTCATCGTGCGCATGCAGACGCCGGCCGATTCCTCGATGGAATTCACCGACGCGAAGACGCGCGCGGCCGAGGAGTTCCTGGCCGCACGCCCGGAGGTCCACCGCTACATGGTCGCGGTCGGCGGCTTCGGCACCGGCGGTCAGTCGAACCTGGCGAACATCTTCGTCAGCATGAAGCCGAAAGGCGAGCGCGGCGTCGACCCGGAGGCCGGCCACGAACTGTCGCAACAGGAACTGATGGCGGTCACGCGCCAGGCGCTGCGCAAACTCGGCCTCAAGGTCTCGATCCAGGACCTGTCACAACGCGGCTTCACCGCCACCCGCGGTTTTCCAGTCGAATTCGCCGTGCAGGGCCGCGACTGGGACAAACTCGTGGGGTACTCGGAGACCATCATCGAGAAGCTCAACACCACCGGATTCGTCACCGACACCGACAGCGACTACCTGCTCGGCAAACCCGAGATCCAGATCATCCCGGACCGGGCCCGCGCTGCCGAGCGCGGCGTGAGCATCCAGGCCATTTCCCAGACGGTCAACGCCCTGGTCGGCGGGGTGGTGGCCGGTCAGTATTCCTCCGAGGGCCACCGCTACGACGTGCGCGTGCGGCTGCGCGAACAGGATCTCGACCGCATCGACCAGATCAAGCGCCTGTACGTGCGCAACAACCGCGGCGAACGCATCCCGCTGTCCGAGGTGGTGCAGATCCGCGAGGGCAAAAGTCTCGCACAGATCAACCGCCACGACCGCGAGCGATCGATCAAGATTTTCGCCAACATCCAGACCGGTAAATCGCAGCAGGACGCGCTGGCACGCGCCGAACAAATTGCCCGCGAGGTGCTGCCGCCGGACTACCGGGTACAGTTCGTCGGCGGCTCGCAATCGTTCCAGGAGTCGTTCGCCTCGCTATGGTTTGTACTGCTGCTCGGCATCATCGTGTCGTACATGGTGCTGGCCTCGCAGTTCAACAGTTTCATCCATCCGGTGACGGTGCTGATGGCGCTGCCGTTCAGCGTCTCCGGCGCATTCCTGACGCTGCTCGCCTTTGGTCACTCGCTCAACATCTTCAGCTTCATCGGCCTGATTCTGCTGATGGGCATCGTCAAGAAGAACTCGATTCTGCTGGTCGACTTCACCAACCAGGTGCGCGCGCGCGGCGGCATCGCCGTGCGCGCCGCGCTGATCGAGGCCTGCCCGATCCGTCTGCGCCCGATCCTCATGACTTCGCTCGCCACCATCGCCGCCGCCCTGCCGCTGGCGCTGGCGCTCGGCCCCGGCGCCGAGCTGCGCGCGCCGATGGCGATCGCCGTGATCGGTGGCGTACTGGTGTCGACGCTGCTGACGCTGTTCGTCGTGCCGTGCGTATACGAGCTGCTGGCGCGCTTCGAGCGCGGCGGAACGCCCGTCCTGGGCACGAAAAAGCCAGCCGGAACCGCCGCTACCCTCTAGTCCCTGGCTTTCGAGAAATATCCGGCCGTACAATATCGTCCGTGAGAGATAAGCTATGACCGCGCGCTCCATCGTTCAACTCATTCGGGCCTCGGCCGTTACCGAGGGCGCGGGCGTGACCGTGCACCGCACCATCGGCACGCCCGCCTGCCGCCACCTCGACCCGTTTCTGATGCTCGATCATTTCGGGAGCGACGACCCCGACGAGTACATCGCCGGGTTCCCGGATCATCCGCACCGCGGCTTCATCACCCTGACCTACATGTTGAACGGTCACATGCGTCACCAGGACAGCATGGGCAATCGCGGCGACCTGCGCGCCGGCGGCGCCCAGTGGATGAAGGCCGCGAGCGGCGTCATCCACTCCGAGATGCCGCAACAAACCCAGGGGCTGATGCGCGGCTTCCAGCTGTGGATCAATCTGCCGGCCGCCGACAAGATGAGCGACCCGGCCTACCAGGAATTCTCGCCGGAGGCGATCCCGGTGGCGGAGGAGAACGGCCGGCACGTGCGAGTAGTCAGCGGGACCTACGGCGGCCGGACCGGACCGATCGACGACCCGGCCACGCGTGTGCACTACCTGGACGTGACGCTCGCCGCCGGCCGGGTGTTCACGCATCGGGTCGAGGCCGACATGACGGCATTCGTGTATGTCTTCGAGGGCGAAGCGGCGCTCGCCGAGACCGCGCTGCCGCGTCACTCGCTCGCCGTCCTCGGCCCCGGCGAGGCGGTCGAGATCGCCGCCGGCAACGGCGGCACGCGTTTCATTCTGGTCGCCGGGCGGCCGCTGCATGAACCGATCGTGCAATACGGTCCGTTCGTGATGAACACCCGCGCCGAGATCGAGCAGGCATTCGCCGACTACCGTGACAACCGCCTGGTGCGGAAAAAAGCGCGCTGGGCTGGGGACTAGGGAAGCTCTGAACAAGTAAGTAATACCGTCATGCCAGCGCGACCGCTATGCGACCACCACGGATGGCGGGAGGTAGAGCAACGCATGGAGCAGTTGCCGGGATGGCGGAAGTACTGGAAACGCAGGAGCAGTTTCCAGTGCAAGCTGGCATCCAGAATCGGCCTGACGACCGATGCTTTTCAAAGCCTGGATTCCGGCTCCCCGTTCTAGCCGGGGACAAGCTTCGCCGGAATGACGACTTACATCAGTGCTTCCCTAGCGGGAATCGGGCCGGGAGAGCAATTCGCGGTGTTGCGCGGCGATTTTTTCAGGCGTTCAACCAGGCGAGCGCCGCGTCGCTGCTGTCGAACACCCGGGTCTCGGCGTCGCTGAAGGCCGCGCTCACCCAGGAAAGCCACGACGCCCACTGGCCGGTGGAAACCACGGCGATGCGCTGGAAGTCGTGGGCATGGGCGCGCGTGAACCGGATCTCCTCCCAGGCCACGTCGAGCGTGTAGCCGGCCATGTTGGCCAGATCGAGCAGCAGCTTGAGCTTGGGCGCCTTGTCGAGCTCCCGGCCGACGGCCGCCTCGAACTCACGATAGTCGGTCAGGGTCAACTCGCCGTAGACGTGCAGCTCCAGCAAGTCCTTGTTTTCGGTCACGACGATCACGCCCGCCTCCCGTAGTTATGCCGTGTGTTTCATATTGTATGAGCATACCGGGCTCGTGGCGACTATTCCAGGACCGCTGTATTCGCCTGCCCGCCGATTGCTGACGCTGCCCCGCGGCTGTACGGCGCGCCGACGCCGCCGGCTTCCGCCCGGCAGCGATCGGCATGTTATAGTCGGTTACGCTCCGGCTTCCTGGGATTGATTTTATTTCCAGGCTAGTCCGAGGACGGATTCACGCCGACACCGCGAGGGTGGATGACAATACGACTGACCCGCGCCAAGTTCGTGCTCCGGCACCCGCTCCGATTCGCATGGCGGGTGCTGACCGGCTTTCGCGCCAATCAGGGACTGCTGCTCGCCGGGGCGGTGGCCTACTATACGCTGCTGTCGATCGTGCCGATGTTCGCGCTCATCCTGGTGGTACTGTCGCAGCTATTCGATACCGAGCTGCTGCTCGCGACCACGCGCGACTACCTCGCGCTCGTCGCCCCGGATCCGGCGGCGGCGCTGACCGCCCAGATCGAGACGTTTCTGGCCAATTGGAAGGTGGTCGGCGTCATCGGCCTGGCGATTTTGCTGTTCTTCAGTTCGCTCGCCTTCACCTCGCTCGAAAACGCCATGTCGGTCATTTTCTTTCATCGCGTCACGATCCGGCGCCGCCACTTTCTGGTCTCGGCGATCATCCCGTACCTGTATATCCTGCTGTTCGCGCTCGGGCTGCTGGCGGTGACCGCGCTCAGCGCCGCCTTGCATGCGTTCGACGACCGGATGGTGCGCGTATTCGGCCAGACCTGGTCACTGAGCGGGCAGGCCGGGCTCGTGACCTACGTCATGGGGGTAGCCGGCGAGATCCTGTTGCTCACGTCGCTTTACCTGGTCATGCCGGTCGGGCAACTCGCCCTGCGGCATGCGCTCATCGGCGGCGTGACGGCGGCGCTGCTGTGGGAGCTCACCCGCCACTTTCTGATCTGGTATTTCTCGACGCTGTCGCTGGTGAACGTCGTGTACGGCACGTTCGCCGCCGCGATCATGATTCTGCTGAGCCTGGAAGCCGCGGCCGTCATCCTGCTGCTCGGCGCCCAGGTGATCGCCGAGTACGAGCGCATCGGAATGGGCCGGACCGGCAAACTCGACCTGGGGGCGCCCGACACGCGCGCCAGCCGCCCCGGCTGAGGCCATTCATGCCGGGCGCTTCGTCCGCCGGGCCGGCGTGGCGATCAACCGGCGCTTGGCCACCGGCGTCAGGCGTTTGATGGCGAACTCGCGGGTGAGCGCGGCGCCGCGGCCCCGGACCGCTTCCCGGTAGACCAGCACCACCGGCCGGCGGCCGCGGGTGTATTTCGCGCCCTTGCCGGCGTTGTGCGCGGCCAAGCGCGCATCGAGGTCGATGGCCACACCGGTGTACAGGCTGTTGTCGGCACAACGCAGCATGTAGACGTACCACTTCTTCATGAAAATACCCGCACCGGCGCCCGGCTCTGCGCTGTCACCGTCGGGTGGCCGCGCCTCGCCGCGCGCGCCCTGCTTCCCTCCGGTTGGCCCCAGGAAGGCTGGAATCTCCGGATTCCCGGGCGGCACGACCGGCATCGTCCGAAGCCCGGCGGTGTGGTATACTGCGTTCCAAGTTGTCCCGGTGCAACTCTATCGGTCCCGGGGATCGACCATTCCCAGACAGCCGTTAGCCGCCACCCACCTCCGCGCGCCCCGGTCACCGCCTCACGGCGCCGGCTGCCAGGCCCGGACGGAGGACATTCCGGCGGCGATACCGCCGGCGCGGTCGCCGCGCCAGGTTCGCCCATCCGAGTTGTCCGGGATACGTTACCGACCACGAGGTTTTACATGCTCAAAATATTTGTTGGCAATCTCTCGCCCGATACCCGCGAGGCGGAACTCCGCGAACTGTTCGCGCAGCACGGCGTGGTGCGCTCGATCAAGCTGGCCGCCGACATCTTCACCGGCAAATGCCGCGGCATCGGCTTCATTGAAATGGAGGGCCACGAGGCCCGCGCCGCCATGGCCGCGTTGAACGGCAAGATGTTCAAGGGCCAGGCGATCAAGGTGAATGAGGAACGCCCGCGCGACAAGCGCTTCGGGCGCGGTCGGCGTTGAACGTAACACACGGACGGAGACTTTTTTCATGACTCGACCGATGAACGAACCTGTAAAAACCGACGCGATCGCGGACACCCGCGCCGCGGTACCGCGCCCCTTCAAGGTGGCGTGCGTGGAAAAAATCGACGCCCCCGACGGCAGCGAAGGGCAGGACTGGTACCGCTACGTCCTGGAAAGCGGCCGCTCCACCGTGACCGGGCAGCGGCGCGGGTCGCGCAAGGACGTGCTCGCCTACGCCACCCAGTGCACCGAACAAATGAACGCCCGCGGTCTCACCGGCCAATCCATCTGGAGCCCGCGCGGCCGAAAACCCGCCGCCGCTTCGACGCCATAAAAAACTGACCCCGCCTTGGCGGGGTCAGTCGTTTAAAGACCTGCGTACTAACGGAAGCGAAAAAGTCCAGAATGGACTTTTTTAGCTACCTGTTAGATCGGTTGTACGTTCGCCGCCGACGGACCTTTCGGTCCCTGCTGCACCTCGTACTTCACCTGCTGACCTTCGGCCAGGCTCTTGAAGCCGCTCCCTTGGATCGCGCTGTGATGCACGAAGACATCCTTGCTGCCGTCGCTGGGGGTGATGAAACCGAAACCCTTGGCGTCGTTAAACCACTTCACTGTTCCTGTAGCCATAAATTAAAACACCTCTGTTGGTTGAATTGCGATGGTATGCAGTTCATTCGTGGAGGCGTCAATACGGGAGTAACTACCGAACGATCAGGAGAGCTTCCGATAACACCACAAAACGTGTACTGCATCGATATTACTATACACAAGCCTTTTTCAAAATCCACAACTTTTTTCGCAGGTCCCGGGCCAGTCTAGTACGTCATCCCGACTTTAAGCTGTTCGAGCGCGAGCTCGCGCACCGAAATTTCTGGAGCTTGCCGATGAGTGGGCGATGCTGCCCGTACAAGGCGCGCGAACCGCCGGGCTCACCCGGGACAGGACACCCCGGTGCCGCCGTGTCCGCAGTAGCCGCGCGGGTTCTTGGCGAGGTACTGCTGGTGGTAGTCTTCGGCGAAATAGAATTCCGGCGCCGCCAGAATTTCCGTGCTGATGGCGCCGTGACCGGCGCCAGCCAACGCCGCTTGATAGGCGGCGCGCGCCGCCTCGGTCTCGGCCTGCTGCGCGGCGCTGTAAGTATAGATGCCGGAGCGGTATTGGGTGCCGACGTCGTTGCCCTGGCGCATGCCTTGGGTCGGATCATGCGCCTCCCAGAATACTTTCAATAACTCGCGGTAGGAAATCACTTTCGGGTCGAACACCACGCGCACCACCTCGTTGTGGCCGGTCCGGCCGCTGCACACTTCTTCATAGCTGGGGTTGGGTGTGTACCCGCCGGCATAGCCGGCGGCGGTGACATACACACCGGCGAGTTGCCAGAACGCGCGCTCCGCGCCCCAGAAGCAGCCCAAGCCGAACATCGCCGTTTCCAAGCCGGCCGGATACGGCGCCAGCATGCGGTGGCCATTGACGAAATGTTTTTCGGGCACCGCCAACGGCTGGGCGCGGCCGGGCAAAGCCTCGTGCGACGCTGGCATGGCGGTGTTTGTTCTGTAATCAGGCATCCGGCTCGACCGGCGAATTCGAGTTTTCCAAGCCGCTATTCTAGCCGCATTGGCCGGAGACCGGCGACACCTGCGACACCGAATAGTCCGCCAGTTCGCGCACCAGCACGGTCGCATAGCTCCCGGGTGGCAGCGAAAACCCGATCCGCAGCGTGGCGGCATCGAGCCACTCGACCGCCAGATCGCGCGGGATCACGCGCAGCGCGCGCCGCTCCTGCTCCAGGCCGGCTTGCGCGAGCCCCCGGGCAAGCTCGGGATGCTCGCCGGCCACGGCCAACTCGAGCGCACGGACAGCGCCGCGGCTCGGCGGCTCGCCACGGCCCCACAACGGTCCGCTCGGATGGATGTCGCCCG
Organism: Gammaproteobacteria bacterium; assembly: GCA_016218345.1. GTDB lineage: Bacteria > Pseudomonadota > Gammaproteobacteria > Acidiferrobacterales > UBA6901 > JACREH01. The sequence goes on along the minus strand of JACREH010000071.1, from coordinate 7,424 downwards.
CGCTCAACCGCCACGGGAAGTCCTCATCGTAGGCCTCGGGCACGAAGAAACTGCGCCGGCCGTTCAGCATCACCGCCTCGCCGTCCAGCAGCCGCTCCCAGGTGCCGTCGGCCACGCGCCGCGCCAGTACCTCGTTGAACAGCAAGCTGCGTGCTGCCGAAAGGTAGATACCGCGTAGCTTACGGTCCCGCGGTTTTGCTTCGCCGGCAAACATCGCCCGCGCGCGCTCGACATTGTCACCGCCCAGACCGAAACGCTGCTCGCCGAAATAGTTGGGTACGCCCCGGACGCGGATATCATCGGCACGCCGCGTCACAGCCGCGCGGTCGCCCAGGCAGTCACGCAGCACGATGGCAAACCGGTTGCCGCCGAGCCCGCCGGTCTTGAGTTTGCGCGTGTGCCGCGCCGCCTCCTGTATCTCCACCCCAGGCGGCAACCCGCTGAAATCCGGGTCAACCCGTCCGGGCAGATACAGGCTGAACCATTGCACCGTGACCGCCTGCCGGTCCTTCATGCCGGCAAAGCCCACGTCACGGCGCGCGACGCCCGCGAGCCTCGCCAGCTGCTTCGCGACCAGCTCGGTGTCGAAGCCGCGCTTTTGCACTTTGAGCCACAGGTGCTCGCCCGCGCCCGCCGGAACAAACGGCATCAGCTCCTCGACCCGGAAATCCTCGGCCGCGGTGCGCAGCATAGCCTGCACCAGTGGCGGATGTGCTGCGCGCGGCCAAGTCAGGAATTCATGCACGGGGGCCATGCAGGCGGGTTCAGCGACGCTCGCGGGAAACGGCGATGCTCAGGATCATCGCGGTGGCGATTATCGCCGCGACCACGCCGAGCGCCACACCCACGGGAATCTTGAACCAGTCCACGATCAGCATTTTGGTTCCGACAAAGATCAACACCAGCGCCAGACCGTACTTGAGCAGGTGGAAACGCTCGGCCACGTCCGCCAGCAGGAAATACAGCGCCCGCAGACCGAGGATGGCGAAGATGTTGGAGGTGAAGACGATGAAGGGATCTTCGGTCACGGCGAAGATCGCCGGAATACTGTCGAGCGCGAAGACAAGATCACTCATCTCCACCAGGACGAGCACGAGAAACAACGGCGTGGCGTAGCGCACGCCCTCACGCACCACGAAAAACTGCTCGCCCTCGAATCCGGCCGTGAGCTTGAGATGCCCGCGCATCCAGCGCAGCACCGGGTTCTTTTCAAGGTCCGGCTTGTGCTCGGCGAACAGGAACATCTTGACGCCGGTCACAACCAGGAACGCCCCGAACAGGTACAGCACCCAGTGGAACATCGTGACCAACCACACGCCGAGGAGGATCATCGCCGCGCGCAGCGCGATGGCGCCGAGTACGCCATAGAGCAGCACCCGGCGCTGGTACTCGGCGGGCACGGAAAAATAGCCGAAGATCATTAGAAACACAAAGATGTTATCGACCGAGAGTGACTTTTCGATCAGGTAGCCGGTGAGAAACTCCAGCGCCTTTTCGTTAGCCACTTCGCGTCCGGCCTGGCCGTCGAGGTACCACCATAGGCCCAGGTTGAAAAGCAGTGCAAGACTGATCCAAGCCACCGACCAGCCGAGCGCCTCTTTCACCGATACCTTATGCGCCCCCCTGCCACCCAGAACGAACATATCCAGCACCAGCATCGCCAGCACAAAAACGATGAAGCCGGCCCACATCCAACCGGTGGCGATGGATTCAATCATGTTACGGTAGCGGGCCGATGCCGGTCAGACGGCTGATTTGGCGAGTGGCCTGAGGCGCAAGCGGCCCAATGGCACAAGGCCTCCGCATCCACCCACCGCCGGGCCGGAGCCCCGCCCTGCAACAACGTGAAGGGCCGGCTGGGCTCGCCGAGATCGCTCACCACGGCGACGGCGCCGGTGAAATCCTCGCCTACGGTATACGTGCTCTGCGTCACCAGCACCGGCAGCCCGGCACCGCGCGCGGAGCGCACCCCGTTGCGCGAGTCTTCGATCGCGAGGCTATTACGGGCCGGGAGGTTGAGTCGATCGAGCACCCATTGATAGATATCCGGCGCCGGCTTCTTGGACGGCACGACATCGCCCGCGCCGATCACCTCGAACGTGCCGGACGGCAGCTCCGCAAGCGTGGTGTGCAGCAACACCTCGACGTTTTCCGGTGACGTGGTGGTGGCGATCGCAAGCCGCAACCCAGCTTTTCGCAACTCCTGGATCAGCCGCACCACACCCGGGCGCGGCGGGATACCGCCTTGCTCCACGAGCGCCAGATAATGGCGGGTCTTCGCGCGGTGCAGACCGGCAATCACCGTATCGAGATCGCTCCGGGCCGACCAGTCACGCCGGTACTTCTCCGCATACGCGCGCATGCGCTCCTTACCGCCGGTTACCGCGAGCAGTTCGCCATAGAGCGCCACGCCCCATTCCCAGTCGAGGCCGGCCTCTCGAAACGCCGTATTGAAGGCCACCCGATGCCCATCGCGTTCGGTGTCGGCGAGTGTGCCATCCACGTCGAAAATTACTGCCTGCAATATCATGCGGCTCCGGATGCCTACCGAGTCAGACCTGCGTACAACATCGGCAGACGTTCAGGCAGGCGGTTTACGTCATCCACCACCATATAACCTTTCTGCCCGAAAATGCGCGCGACGTAGTCGTCGGCATTGGGGTCGAGCGTCAGGCAGAAGCTGCGCACGCCGCGCGTCGCCAATTCCTCGACTGCCTTCTTGGTGTCGTGGCGCAAGTACTGAGGATCGCGTACGTCGATGTCGGCCGGCTCGCCGTCGGTGACCAGCAGGATGAGTTTCTTCTGCTCCGGCTGCTTGAGCAGGAACGAGGCCGCGTGCCGCAACGCCGCGCCCATGCGGGTCGACAGCCCGCCCTGCATGCCGGCCAGTTTGGCCTTCACGTCGTCGCTGTACGAATCCTTGAAATCCTTGAAGCGGTAATACTCGACGTCGTGGCGGCCGTCCGAGGCGAAGCCGTGGATGGCGAACGGATCGCCGACCCGGTCGATCGCCCACGACAGCAGCGCGGTCGCCTCGCGCGCCAGTTGCAGCACCGGCTTCTCGGAAGCGCCGAGTTTCTCGTTGGTCGACTCGGACAGGTCGAGCAGCACCAGCACCGCCAGATCGCGCACCTTGCGCACGATGCGGATATTGATGCGCGGGTCCGGCGTCTGGCCCATGCGGATGTCGATCATGGCGCGGATCGCGGCGTTCAAATCGATTTCCTCGCCGTCTTCCTGGCGGCGGAAACGCTGCACGCCCTCCGGCTGCATGGCGTCGATGATGTGCCGCAGGCGCGCCGCTACCGGCTTGTTCTCGGTCAGAATCCTGTCAATGTCCTTTGGCTCGCCCTGCTTCTGGCGTTTCTCCAAGACCGTCACCCAATTGGGGCGGTGCAGCTGCACGCTGTAGTCCCACTCCTGGTAGTGATAGGGCTCGCTGACCGGTTCCTTGCCTTCCAGCTCGTTGATCGTCACGCCCTCCTGGTCGAGGTAGAACGGGGTATCGAGCACCCAGATCTCCTGGGCGTCGTCGCCGGCCAGCTCGCAATCGAGCTCATTGGCCATTTCCATGGCGGTGACATATTTCCGCACCTGCTTCGGTCCCGGCACATACTCGGCCGCGTGCCAGGCGATCTCGTCGCTGGTCCAGCAGTAGCGGTTGTCGTCGCGGTACGGGATTGTCATGGATTGCAGCACGCGCAGGCTCGGGATGCCGCCGCGCTCACCGAGTTTGTTATAGAACGTCACGCCCAGGTCCCAGCTCAACTGGTTATCCTCCGGACGTTTCGCGAACTCGTCACGGAACGCCACCGCAGTCTCGGTGATCAGTCCGTCGTCATCGTGATAACTCTCGTCGACTAGCGCGTAGGCGAGACGTTCGAGCAGGCCCACCACCGCGTCGGTCGAGCAACTGACCTCGCGCACCTTGGCATGAAACGCCGACCACATCTGCTTCATGCCCGGGAACTCGCGGATCGCGAGCGCCTCGACGCGCGCGTCTTCGAACAGACCGATCACGAACATCTGCGCCGGGTTGAGCTGCTCCATGGACAGCGGCTTTTTCGTATATACCAGATGCGCGGCCGCATGCGCCGCGGTGGCGCGGTAAAGGTCCTTGCCCGGCAGGCCGGCAAAGTCGTCGAAGGCATCCGGCAGGTGGATCACGCGCGATTCGATGAACGGCCGGTAGCCCTCGCGGGTCTCGTAATCGCCGGAGGTCGGACGCATGAAGAAATCGCGGCCCCAGAAGGCGCGCAGGTAGAAGTTGAGCTTGCGCTGGTTGTCGATGAACAACGTGCCGCGCCGCTCCTTCTGCAACATCGCCTGGCTGTCGGCGCTCTTGAGGTCGAAGTATTCCATCTGCGCGGCAAAGTCGCGCAGGTGCGCCTGCGCTCCCCACAGCGCCCAGCGCCGCAGGCCACCGAGCGTGAGCTTGGAAAACAGCTCGTCGAGATGCGACAGCATCGGCCGCAAACCGCGCGGCACCTTGGCGGAAAGCTGGTGGATCAGGCCGAGGTAGCCACGCAGCAGCTCGGCATCGCCCAGCCGGGTGGCGGCGGTCGGCAGGGTATCGAACATCAGCTGGATCACCTCGCCGCTCACCATCGAGGCGAGCTTCATGGCGCCGACGATGCAATCCTTGAGCACGTCCTCGCCGACCTGCTTCACCACCGCCGGCATCGACTGGATATAGGTGATGACCAGCTCGTTGCCACGCCCGAGTTGCGACAGGCCCTTGGCGCCCTCCAGCCAGTTGTGCAGTCCCTGCGGGCTCATCACCCGCGCCGCCTCGGCGAAGCTCGCCTCGAGCGTGCCGCGCACGCGCGGATCGAGCGCGTCGAGCTGTGCGTGGTAGTCGTCGAGCTTGATGGTCATGGGAGCGGCGTCAGTTCATTCGTCTTCATCGTCGAGATCGGGCGACCAGCCGAGCTCACGCGCGCGCTTCACCGCCTCGGTGTAAATCCGCGCGTGCCGTTCACGTAAATCGGCCGGCAACTGGCTGACCATGTGGCCGTACGGCTCCCAGGCCTGGTGCACCTGCCCATACAGGGTATCGAACTTTGGCAGTTCCCAGCCTTCACAAGTCTCGGATTCGGGAAGGATGCCGAACACCCAGGCATCGCGAATCATCCGGCCGATATCGGTCAGGCCGCCGTAAACATCGGCGTGAATCCCAACGTAGGCCGTGGGGCGGTTCATGATCAGAAATACGTATTAATCGCCGCGTCCAGGGTGTCGCGCATGTCCGGATCGTCGGTGATCGGCCGCACCAGCGTCATTTGGCAGGCGGCCTTCGGCTCGATGCCGCGTGCAATCAGTTGTCCGGCGTAGGCCAGCAGGCGCGTGGAGATGCCTTCGTCCAGGCCGTGCCCCTTTAGGTTGCGGGAACGGTGGGCGATCTGCACCAGTTTGTCGGCAGTGGCTTTGTCCAGCTTGGTTTCGTGCATGACGATCTCGGATTCGATCTCGGCCCCGGGGTAGTCGAAATCGATCGCGCCGAAACGCTGCTTGGTGGACTGCTTCAAATCCTTCATCAGGCTCTGGTAACCGGGGTTGTAGGAGATCACCAGCTGAAAATCCGGATGGCAGTTCACGGTTTCGCCCTTTTTCTCGAGCGGCAGTTGGCGGCGGTGGTCGGTGAGCGGGTGGATGACCACCGTCGTATCCTGGCGCGCCTCGACCACTTCATCGAGGTAGCAGATCGCGCCGATGCGCGCCGCCACCGTCAGCGGGCCGTCGTGCCATTTGGTGCCACTGGCGTCGAGCAGGTAGCGGCCGACCAGGTCAGAGGCGGTCATGTCCTCGTTGCAAGCCACCGTGATCAGCGGCTTCTTGAGCTTCCAGGCCATGTACTCGACGAACCGGCTCTTGCCGCAGCCGGTCGGGCCCTTGAGCATCACCGGCATACGCGCACTGTAGGCGGCTTCGTACAACTCGATCTCGTTTGAAACGGGTCGGTAGTACGGTTGTTCTTGAATTAGATATTGATCGTTGCTCATGCCTTGCCTCTTAAATATACGTGCAGGGTGGATTAGCCATTAAGCGGCGTAACCCGCCCTACGCTATAAAATAAAAAGCCCCTGTCCGACGAAACCGGACAGGGGCCCATTTCGGCTCTGCGTGTCCGACCGTTTACTTCATTTTTCCGCGGAAAATCACCATCGAAGCGCCCTGCGACTGCTTGAAGTTGTCGTAGCCAAGCAGGCGTACGTGGTTGTTCGGGTGCGCCTTGTGACAGGCCTCGGCCTCGGCCAGCACCTTGTCCACGTTGGTTTCGCCGAACATCGGCAGCTTCCACATGTACCAGTAGTGGTCGAAGGCATTTTCCGGCTCGGTGTGTTCGATCGCCGGGTTCAGGCCCTGCTTCACCAGATATTCCACCTGTTTCTTGATGCCATCGCTGGTCATGGCCGGCAGGTAGGAGAAGGTCTCGAACTTGCGGCTGCTGGTATCGGTCAGGCTGGATTTGTAATCTTGCATTTCGCTCATTGTCTGTTCCTCAATTCGTTAATGACTGGATCCCGGATCGCGCCTCGCGGCGCGTCCGGGATAACGGCGTCACTTGTGCTTCACGTCGAGCTTGTCGACGGTGTCGAACTCGAACTTGATCTCTTTCCACGTTTCCATGGCGATCTTCAGTTCCGGGCTGGACTTGGCGGCATTGGTGAGAATGTCCTTGCCTTCCTTCTCCAGCGCACGACCCTGGTTACGCGCCTCGACGCAGGCCTCGAGGGCCACGCGGTTGGCCGCTGCGCCCGCGGCGTTGCCCCACGGATGGCCGAGCGTGCCGCCGCCGAACTGCAGCACCGAGTCGTCGCCGAAAATGTTGACCAGCGCCGGCATGTGCCACACGTGGATACCGCCGGAGGCGACAGCGAACACGCCCGGCATGGAACCCCAGTCCTGATCGAAGAAGATACCGCGTGAGCGATCTTCCTTGATGAACTTTTCGCGCAGCAGGTCGATCCAGCCCAGGGTGGCCTCGCGGTCGCCTTCGAGCTTGCCGACCACGGTGCCTGTGTGCAGGTGATCGCCGCCCGACAGGCGCAGGATCTTGGCGAGCACGCGGAAGTGGATGCCGTGGTGCGGGTTGCGGTCGAGCACGGCGTGCATGGCACGATGGATGTGCAGCAGCAGGCCGTTATCGCGGCACCAGTTGGCCAAGCCGGTGTTGGCGCAAAAGCCACCGGTGATGTAGTCATGCATGATGATCGGCGCGCCGATGGACTTGGCATGCTCGGCACGCTTGTACATCTCTTCCGGGGTCGGGGCGGTGACGTTCAGGTAGTGACCCTTGCGCTCGCCGGTTTCCTTCTCGGCCTTGTGGATGGCTTCCATGACGAAGTCGAAACGCGTGCGCCAGCGCATGAACGGCTGGCTGTTGACGTTCTCGTCGTCCTTGGTGAAGTCGAGGCCGCCGC
>JACREH010000069.1 GCA_016218345.1 Gammaproteobacteria bacterium | reverse complement strand
GGCGCGTTTCCGGCGAATCGCCGCGAATCGCCAACAGCTCGTAATGCGCGGAAAAATCCCACGGTCCGGCACGCTTCTCGGCCTTGAGGCGCAGGTCGACGGCGTGATCGCGCGCCGGGTCGGCACCGTACACCGCCTGGATATCGTCGCGCACGTAGCCGGTGACGGTGTATTGATATTTGGCGTGGCCGCCGAATTGCCAGTCATCGGCAACAACCACCAGCGGTAAAAGAAAAAAACTCAACGCAAAGGCGCAAAGGCGCAAAGGAAATCCTGTGAATAGATAAGACTTAACCATTGTTACCCTTCGCGTCTTTGCGTCTTTGCGCCTTTGCGTTGAGTCTTTCCTTATGTCCGCCGCTGGTCGTCGACGATACGGCCGTCGTGGAGTTTGATCAGCCGCCGCGAAAAATCCATGACCAGCCTGTCGTGCGTCGAGAACAGGAAGGTGACATTGTGCTCCTGGTTCATGTGCACCAGCAGCTCCATCAGCGCCTGGGCGGTTTTGGAATCGAGGTTGGCGGTCGGTTCGTCGGCCAGCACCAGGCTCGGCTCCGACACGATGGCGCGCGCCACCGCCACGCGCTGCTGCTGACCGCCGGAGAGTTCGCCGGGGCGGCGATCTTCGAGGCCGGTGAGGTCGACCTCCTTCAGAATATCCATGGCGCGGGCGCGCCGCTCGGCGGCGCTGATGCCCTGCAACTGCATGACGAACTCGATGTTCTCGCGGGCGGTGAGCACCGGGATCAGGTTATAGGCCTGGAACACAAAACCGATCTTGTGGAGGCGCAGCGCGGCGAGTTCGGCCTTGCCGAGCAGATCGACGCGCTGACCGTCCACGGTGATCTCGCCGCTGGTGGGTTTATCCAGCCCGCCGATAAGATTGAGCAACGTGCTCTTGCCGGAGCCGGACGGGCCGGACAGGCAGGCGAGTTCCTTCTTGGGAATATCCAGATTGATATCGGTCAACGCCTGAACCGCCAGCGTGTTCTGATGGTAGACCTTGGAGACGTTGCGCAAGATGACGGTGTGTTCGGTCATGGTTTTCCTTTCAAACTCGTGTGATGGCTTCGACCGGCACGTGGCGCGCCGCGCGCCACGCCGGGTAAAGACTGGCGGCGATCCCGAGCACGAACACCAGCGCATTGGCCGCGAGCATGTCGGCCGGCGCCCAGGCCGGATAGATCACCGGCGCGATGCCGACCAGTTCCATGCCCTCGGCCACGGCGCTCAGGTCGATGCCGCCCTTCAACGAAGCGATGGTCGCCCACGCCGCCAGGTTGCCCAACAGCAGCGCGAGCAGCAACAGGATCAACGACTCGACCAGCACCTGGCCGAGGATATGGCGCGGCGGCATGCCGAGCGCCTGAAACAGCCCGAACTCGCGGGTGCGCTCGAACACCGCCATGAGCAAGGTGTTGATCAGCCCGAACGACATGGCCGCGAACACGATCGCGTACCAGATAATCAGAATGACATCGGTGATCTTCTGGGTGAGCACCAACAGCGGCTCGATCACCGTCCACGGCTCGATGTCGAGACCGGGCGCGGCGGCGCGCAGGCGGTCGAGCGTCGCCTCGGGGCGGTCGCGATCGCGAATCATAACCGCGATCTCGGTCACGGCGTCGTTCAGCTTCAGCATCTGTTGGGCGGTGGCGCGGCCGATGAACACATACGCCTCCTCGGCCTGCCGCGGCTGGGTGTCGAACAGGCCGACCACCCGGAAACCGCGGTCGCCGAGCTGGTTGTTCACGTCCTGACTCATCAGCACCACGCGCCGGCCGAGGCCGGTCTCGAGTCGCTCGGCGAGTTTGCGCCCCAGTACCAGTCCCTGATCGTCCGGCGACTCCAGATAGCGGCCCGCGGTGACCGCCGCCGGGATGAACGACAGGCCGCGCTCGCCCGCCGGGTCGATGCCGACCAGCGTGACCCCGGCCGATTCGCGCTCGCTCGCAATCACCGCCGGCACCCGCACCCGGCTCGCCCAGGCACTGACCTCGCGGCCGGCCAGCGCCGCGCGCAGCAGGGCGTCCGGCGGCGCCAACCGATACTCGATCGCCGGGTCGTCGCGGTAACCGGGGGCGTGCAACTGTATGTGGCCGGTGAGCGTGAGGATCGCCTTGTCGAGCTGCTGCTCCATGGAGCCGCGGCTGATGGCCGCGATCACGACCATCGACCAGACGCCGAGCGCGAACGCAAACAGGATCATGAGCGTGCGCCGGGCATGCCGCCACAGATTGCGCCAGGCGAGCGTCACCACGAGCGGCGGCGACCCCGCGTCAAACGGCATGGATCGCCTCGACCGGCTGAAGCTTGCGGATGCGCAGCGCCGGATTCAGCGCCGCCAGCACCGTGAACACGAAGATCACCGCCGGCCCGAGCGTGAAACTCGCGAACGACAGTTTGGGGTGAATCACGCCCGGCAAGCCGAACTGGGCGTAGATCTCCTCCATGCCCGGGAACGAGAACCCCGCGAAATGGTAATACACCGCGATGCCGCCGCCGACGGCAATGCCGATAACGAGTCCGAGCAGCGTCAGAAACACCGATTCGAGCATGACCAGGGCGGCGAGGCGCGCCGGGCTGGCGCCGAGCGCGAGCATGATGCCGAACTCGCGGGTGCGCTCCAGCACGTTCATGAGAAAGGTGTTCATGATGCTCAGGGTCACGATCACGATCAATGCGATGTAGGTAATCCAGTTCTGCACCATATCGGTCTGGATAAGCTGCTTCACGCCGGGCACGAGCTCGTCCCAGTCGAGCACCGTGAGTTCCGGCTGATCGGCGATGAGCGCGCTCACCTTGGCGTTGGTCAGCGGAATGCTCTCGTAGCTCGGCCCGGTAATGACGATGGTGTGCGCGTCGTCGCCCATCGCGAACACCTCCTGGAAGACGGCGAGCGGCATCAGCACCAGCCGCCGGTCGAGTTCCGGGTTGCCGCTCTCGAAGAAGCCGACCACCGGCAACACGGTCGCGGCCACCGAACCGTCCTTGCCGCTGCCCAGCAGGGTCAACTCGTCGCCGAGCGCGAGCTTGAGATTGCGCGCCAACGCGCTGCCCAGCACCAGTTCCTGGGCCCGGGAATCGCTCAGGTAGCGGCCGGTCTTTACCAGGTGCGGGAGGGTCGAGACCCCGCGCTCGAATTCCGGTTGCACCCCGATCACCGGCACGCCATAGCTGCGTTCGACGCTGGAGGCGAGCGCGAACCCCTGGGCGCGCACCGCTACGGCATCGAGGCCGGTGGCCACACGCAGGCGTTCCGCCAACCGCGCGGCGTCCGGCACCGTGGTGCGCATCTGCCGCTTGTCCTTGTACCCCAGGCGCTGCACCTGCATCTGGCCGGTGTACACGCGTAGCGTGGTGTCGATCATCATGTCGTACGAACCGAGCTGGAGGGTGATCATGAACACCAGCAGCATCGCACTGAAGGCGATGGCCGAGGCGGTCAACCAGGTGCGGCGCGCGTGCCGCCACAGATTGCGCCAGGCAATGCGAAGAACGATGGTCATCGGTAAGGTTGAATATGACTCTTTTGCCGCAGATAAACGCAGATGAACGCAGATAGTAAGTTCATTTGCGCATCGTTCCCATCAAGCATCCGAGTCCCACTCAGGTTTCGCTGTGAATTTAGATAACAGCCCGTGAAGTACTCTGTCGTTTTCCTTGCCATCATGATTCTTTATCCCTATCCGCGTTTATCTGCGTTCATCTGCGGCCGCCTTGCCTTGCCTGTTCCTTACTCGCGAGGATTGCGCAGATTGGTCAGCGTGAAGGTGCTGTCCGGAAGCTTAATTCCGAACTGCGCTTCGCGCGTCACGATCTCGGTCCACTCGTCCGGTTTGTCGGCCTTTTGCATGCGCTCGCGCGCCGCGACCATCTTGCCGCCGAGCATTTTCAGTTCGGTGGTGACGAGCCGCTTCACCAGCACGCCGCTCTGGTCGTAAAACGCGTGTTCCATGAGGATGTGATCGTCGCGGATTTTCACCACCTCCCGCCCCCACACCACCGGCGCGGTTTCGTTCGGCAGCGCCTCGATCACATACAGCTTGCGACCGTTGTGCCGTTCGGTGGACAACAACGTATGCCGGTACTGGTCGATCAGATCGTCGGCCTTGGCCAGATCGTTGTTGGAAAAATCCGAGCCCATCCAGCTCTGGTTCATCATGCTCGACGGGATCTTGATCACCCGGTTGATCTTCGGGTTGTAGCTCCACATGTCGTTGTCGAGCAGCAGCGTGCTGTTGCCGGCGTCCTTGGCGGGCGCGGTCACGCGCACCAGCGATTCCTTGTTGCCGCGCGTCCAGACCTTCATGGTCATGGTGCGCTGCCAGTCCGGCCGGTGGATGCTCATGTCGAACACCGCGACCGACGAAACGTCCCGCCAGTACTCGATCGCGGCCTTTACGATCGCCGACGCATCCTCGGCGCGCGCCTGGCCGGCGCCAAGGGCACACACCAAGACAGCCAAGTTGAGGAAATAGCGCTTCATGCCGACGGGGAGAGCCATGTGCGCCGCGTCAACCGACCGCGCCCCGGGCAAGGCTCGCGGCCAGGCGCCCGGACTCGATGGGATAGGCCATGGCCTCGATCTCCGGGAAGCGCGCCTGCAACTTGGCCAACTGATGGGCGTGCTCCTGTTCGTAGAATACGATCACCTTGACCGCCGCCAGCCGCTGCGCGGCCGCCAGCAACGATTCCAGACTGCTGGTGCGGTCGCGAAAGTCGGATTGGAAATTGAATTCCGCGACGATAGCGGCCGGCGCGGCCTTCTTGAGAAACGCCAGCGCCTTGCGCACCGAGCGTTCGATCGTCACCTGATAGCCGGCCTGCTCGTACAAGGGCGTGAAGTTCGGATAGCCGCCGAGCTCGACGATGGAAAGCAGGATCGCGCGCGGGGCGGTGGGCATTCAATTCGGCCGTTCACGGAGCTGTATCGAGTTGTGAACAGACTACCGACTTTGTCGGGCGGAGTCGATAACGGCGCCAACCGCCAGCACGCGAAAACGCGAGGCGCAAATCCTGAAAATCGCCCTGCTTGGCGTCTTGGCGGTGCAAAACCATCTTTTTCAGGGTGCTAAACGACCACTCGCGCGCCGGCGCCGGTGATTTTACAATACCCGGGCTGCTATCGACCGACCCGCCCATGACACGTCCGATTGAGACCGGCCACCCCCTCCGGCACGCGCATGCGTGGCTGTTGCCGGCACTGTGCGCGCTCGTCTGGCTCGCGCCGGTCGGCGCCGTCACTGCGCAAACCTTCCCGCTCCCGCCCGACGGCGGCGACGTGGTCGGCGAAATCCAGACGGTCGTGGCGAATGAAGACGACTCGCTGTCCGACATCGCCCGCCGCTTCCACATCGGCTACGAGGAAATCGTCCGCGCCAACCCGGACGTCGATCCGTGGCTGCCGCGCGCCGGCACCGTCGTCACCGTGCCGACCCAATATATCCTGCCGGCGTCGCCGCGCACGGGCATCGTGCTGAACGTATCGGAGCTGCGGCTCTATTACTATCCGCCGGCCGCGGCCGGGGCGCGCACCGTCGTCACCCATCCGGTCAGCGTCGGCGACATGGATTGGTCGACGCCGCTCGGGTTGACCCAGGTCGCCGCCAAGGTCGCCCGGCCCACCTGGTATCCGCCGAAGTCGATCCGCGCCGAGCACGCCGCCGACGGCGATCCGCTGCCGGCGGCCGTGCCGCCCGGGCCGGACAATCCGCTCGGCGAGTATGCCCTGCGTCTCGGCTTCGACGGCTACCTCATTCACGGCACCAACAAACCGAACGGCATCGGCATGCGCGTCACCCACGGCTGCGTGCGTCTCTATCCGGAAGACATCGAGGCGCTGTTCCGGAGCGTACCGGTCGGCACGCCGGTGCGCATCGTCGATCAGCCGTACAAGGCCGGCTGGCGCGACGGCGTGCTGCTGTTGGAAAGCCACCCGCCGTTCGCCGACAGCAAACAGGCTTCCCCCAATAACCTGACACCGGCGGTGCAGGCGATCCTCGCCGCAACCGGGAAGAAATCCATCCCGGTCGACTGGGCGCGCGCGCTCGACGCCGCCGGCGCGGCGCGCGGCATTCCCGAACCGGTCTCGCCGCCGGCCAGCACCGCGCGCCACGCCGACGACGGGCAAAATAAAACCCCCTGACGCCTGGCGCCAGGGGGTTTGGTCGTACTGCCGGGCGGTTATTTCTTCTGCGAACCCTTGAACATCTTGTCGATGCGGGCGTTGGTGTCCTTGCAGCACTGGTTGGCCGCGTCGGCCGCGGCCTTGGCCTCTTTGGCGATCTTCTCGACGCGCTCCAGGTCGGCGGTGGTGGCGCAACCGGCGGTCAAGCCGAACACCAGGGCGAGCAGGGAAATCTTGGCGATATTCGAAAAATGAATTTTCATTGCGAGACTCCTATCTTGATGGAAGTTGGTGTGTGCAGTATTGCGAGTCATGCCTCTGTTGCCCCCGGATCGATGCCGCCCAGGTTGCCTACACGTTAGCACCTGTAACTGCCTCAGGCAACGCGCCTGCGGGGCCCGCACGGCGCCCGAGAAATACGTAATTATTGTGACAATCGTGGGGTCGCCCGGGGCCGGATCCATGAAATTGTTTTTCTTGGCGTCCTTGGCGGTTCGAAATCTTAGTACTTTTTAATCAACTCCATCTTGTTGCCGTCGCGCCGCATCTCCATGGAATTGAGGAACGACATGCCGAGCAGCGGCGTGGACGGCTGCGCGCCGTCCAGCACCACCGCTTCGACGTTGTGCTGGACGATCTCGCCGACCTTCACCGTATCCAGCAGCACGCGCCGCGCCCGGACGTTTCCGGACGCGGTGGTGACGACGCTCGCCTGGCCCTTCTTTTTATGGTCGAGTCCGAGGCGCTGCGCCAACGCGCCGTTGAGCGCGACGGTGTTGGCGCCGGTATCGACCAGAAACGCCACCGGCTGACCGTTGATGCTGCCTTGGGCGACGAAAAATCCCTGGCTGTCGGCCCAGAGCGTGACGCCCGCCGGGGCACCGCCCTGAAAACTGGAGACGACCACGCCCAGCTTGAGGGTCTCGCGCTTGCCGTCGATCTCGACCACCGCCTCGTCGCTCTGGGTGTCGGTGTCGATCAACCGTACGCCCTCGGGGCTGGCCTCGCCGTTCGCCAACACCCGGCGCGCGCCGTCGATCTGCAGAATGGCCTTGTCCTTGAACAGCGCATAAAGCGTGACGCTGTCGACCGCGTACAGCGGCAGCGGCCAGAGCAACAATAGGATCTGAATGGTTCGCGACAGCATCGGCATCGGTTCACAGCCTGAGTGAGTAACGCTACAATCCCGGCATGAAGGAGATCGCCATCTTCCGCCACGCCGCCAGCGAAGGGCCCGGCTATCTGGCCGACTTCCTGGCGCGCCGCGGCCTCCCCCAGCGTCTCATCCGCATCGACAACAACGACCCGGTACCTACCAGCATAGACGGATTTTCGGCGCTTGTGTTCATGGGCGGACCGATGAGCGTGAACGACGATCTCCCGTGGATTCCGCCGGTACTCGCCTTGATCCGCCAGGCGGTCGCCGCCGATCGGCCGGTGCTGGGCCATTGCCTGGGCGGTCAACTCATCAGCAAGGCGCTGGGCGGCGCCGTCACGCGCAACCCGGTGAAGGAAATCGGCTGGCTGCCGGTGAGCCGTGTCAACGGCCCGCTCGCGGCCGACTGGCTCGACGACCTGCCGGCCGAGTTCGAGGTGTTCCACTGGCACGGCGAAACGTTCTCCATCCCGCCGGGGGCCACCCGCATCCTGACCAGTCGCGATTGCGCCAACCAGGCGTTCGTCATCGGCAAGACGCTCGCGTTTCAATGTCACGTCGAGATGACCTCCGCCATGGTGCGCGAGTGGGCCCGGCTCGGCGCCGCGGAAACCGCCCGC